>CAMWQJ010000130.1 GCA_947176415.1 uncultured Ruminococcus sp. | reverse complement strand
GCTATAATTGAATTATGGATTAAAACGGAGGTAAAGAGTTATGAAGAGAAAAAATTTTATAAAAACCTTTGCAACGTTCTGTGCGGTGTCGGGTCTGCTTTCGTGTTCCCTGACGGCATACGCAACGACCGTTGACGATGTGGCTGAAGTCGCACGAGAGCTGGGATATTCGGAAGATTTGATTGAACAGGGCTATAATAATTACTATGCCGACCCCGACCTGTACCCGTCTGAACGGCTTGACGAACTCATTGAAGAGTTGTATCTTCAGAAAGATAAAATCATGACGACAGGACCGCAGGTTACAACTCAGCCTCAGGAAACCACTTCAACAACGACTGCTACAGACGGCGGAACGTCATCAGACGGCAGTGAAAATCAGCAGGTGACGGGCGGAATTACTCTTGAAACAGGTGACGGCACGGAGTTTACCCGAATACCGAGCAATGAATTTATGGGTCTTTCATATGAGGAAAAAACTGACTATATCCGCACTTTTACGCCTGAACAGCAACAGGTTATACTTGACAACCTTACTCCCGAGGAACGCAGAAATATCATGAAACAGCTTTCAATGGAGCAGAAAATGGACATTGTCGATTCAATGGTTGAAGTAGGCGAGGGGCTTGGAATCAACATAAGCGTTGAGGAGATAAGCGACGATAATATTTCACTTTCCATGCGAAACAGCGAGGGCGAGTTTGTCGGAATGGTGAACGCCAGTACGCTCGTTGAGGACACGGGGTATGACAGGCGAGGAATATTTGCCGTTTCGGGAGGGTTTTTCATGACGGCAGTTGCGATGATTTGTGCGGTTTACGGCAGTTTCAGGAAAAACGGTGAAAAGAATGAAAGATAATTCAAAAAAGGGGAGTATCGCACTGCACATAATAACGCCGTTTATAGTGGGCTGTCTCTGTGCAGGGATTTTTCTTGTCGCCATGATAAAGCCGTATGACAAGTTAAAAGTTTATATGAATATTGCATTTATGGACGATTTTAAAATTACTCCCGATAGCGGTACAAAGGGGCTTGTTATAAGGGACAGCGAAATCATGGACGGCTATAAAGGCGAGACGAGCGAAAGCGGTCAGGTTATCCGTCCAAAATTCGGCGAACTCTATGCAATGATAAAATGCGATGCGTTCAGCGTTGACATTCCTGTATACTGGGGAAGCGACCGTGAAATTTTCGAGAGAGGGGCTTGTCAGTCAGTAGGCTCTGCCGTGTTCGGAAATGACGGAAATTCGGTTATAAGTGCTCATGCTGATACTTTTTTTTCGGAGCTTAATAATCTGAAAATCGGCGACGTTGTAACTGTAAGCACGAATTACGGGCAGTTTACCTATACAGTCAGCGAGCTGATAGAGTTCCGCAAGGACAATAATAAATATGTAGTGCCGTCAGAAAAATCTAAATTAACGCTATATACTTGCAAAAAAGACATTCTCGGCTCTTCGGACGAGCGTATAGGCGTTATATGCGAACCGACGGAAAAAATTTTCTATTCGGAGGTGGGAGAATGAAAAAATTCAGATTTTATCTTCCGTCGCTGATTCTTTCGGTAATTCTTGTTTTTTTAATTATCGGCTCTGCACTCGCCGTCGTGGTTAAAGTCAACGTCACCGCCGAAAAAAGCATTTCCCTTTCGGACAGAAACGGAATAAATAATATAATTTATCAGGAACTTGAAAAATATTTTTCCGACCAGTCCAATACTACGGGCATTCCGTCAGACGTTTATATGAGTGCAATAGACGAGGAATATATTAAAAATGTTACCGATATGTATACCAATGCACTTTTTGCTTCTCTCAAAGCTTACAGGAAGTATTTTAAAGATAATTCTAAAGAATTTCATAATATCAGAGTGGACATTTCAGACATTGCGGTGACAGCCGAAGTCCCCGAAAACAAGTCTCTCGAAAATAATATAACAAATTTTTTCAATGACTATGCGGACAGCATAAATTATGAAAAGGACGAGGCTTTTAATAAAAAAATTCAGGATACTATCGATAATTCGTATAAAATTATTGCAAGTCACTGCGACGCTTATAAATATTCAACTTTGCAGAAGCACGGCGTACTTGCGAAAATCTCAAGGGTGTACAGCCGTATCGGAATAATTGCGGTTGCGGTAACCTCAGTTGCGGTATTTTTTATGTTGCTTCTCCTCCTCATAAACCGCAAAAATATTTCCGTCTGCCTTTACTGGTGGGGAATTTCGTCGGCTGTAGCAGGACTTTTCGGCACTGTTCCAAGCGTTTACCTCACTTCAACAGGATTTTTCGATTCGTTTATTATAAAACAACCTCAGGTCTTTAAAGCGTTTACGGGTGCAATGTACGGACTTACTCGGGCTTTCATGGCGGTGAATATAGCCGTTCTTCTCGTTGGTATCTGCCTTGTGATTGCCTATGCGGTTTTCGGTAAAGTATCTTCGGAAAAAGATAACTGATTTAAAAATAATCGGACTGTAAAATTTTTTTGCAGTCCGTTTTTGCCTGTATACCGTCACTAATTTGGTTAAAATAAAAAAATATATAGAATCCGTGATTTTTGTCGGAAAAGCTATTGACAAATCCGAAAAAGCGTGCTATAATATATAGCGTTGAGTGAGATAATCACTGACAGAAATAGTCTGGGTGTGGCGCAGTTGGTAGCGCGCTACCTTGGGGTGGTAGAGGCCGTGG
>CAMWQJ010000129.1 GCA_947176415.1 uncultured Ruminococcus sp. | reverse complement strand
TAATGACACGGCGACCCCCGAGATCTACACGCGCAAGATCGTCGGCAGCGTCAGAGGCGTATAAGAGACAGCTTCCTGCTGTGGTTCGAGGCTCAGCTCAAAACTATCACGTGTGCCGTCTCCGGTTTCATGCTCTATAATTACATAGTCGTCTAACCATGTAATGCTGAAATTCTCTCCGTCTCCGAAAACATTATTTCCCTCGCTGTCCTTAAACCACTTGCCGTTATCATTGAATGGCGTAAAGGCGTTATTTACATTGGCATAGCTGAGCGGTGCTAAAGAATTTTCACGCATTCTCAGATATATCCGCACGTCGCAGAAATTCATGATTTTTTCCTGTGTTATGTAAAGCTCTTTCGTGCCGTCGGGTGATAAGTAGGAGTGCGTGGAAATTTCTGAATTCGTGGCAGTCGTATCATTGATTGTTATTTTATCTTTTTCACTGCACTGCAACTTTGAAATGCCCACCTGAAAAAGAATAGTGGTATTCGTAATTTGATATAACGGCTGATAGACATCATATCCAGATGCAATATCAACGCAGATACCGCCGTTTTCTCCGTGACGTACTCCCTCTATGCTGTAGAAAATTCCACGTCCTCTGCTCTGCAACATCGGGTAAAGAATTAAATTATTTTCATTGAAAAATTCGTCACTATATTTTTCGGTATACGTTAAAATTTCCGACTTATCCGTAATAAATTCCGAAAGATAGTCGTTGAGAGAATCGCTGTCCGTTATCACCTTAACGTTTGGAAGGGTCTCGGAGGGCGAATTTACAATATTTATCTCATAATTTCTTGCAAGGGCTTTTCCCTTGCTGACAAGATGTTTCCGCATATAAGCGAAGTCGAAAACATCGACCGTCCCGTCAAGATTAAAATCGAAAATCTGCAAATTTTCCGGTTCTCTGCCTTTCAGCAGATACGATTCAAGGACAACAGCGTCAGCCATATTGAACTCGCCGTTTCCGTCCGCATCTCCCGAAATTTCCTCAATCGAGACCGAGGGCAGACCGTTATGTGTATAAAGAATGTTTTCCGCATACGCACTGACAGGTGAAGCCGTGAGAAGTACGGCAACCGCAAGTGCAGTTGTTAAAAATCTGTTCATTTTTATACCTCCATATCTTAGTTTTTGCCATTGTCAGTGATTGACTTCAGTCCGACCGCAAGTCCTGCAATACTCTGTAATTCGCTTGGAATTATAATTTTAGTAGCTTTTCCGTCGGCGACTTTTTCAAAAGATTCGAGAGCCTTTAACTGTAAAACCTTTTGACTTGGCTGTGCGTTATTTAGTTTGATAAGACTTTCAGCGAGTGCCTCCTGAACGAGACTTATTGCCTCAGCCTCGCCCTTTGCCTCAAGGACTTTCTGTTCACGTACAGCGTCCGCACGGAGAATTGTAGCCTGTTTTTCCGCCTCAGCCTCGAGAATTGCCGACTCTTTTTTAGCCTGAGCCCTTAAAATCTGCGACTCCTTTTCGCCCTCTGTAACAAGTATCTGCGATTTTTTGTCACCCTCCGCCTGTAGAATCTTTTCACGGCGTTCACGCTCCGCTTTCATCTGCTTTTCCATAGCGTCCTGAATTTCCCTCGGCGGTAAGATGTTTTTAAGTTCAACACGGTTTACCTTTATGCCCCAGCGGTCTGTTGCCTGGTCAAGAATAGCTGTTATTTTCTTGTTTATAACATCACGGGAAGTAAGCGTTGCATCAAGTTCAAGTTCGCCTATGATGTTACGGAGAGTCGTGGCGGAAAAATTCTCGATAGCCTGTAAAGGCGTTTCAACTCCATAGACGTACTGTTTTGCGTCGGTAATCTGATAGAATATAACGGAATCTATCTGCATTGTGACGTTGTCTTTCGTGATAACGGACTGCGGTTTAAAGTCCACTACTTTTTCTTTCAGGGAAATTTTCCCCGCTATTCTGTCGATAAACGGCACTAAAATATGTATGCCAGTCTGCCACTCGCAGTAAAACGAGCCGAGACGTTCGATTACAAAGACGTGTGCCTGCGGAACGATTCTGAAAGACCTGACGAGAATTAAAAGCAGAATTACTATTACTGCCAATATAATTGTTATTTGTGTAGTCATAAATTTACCTCCTGTTTGACGATTAATTTCGCACCCTCGACGGATACAACGGTTACAATACTGTCAGCGGATATTATGCTGTCGGAAACGGCTTTCCAGTCAACTCCGTTCAGCGTTACACGCCCCGTGCCGTTTGCAGAGTTTATCTCTTCAATAACAACCGCCTTTTTGCCCTTGTCAAGTTCGGAATTTGTCGGAATATGTTCTTTTTTACGCCTTTTTCGGACATAGGGAAAAGTAATGCCGACAAGCACGGCGGACGTTACAATAAAGATGGCAAGCTGTCCAGCAAAACCAAGTTCGCCGAAGAAAAAAGCCGAAAGCATGGCTATGAACGCTCCCACGGCGAGCCACACGGAAACGAGTTGAACGGTCGCCGTCTCAACGGCTATGAAAATCACAACCGCCACAGCCCAGAATAATATTTCCATAATAAATCCCTCCTCTATATATATTCTAACACATATCATGTAACTTTTCAATAGAAAATTTTAATTTTTGGCTTGACTTTTCATAGGAAAATTATTATACTATATAATATATTACTATGAGGGGGCTGATATCATCAAAAAATCAATTATTGCCTTAATTTTTGT
>CAMWQJ010000128.1 GCA_947176415.1 uncultured Ruminococcus sp. | reverse complement strand
GAAAATACTTGTCATGATGATTTTAATTCTCGGTGGAATCTGGCTTTTCAGGCTTAATCAGTCCGCTGAAATCCCGACGGACTGGCGGTTGATTCTTGTAAACGGTGAAAATTCAGTCCCGAAAAATTACAGTCCGCAACTCATGCAACTTTCAAACGGCGTGTACATAGATTCAAGGATATATCCTGATTTACAGAATATGTTTGACGACGCACGGAGCGAGGGAATTTATCCGATTGTCAGCGAAGATTTCAGAACGCACGAACAGCAAAAACAGATGATGACGGATAAAGCCGAAAGTTTCATAAATGAGGGGTATTCCGAAAAAGAAGCAAAAAAACTTGCGGAAAAATGGGTTGCGAAAGTCGGAAGAAGTGAACACGAACTCGGAATAGCACTGGATATAAATGCGGATATGGCGTATTCGTCCGACGAGGAGGTTTATAGCTGGCTTGCTGAAAATGCCTTTAAATACGGCTTTATACTGCGTTATCCGCCTTACAAGGAACATATTACGGGAATAGACTTCGAGCCGTGGCATTACCGATATGTCGGCACTGACACAGCCCTTGAAATCTACAGCCGACAGATTACCCTTGAGGAATACCTGTCATAAATCAGACGTTGTAAATCATAGCGGTGTAATCAGGAATAGGCCATTTACTGCACGGCATGATTCTTTCGATTGTGTCTGAAGTGGTTCGCATTCTCTCCATTTCGGAAAGCACTTTATCGTGAAAATATCTCGCCTGCGGGAGAATTTCCTTAATCTCACAAGCCTGATTTACAAGTGTTTCGAGGTTTTCAATCGAATCATAGAACGCTTCCGCAAGGTCGTTCAGCTTTTCTGCCATACGCATTTCGGGAACAGAAGAAAGTCCGATATTTTTTTTCACCGCTACCGACTCGCTCAGCGTGCGGATATAATCGAGGGTTGCGGGGAGAAGCTGTTTTCTTGCCATCTGTATCATAGTCCGTGCCTCTATGCGTATCGTCTTTGAGTAGGTTTCAAGCAGAACTTCCGTTCTTGCGATAAGCTCGCTTTCCCTGTATATGCCGAATTTTCGGAAGATACGCATATTTTTTTCGTCAGTGTAATGCGGAATGCTGTCAACCGTCGAGGGATAGTTCGGCAGTCCCCTGCGTTCAGCCTCTTCAACCCATTCGTGCGAATAGCCGTCGCCGTTAAAAATAATTCGGCGGTGTTCACGGATAACGTTTTTCAGTAGTTTCTTTACTTCGTTCTCGAATGAATCCGTATGGCTGAAAGGCTCTAAAATCTCCGTAAACTCGCTTAATTCCTCCGCCACGATAGTGTTTAGAAGTGCATTCGGGCAGGCGATATTGTCGGACGAGCCAACCATTCTGAACTCAAACCTATTTCCCGTAAACGCAAACGGCGACGTGCGGTTGCGGTCGGTAGAGTCTTTCGGGAAAGACGGAAGTGCATTGACACCGATTTCAAATTCACGTGTCTGTGTCTTGTATACATAGTCCTCCTCGATAGCCTTTAAAACTGCGTCGAGTTCTTCGCCGAGGAACATGGAAATTATAGCCGGCGGTGCTTCGTCTGCACCAAGGCGGTGGTCGTTTCCTGCGGAAGATGCGGAAATTCTCATGAGGTCGGCGTATTCGTCAATTCCTTTAATCAATGCACAAAGAATTGTCAGAAACTGCAAATTCTCCATAGGTGTATCACCGGGGTCAAGAAGATTCTGTCCGTCGTCGGTCGCCATAGACCAGTTGTTGTGCTTGCCCGAGCCGTTTACGCCCTCAAATGGCTTTTCGTGGAGAAGGCAGACGAGATTGTGTCTGAGAGCGACTTTTTCCATTACCTCCATTGCAAGTTCGTTCTGGTCTGCTCCGAGGTTTGAAGTCGTGAAAACAGGTGCCATTTCATGCTGTGCGGGTGCGACTTCGTTGTGCTTTGTCTTTGAATATATGCCGAGTTTCCACAATTCTTCGTCGAGGTCTGCCATGTACTCGGCTATCCTCGGACGGAGATTAGCAAAATACTGGTCGTCAAGCTCCTGTCCTTTGGGTGGCTTTGCACCGAAAAGCGTTCTGCCTGTCAGAATCAGGTCTTCACGCCTGTCGTACATATCCTTGTCAATGAGAAAATATTCCTGCTCCGCACCCACAGTTGAAGTAACACGTGTGACGTTTTCGTTGCCGAACATCTTAAGGAATCTGACTGCCGTACTGCTGAGTGCGTCCATGGAGCGAAGCAAAGGGGTTTTCTTGTCGAGGGTTTCGCCTGTATACGAGAGAAAAACGGTCGGTATATAAAGGCTACCCTCTTTTACGAAACAATATGAAGTAGGGTCCCACGCCGTATAACCCCTTGCACTGCTGGTCTGTCTGAGACCGCCCGAGGGAAATGAAGATGCGTCGGGTTCGCCTTTGACGAGGGCTTTTCCCGAAAACTCCATAATTGCCATACCCTTTGAGGCAGGCGTTATAAAAGAATCGTGCTTTTCGGCTGTCGAGCCTGTGAGTGGCTGAAACCAGTGCGTGTAGTGGGTCGCACCCTTTTCAACCGCCCATTCTTTCATTGTGTTTGCGACAAAATCAGCCGTTGTCATGTCAAGCTGTCTGCCGTTCTGAATGGTATTCATAAGCGTTTTATAGACGTTTTTCGGAAGACGGGCTTTCATTATCTCGTCGCTGAAAACATTTTCACCGAAAATTTCAGGCACACTTTTAGTCATAAAAAAAATCCTCCTGTTATATAACTT
>CAMWQJ010000127.1 GCA_947176415.1 uncultured Ruminococcus sp. | reverse complement strand
GTGTTATATAATATTTCTCTTGACAAATCACAAAATATGCGCTATAATAATGAAGTCAAGTTGAAAACCACTGAGAATTATTCTGATTAAAGTAGCATAATCGTGTTATCAGAACTGATAACAAATTGATAACAGAACGATAAAAGCAAGACCAACAAAGGATAATACAGATAATTAGAAACAATATCATATATATTTTCTAAACAGAAAAGTTTAGAAAAAGCCGGTCAATATGGATTGGGAATAATAAAATCCTCGAAAAACAGGAGTTTATATAGCCTAAATCTGATATCGTAGCAACATTCTGAATTACTCAAAAATAAAGAGTTATCTGATTTTTTATCGGATAACTCTTTTTGTCTCAATCAAGAAATTTGCAAGATTTTTCAGTTATAGATATTGGATTATCACTATTCATCATAGCTATAAAATTATCATAACTTATTTCCATTGCCCAGACTTTCGCAGAGCTATATGGCAGTTCAATTATGTTTTTGTTTTCATAATCGAATTTAAGCAATGAATTTTGAAATATTATTTCGCTATTCTCTTTCATATTGATATGTTCAATTATTTCAGTTCGGAATTTGGAATTATGGTAGGCTTTAATTAGAAAATCATATGATTGTATCACTTATTATCCTCTTTCAATTTATCATAAGGTCTTATTGATTAATTAAAAACCGCCTGACTAATTCAGACGGTTTTTTATGGAAGGTTTTATCATGAAAAATACCAGTAATCAACATCAGCCTGACCGCTGAAAATAAGATATATATCCTGACTTCCGCTTACACTGCTGACAACAGGTACAGTTATTTCGCTGTTGTTTCCGGCAGGGATTTCAGCGTACGCAACCGCCTTGCCGTCTGCCGAGCCTGTGCAGATTTTTACGGCACTGCCGTTTTTGGAAGTCGCTTTTATCGTCACGTAAGACGCACCCTTGCTAAAGTCCGCTCCGCTTACTTTCAGCCAGCTTCCCTTATTTACGGAAACAGTCGTATTGCCGAGACCGTTTACAGCTATATCATTTGACTGATTGGACATCGTTTCAGCCTGAACTTTTGCGTACGGACTGAGTTTTTTAAGTTGTGCAATGCCCGTCATCGTACCCGTAACGGCATTTATCTTTTCACCGCTCATTGTGATTTTGTCAACCTGCGGACTTCTGTAATTTCCCTCAATGCCCATTGCCGACTCGACGGGGCGTGAGTGATAGAAGAGATAAAGCTGATTGTTCAGTTCAACGATAGAGTGGTGATTATTGCCGTAAAGTCCGAAGAAATTACCCTGATTCTTGAAAAGTTCTCCGCCGTACGTATAAGGACCAAGCGGATTATCAGCTGTCATATACTCAATAGCACCGCTTGTGAGTCCGTACTGATTTCCACCCGTGTTCCAGTTGGAGCAGTAGGTATAGTAATATTTGTTGCCGATTTTGTTTATACCCGAGTCCTCGAAAATATACGGAGCGTTTATTGTAACGGGGTCGCCTGCAAGACTTATCATGTCATCGCCGAGTTTAACGACTCTCGAAGTGGCAGGCATAGCCGTTTTGCCCTCGGGAACTCCACCGCCGAAACAGAGATAGCCCGTTCCGTCGTCGTCAACAAAGACAGCAGGGTCGAAAAGCCACGTTATATCCGAGCAGTTCGGCACAGCACGTGTAATAAGTGCCTTGCCGAGAGGGTCGCTCCAAGGACCTTCAGGACTGTCAGCTGTCAGCACGCTTACGCCGTTTCCGCCGTTGCAGAAGTAGAGGAAAAATTTTTCCTTGCCGTTGATGGTCTTATGTGCAGCACACGGAGCCCATGAACAGTTTGCCCACTTTGCAACGCCGTTTTTTCCTGCGACTTCAATCGCACCGTGGTCTGTCCAGTTAACCATGTCGTCGGACGAAATGCAGTTGATTTTATTTACAAGGGCGTACGAATTTTCCGCAACACTGCCGTCTGCACCGTACTCGATAACGTCATTTGTCGTGTAAACGTATACTCTGCCGTTGTACTCCATAACCCCTGGGTCTGCGCCGAAACGCTGTGTGAAAAGCGGATTGTTTTCGCCGTCTTTCTTGTAACTTGCAAGAGGCTTTACCCCTGCAAAAAGGCTTTCCATTGCATTCACGTCAACAGTTTTTTCAGCCACAGGGAACTCCTTTATTTTTCCGAGTACATAACTCTGAAGAAGAACCAAGTCCGTTGCCTCGACTTTTCCGCTCTGGTCAACGTCAGCCGAAAGTCTCTCCGACTCGCTGTCAAAACCGCCTACAACGCCCTTTCGTGAAAGAACCACGTCAAACGCATCAATTTTTCCGTCCGAATTTATATCGCCGAGAACTATATCCTTTGACTCGCCTGCACCGAGAATTGTAGTTCCTGCAATTGCACCGATAACCTCGTCAATATAGAAATTATTTGTAGACTCCGCCGTCTCAACGTACAACTGCATATCTTTAGCATCGTCGGGAATCTTATAATTCTTGTTTGCGAGCTGTACCCATTCGCCTTTAACAGCCTTGCCCTCTGCGACCGTGCTGTACTGCGTTTCGCCGTTCTTGTCGACATACTGTAATTTAAGGTAGAAATTTTCAGTATTTGAACCGTCAAAATACATGACGTTTGCACTGAAACTATATTCATTTCCCGCAACAAAAGCCTTTGGATTCAGCTGTTTATAAGCACCGTTCCATGCGTCTGTACGCTCCTGAACGAGAAGAGCTTCACTGCCGACATAAGCCGTCCGACCGCTTGTCATAACCGTTGCCGAGCCTCTGCCTTTCCAGTCGCAAGTATCGCCCTCGAATCCGTCGGCGAAGTACCAGCCATATTTATTCGGCTCTATAATTTCAGGTACAGAGGGAGAAGAGCCATTGCCCCATTCGCTTTCGGGGAGCATTGACATAAGTGTATTATAGGC
>CAMWQJ010000126.1 GCA_947176415.1 uncultured Ruminococcus sp. | reverse complement strand
ATAAAATATATTTATCGTATTGTGAAACGGTGTTCAGCCGTGAAACAGGCAAAGTAAAATTTTTTAAGGAGAATGATTCAAAATGGCACTTTTTAAGAAAAAGAATCAGCAGGAACAGACCGAAATTGAGGAAACAAATTCCTCAAAGGAAGTCAAGGCAAAAGTTCTTGAATGTCTTAACGAAAAGCTCGGTGGCAATCTTTATGACGACTGCGTTATCATGCCGAGAGGTTTTACTATAGATGTTCAGATTGGCAGACATGAGGAAAAGGACGGCATTCAGCTTATTCAGGTCGTTTTCATTATCAGGAACGACGAGTTTGACGAACCGCTTATAGACCCCGTTGACGCACAGGGTACGAATGTTTCGGAGGCTGTCTCAATGGCTGTAAACATTTTTTACGGCGGTATCTGGCACCCGATTGACCAGTCACTTTCAAAGAAAAATCCTATTCACATTTCCGTGAATTATCTTAAACAGCACTATGATTTTGATATGTATGCACAGTCCGTCGTGAGAATAGGCATAAAGGACAAACAGCCTGTTATGCTTATGAATTACATCAAGTCGGAAATACCTAAGTATCTCGGCTCAAAGAAGTATTATTGGGTAAGGGTATACCTCACCAAATACAAGGACAGAAAGATTGTTGAAGTCCGTGTAAACGGCTCGGTGTGCGTCGAGCTTGCAAGATTCTATCAGGCGTATGTTGACGCATGGAACAGCGAGGAGTCTTTTATGTCGGAAAAGCAGTATGCGATTTTCGTACAGCGTGAGGACGACAAGTCGCCTGAAATATACAAGAAAGAAAACGTCGTTGACTATGCAAAGCAGTGCATTGAAATGATGGAGAACTGCAATTCACGTGAGGAATATGTCGAGCTTACGAAGAAACTTGAAGAAATCGTAGGCGACAGATGTCTGGCTTCCGAAATAAGAATCTTTATTCCTGAGATTCTCGCAAAACTTACGCTCGGCTACCGTGAGGGCGATAGTCTTTTCCTTATCGAAGGCGAGTCGAATATTGAGTTTAAGAAAACACAGCTCCGTTCTTATTTCTATCTCCAGCAGGTGCTTCTCGAATATCTCAGCAAGAAACCTGAGCAGGAAAGAATTATGAAAATCGTAACGAACAGTGTGGCTTTCCGTGAACTCAAAAAAGCACACGAACAGGGTCACCAGCCTAAAGACCTCTATGTCCCCGGAACGTCTTACAAAATAGGAAACGGCGAATACAAGGTCTGGTAAAAAAATATGCCTGCCCTGCCTGATTTTTTTCACGGCGGGACAGGCTGTAACTTTAAATTTATAATCAAGGAGAAATATATGAAGAATATCAGGGCGAAATTTCATCTCCTCGGTCTTACGGAAAATTTCCGGCTTAACATGGTTCTGATTACCATGCTTGAAAACTGTCCTAAATATTTCTGTATAAGTTCTGACGCAATCTGGAGCGAATACATACCGAGGGGATTTAATCAGTTCAAAATTGAGAGTAGGGGAGCAGGTCGGCTGAGGGTCATTAAGGACTATATGTACTACCTTATCAGACCTGTATATCGTGACGAGGCAATGTTTATGTTCCTGCACAACCTTGAGCGGAACGGCATTGTTAAAATTGATAATGTTTAATGGAGGACGACAATGAATAATCAGCTTTGTATTGTGCTTGACTTCGGCGGACAGTATAATCAGCTTATCGCAAGGCGTGTGCGTGAGTGCGGAGTTTACTGCGAAATTAAAAGATTTGACACGCCGATTGACGAGATAAAGGCTTTAAATCCCATGGGAATCATCTTCACGGGCGGTCCTAACAGCGTCTATGAAGAAAGTTCACCACATATTTCAAAGGAAATTTTTGAAATCGGCGTGCCGATTCTTGGTCTTTGTTATGGTTGTCAGATTGTGGCTTATACACTTGGCGGACGTGTTGAGGCTTGTAAAAAAAGTGAGTTCGGCAAAATTGAAATTTCCAAGAAGCATGAAAGTCCCGTTTTCAAGGACGTTCCGGAAAAAAATATTGTATGGATGAGCCATAACGATTATGTAAGTCAGTTGCCGGAGGGATTTTATGTTACTTCAACTTCTGCTGACTGTCCGTGTGCATCATTTGAAAACCCTGAAAGAAAACTTTATGCTTTACAGTTCCACCCCGAAGTAACGCACAGCGAGTACGGAAAACAGATTCTCCGTAACTTCCTCTATGAAGTCTGCGGATTTTCGGGCGACTGGGTTATGGACGATTTTATAGAAAAGACAGTTTCACAGCTCCGTGAACGCATAGGCGACAAAAAGGTTATTCTTGGTCTGTCGGGCGGTGTGGATTCGTCGGTTTCGGCAGGACTTTTAAGCCGTGCGGTAGGCAGACAGCTGACGTGTGTTTTCGTCGACCAAGGACTTATGCGTAAGGACGAAGGGGATTTTGTCGAGGAGACTTTTACTAAACTTTTCGATATGAATTTTGTTCGTGTGAACTGCAAGGAACAGTTCCTTGCAAAGCTGAAAGGCGTTACCGACCCCGAGGAAAAGCGGAAAATTATCGGCACGGAATTTTACAGTGTTTTCTGGGAAAAAATTCGTGAGCAGGGGACAGACGGTTTCTTTGCACAGGGGACTATCTACCCCGACAGAATAGAGTCGGGCAGGGGAAATTCGGCAGGTCACGGAAGCACGGCGGTTATAAAAACTCATCACAATATGGTGAAAATTCCTGACGATATAAAATTTGACGGCGTTATCGAACCGCTCGGCGACCTCTTTAAAGACGAAGTCCGTCAGGTCGGCGAAAAACTTGGTATTCCGCATGAACTTGTGTGGAGACAGCCTTTCCCTGGTCCAGGGCTGGGAGTGCGTATTATAGGCGAAATCACCGAAGAGAAGATAAAAATTCTTCAGGAAGCTGACGCTGTTGTGCGTGACGAAATGGCAAAAAGCGGTATCGAAAGTGAACTGAAGCAGTTTTTTGCTGTTCTGCCCGATGTTCAAACCGTCGGCGTTATGGGCGACCACAGGACTTATGACC
>CAMWQJ010000125.1 GCA_947176415.1 uncultured Ruminococcus sp. | reverse complement strand
TATAATTACTCGAACAAGGCAGAATATTAACTTGTGTTTTCTATATTATAACACATAAAAACAGAAAAATCAACCCCCCTGAGAAAAATTTTCTGGAAATCTGAAAAAAATTTTTTTTGTGTTGACTTATATGCGGATATGTGGTATAATGATTAAAGATAATATAGAAAAAGGAGCGACATAATATGGAAACAATAGGAATAATAGGGGCTATGCCCTCAGAGCTTGCGGACATAAGGCTTAAACTCGGCAGTGCCGAAGTAAAGAAAATTTCGGGGTTCGAGTTTTTCGTGAATTCACGCAACGGCAGAACGATTATAAATGCCTGCTGTGGTATTGCAAAGGTAAACTCCGCACTCTGCACACAGGTGATGATTGATAATTTCAAGCCTGACTGCATAATAAATACAGGCGTTGCTGGCGGAATGAATGCAGATGTCAAGGTGTGCGACATGGTTATATCAACGGAAGTAACCGCCCACGACCTCGACCCACATTTTCTGAATGACTATCCACCTTTCTGTTCGGTATTCAGGGCAGACGAAAAACTTATTGAAACGGCTGAAAAAGTCTGTGCAGAATTTTCCGTCAGGAGTTTCAGGGGCAGAATAGTTTCAGGCGAGGCGTTTATTTCGAGCAACGAAGTAAAGGCGGATATACAACGCCGTCTTGAGCCTTATGCGGTTGATATGGAGAGTTCGGCGGTCGGACACTGCTGTCATCTGAATGAAGTACCGTATGTGAGTGTACGCTGTATTTCGGACAATGCCGATGACGAGGGTGCTATGTCGTTTGATGAATTTGAAAAAATATCGGCAAAAAGAGTTGCCGACATAGTTCTGCGTATGGCAGAAATTCTCTGATAAAGGAAAGGAAATTACTATGAAGAAAATATCATCTTTTATGCTTGCGTGTGCAATGGCGGTAACGGCATTAACGCCGTCGGGTGCTGTAGCAGTCTCGGAAGAAGAACTTCCGATTATGTATCTTACGGTGACGGAAAACGAAAAAATCTCCATAATGCCGAGCGGAGACGTTTATATAAACAGCTCCGAACTTACTGAGGATACTGCCATGCGTGTTAATATATACGTAAGGGACGAGGCGAAAAATCTTTGGAATGTAGCACCTAAAGTTAAAAGCGAAAGCAGTTACATAGCGTTTTCGGAAGATGCAACAGACCCCACGGACGTTGGCGAAAACTCGGCATATCAGCCTAAATATGATTTTATACAGTCTGTTGACGATGAGTGCAATACAGTTAATATAAAGCTCTCGACACCTATGATGTCATCGTCCGACACGGTTCTTACACCTACAGGCGACTCAACGGACGATTTCCCCGTGGCTTACTTCAATGCCTCTGTCGATTCGGATATACCGTCTGGAAAATACAGGATTTATTTCCTGACGGAAGCAGAGGACTATGACGGACAGCAGACAACAACCGTTTCGTCTATATTGTATGACACGACAACCCCGAAAGTTAAAGAGCAGAGAATACTTGTATCAGACCGAAAGCTCGGCGATGTCAACAATGACGGCAATATAGACTCCGTAGATGCTTCAATGGTGCTGGGCGAATATTCAAAAATCTCATCAGGCGGTGAAAAATCTTTTGATGAAAGCATGAATATTGCGTCAGACATCAATACTGATATGCGTTTGGACACTGTAGACGCTTCGCAGATACTTGCTTACTATTCGTACTCCTCGAGAATTCCCGAAGGCGAAACGTGCATGAGTATATTTGAATATCTTAAAAGCGGTGTGATAGGTGTCTCAGGTACGGAAGAATAATATTAAAAATAAAAACGACTGCGGTAAAAGGCGGTCGTTTTTTTATGTGACATTTTTGTTATTTTCAAGTCACTGAGATGTCACAACAGGGGAGTATAATAAAAATATAAAACGGAAAGAGGTGTTAAAAATGGAAATACTCAGGGTAGAAAATCTGTGCAAGGTTTACGGAGAGGGCGAAAATGCGGTAAACGCACTGAATGATGTTTCCTTTTCGGTAAATCAGGGAGATTTTATATCAATCATAGGTCCGTCGGGTTCAGGAAAATCAACTCTTCTGCACATTCTCGGCGGAGTTGACAAGCCGACAAGCGGACGGGTATTCATGGACGGTCAGGACGTATATCAGCAGAGCGACGAAAAACTCGCTGTATTCAGACGGCGACAGGTCGGACTTGTCTATCAGTTCTATAATCTGATTCCCGTGCTGAATGTCACGGAAAACATTACGCTCCCCGTGCTTATGGACGGTCGGGAGGTAAACCGTAAACATCTGGACGAACTGCTTGACGTTCTCGCACTGAAAGGACGGGAAAATTATCTTCCTAATCAGCTTTCGGGCGGACAGCAACAGCGGGTATCAATAGGGCGTGCATTGATGAACGCACCGGCAATAATGCTTGCGGACGAGCCGACGGGAAATCTCGACAGCAAAAACAGTCAGGAAATCATCAGTCTGCTGAGAATGTCGAATAAGAAATATAACCAGACCCTTATCATCATCACGCATGACGAAAATATCGCTCTTCAGGCGGACAGGATTCTTGCCATAGAGGACGGAAAAATAACTCGTGACGAGGTGATTAGATGAATATTTTTCATAAGGTTACGTTGCAGTCGCTGAAAAAGAACAGAACGAGAACAATAGTAACGATAGTGGGAATCGTGCTGTCGACGGCTCTTATATGTGCGGTTACTACCTCGTGTGCAAGTTTTCTGAATTACGCAAGGGAATATATAATTCGCAACCACGGAAGCTGGCACGGGTATTTTATGAATGTGGGCGAAGATGATACGGAAAAAATAATTGACTCGGAGCAGGTGGCGGACTATGCCGTTATACGTGAGGAGGGCTATGCGAAACTCGACGGCATTTTAAACGAAAGTAAGCCGTATATTTATATAGCTTCGGTTAAAAGAACAAAAGACAATGTTATAAATATAAAAATAACGGAAGGAAAATATCCCGAAAACGACGGCGAGATACTTATTCCGAATCATAT
>CAMWQJ010000124.1 GCA_947176415.1 uncultured Ruminococcus sp. | reverse complement strand
CCAACAAAATAATTACCCGAAAACTGTAAGTAATACACAAAAAAATCTCTCCTGCCGAAAAAACAGAAGAGAAGATTTTTAATTTTTGTTATATCTGATAATTTTGTTTACAATTTCCTGCGGAACGGATTTCGGCTCGAATACTGGACGGTTTATGAAATACCCCTGTAGCAAGTCAACGCCTATTTCGATAACGGCTTTGAGTTCGCCCTCTGTCTCAACGCCCTCCGCAAGAACTCTCACATTATTAGCCTTTGCCATTTTAACAAAACTGCTTATAATCGTCCGTCTGCTTATGTCCTTGTCGCAACCGCTTATAATTGAACGGTCTATTTTGATAATCTCGGGTTTAAGCGTGATAAGTGCGTACTCGCTGTTATAGCCTGTGCCGAAATCGTCAAGGGCAAGCTGGGCGTTCCACTTGGAAATACGTCTTGTTTTTCTTGCGTTGTACTCGTCCACAACGTCCGCACTCTCGATAACTTCCATAACTATACGCCCGAGAAGTCCCTTGTTTTCTCTTTCGACTATATCAATATCGGACTGTTCGAGGACGGAGTTTGAAATAGTATTTATAAATATATGTGCATTTTTCGGAATGTTGCCGAGTTCACGCTGTTTCCGAAATGCCCTTAACGATTCAATCCACGTAAGTCGCTCTATCTCGTACAGCTTAGCACCCGTCTTTGCGATGCGGAGAAGTTCGGACGGCGAATGAAGTATATCCGACTGCGGTCGCATGAGTGCTTCAAATCCGTAAATTTCGCCTGTTCTTGCGGATATTATACTATGGAACGCATACCGCACCCTGCACTCTTCAATAATTCTGTTCATTTCCTCAACGCCCGTTATAAGTACGGAATCCTTTACATAGGCGTTCATATCGAACTCCGCAATACCGCCCTTTGTGGTGTGCTTGATTGTGTACATCGCAAAGTCCGCATATTTCATAAGCAACTCCGAGGACGTAGCGTCGTCAGGATACCAAGCTATACCCGCACTCGCACGGATTTTATAATGCGTGCCGTCTGAGAGAAGACAGTGGCTTTCAAGCAGTTTATGGCGGATTTTTATTATAATTTCATGTATTTCCTCCTTTGAGGAAAAACCGTGCAGACATACATTGAACTCATCGCCCGAAAGACGTGAAACAACACCACCATATTTGCGGAAACCTTTAAGCACCGTCGAGGCGGTTTTTATGTAGTCGTCGCCGAAATCGTGTCCGTAAGTGTCATTGACATATTTCAGATTGTCAAGGTCTATCATGATAAACGCCGTTATTCCGAGATTTTCAGGGTGGCTGAATAACTCGCCGACCTTTCTGTAATATGCGTGGCGGTTGAGGAGTCCCGTTGTGCTGTCGTAGTCTCTTTCATACTCTATACGCTGTTTTTCGAGGACGGTATTAGTTATATCCTGAAGAACGCCTATAGTCTTGTTCTTGTTGCAGACAACACTTAGTTTCATGAAAGCCGTATCGCCGTTTTTTCTCTGAAAACTGTACTCCTTGGAAAAACTCATTTCCTCATCGCCGTGATTTTCGGAGATAACCTCGTTTATAACGTCCCTCGTTGCGTCGTCAATAATATTGTCAATAAACGGCTTCCAGCCTATAACTATATCGCCTTTTTCCTTGTTCGGAAAATCAAGGAGTTTCAGCATACTCTGCCCGACAAAAACACTCCCGTCTATGCTGTCATACGTGAACATATACATTCCCACATCGGCAATTCGTATCATCTTTGAAACCTGTGAGGAAAACTCCTGTACATTTATCTGCAACTGCGTTATTGCGTCAGTGAGATTGTCTATTTCAGATATATTCGTCGGTCTGAATTTTATAACCTCGTTGTATTCGCTCTGTAGGTTCATCGTCCTTATAACTGCCGAAATCGGTTTTATAACACTTCCGCAACTTATGACTATAACAATTATACTTACCGCAAGCGAAATAACTGCCGATATAATCAGCATTTTTATTAAATTTGTGTAGACAAAAAGCACGTCGCTTTTCTCCGCAACAGAAATCAACGCCCACTGGTCGTCTACGTAAAAACTGTCCTCGCTGTATAGGTTCATAACCTGAATGTTGCCGACTGCCTGAATATCCGACTCAAGCAGAAAATTATACATATCGTTGTCAGGTTCGCCTGACGGTTCGAGAACTTCCTGCGAGCCGACAAGGCGGTTATAGGCACTGCCCGAGTGCATACATATATTAAAAGTATTTTCATAATCTTTACCACTGCAAAGCACATAACAGGCACTCTCACTTATAAAATCATTCGGCGGAAGATTTACAAGTAAAGTCTTTTCGGTAAGTCCCACGCCTATAACGCCGTAAACCGTGCCGTCGTCCGCTATCAGCGGGACGGTATATTTCATGCTCCCTGCATTGCTTCGGTTTATATTTGAAAAACCCGTCCAGTGTCCGAGCTGTTCAATGGAAAAAGATGTGTTTTCACGTGCATTTATAATAGTATCATAATAAAAATCATAATTTTTTCTGTCGGCGGAATCAGGTTCAAGCCTCGGCTTCCAGCCCGAATCAAGAATTATCCCGAAACTCTTTGAAATCGAGGAATATCCCACTTCCATAAGCAAATCATCATATTCTGCTCCGACAGAGGGGTTAAGGTCTCGGAGATACATAGCCGTTTTTTCCTCGTGCGTGGAATCGCTGTACAAATCTCCTGAATCAAGAATAATATAAACGTCATTTGACAGACTCCGCCTTAAAAGATAAACTATATCATCAACGCACTTTTCCATTATTTCACGGTTAAGCTCCTTGTCGCTCCCGATAGCCGAGATATTACAACCCTTTTCCTCAAGGATATTCATTATATTGGAGTTTATCTCCCCTGCCGTTTCCTCGACAAACTTAACCTTGCGGTAAAGTTCTTTCTCGACGTAACTCATTCTGTTGCGTGTTTTTTCCGAAATAGTGTCGTAGGCATATTTTTTAATAAATTTAAACTCTCCGCCGACAGTAAGCACGGAAAAGAAAATTATCAGCTGAAACATTATCAGAAACAGCATGGGAAGAAGCAGACGGACAAGCATTTTCCGCTTTTTAACCGATTTTGCGTGCGGAGTTTTCATATTATTTTCAATAGAATCGCTGTTCAATGCACATCACCTTCAAAG
>CAMWQJ010000123.1 GCA_947176415.1 uncultured Ruminococcus sp. | reverse complement strand
GTCCATCAGTTTCAAAGGGGAGATGTCGCCGTTGATTGCCATATCGAAAAGGACAGGGGAGAATCCAGAAACAAGTGCCGTACCCTGTTCGTTGGCGGTGACGGGAATATTTTCTTTACTTCTGCCTGCAACGTTCCAGAAGACAACGGAGGGAAGTTTATATCCGAACTTCTGATATTTTTTCTGCATAGTCCTGAATACTGTGTCGTTGTTTCCGTTTGTAACACAACAGTCAAATTCCAAATCCGAAATAATATAAATAGTCTCGGGAAGTTCTTCCTGCGGAGAATGATTTTTAACGGCGGTACGCAGAATAAGTTCAAAAACAGCCTCAATATCTGTATTTGCAATTTCGCTGAAACTGTTGCAATATCTTACTTTTTCGGCTATATTTTTACCTTTTATTTCTAAAAGACGGGCATTCTTAGAAAATGTTATAAAGTGGTCTGCAAAAACTCCCTTGCTATGCTCGGCGAAATATATACCGAGTGAAAAGGCAACATCAACAGGGCGTGCCTGATTTTTCGGTTCACAATACATAGAGCCGGAGCAGTCAACAACCGCTATAGCGTTTTTATGGTTATCGCCGTGCGAGGAAAGACTTTTCCATGTGGTATCAAGTGATAATTCGTCATCAGAAATCAGACGGATATCGAGGCAACGGCGTACTATCTGGTATGGAAATAAAGTTGAGGCATGGAGTGTACTTTTTCCGCTCTGAACGTCTTCCAGATACTGTTTATATCGTTCTTCGTCGTTAAGCATAAAGGCTTTGCGGTACTTGAACATAGCACCAGAAGGTTGTTTTGAGTAGTCAAAAGAGTAATCACGTGTACGGATATAATTTTCAGTTATATCTATGTATTTACGGAGGGCGGAAAGAGTCTGCCTGTACTTTCTCGGACTTATCTGCATATGGGATATAAATTTATTGGCAAGTGCTATTGTATTTTTTGAAGATGCGTTTACTGAGGGAAGCCATTTTGCGAGGAGCGAAACGGGTTTATTTTTATTCATGTTGCTGATATCCTGAGCCAGCTGTGAAGTTATTTCGGACATCATATTGTCCATGCAGTTAGTGTCCATAAGCACAAAAAGGTCGTCGTAACGTCCATATTCCGAAACAAACTGCAAATTGCGGTTTACTGCGTCTTTATCTATAGCCGAAAGAGCTTTTAAAGCCTTACGGAAAAACTCTCTTTCACCGAGTCCGCCTCTGATGTCACGGGCATAAAAGACTATTTTAAGCGTACGGAGGGGGTCTTCTGCATATGCTTTTTTTACGGCGTAAAAAATTTCCTTATTGTCGGCGGTACGCATATTGCCTGCTCTGAAGAACAGGTCAAGACAAGCGGAAAGGCTTGATTTATTGGTTAAAGCTCCGTTATCGGTAAATGTGAGATTTGATTCTTTTTTTAAATTTTTCAGAAAATCCAACATAAAAAATATACCTCTTTTCTGTCTCTCGATTAAGACAGCCCATGTCTTTTCGGGACAAGGGCTGTCACTTACAAGGCACTTACTGTTTACGTTATCATATCCCAAGTACGAGCGTTAAAAGTAAAAAGTTGCTGTCAGTGCCTTCACGGTTCCGTTTTCTAGAGCAGCGTTCTCATATATAAATATATGTGAACTACCTCTGCCGTGACCTAATGAAAAAAAGATTGCTGTCTGAACCGTACACGGTGCGTTAAAATTCTTGATAATAGAATATATAATTGCTGTAAGCACCAGATACCACGCTACATAGTTTTTAACAAATGCCGTGTTGCTTGGTATGTTCTTAGTATAGCACAGGTCTGCGGAAAAATCATATAAAAAAATCTGCGAACTTTTTCCGACCTCTTGCAAAACATATGATTTTCTGATATTATATATTATGAAAGGAAGTGTGCCGTATGGGCGGATTCTCAGAACTGATAAAAAATTTCAACAATACAAGAGACTATATAAAGGACTTTTTTATATACGGATTCAAAGTGCGGAGCGATTTTGACAAAAAAAGTCTCAGGACTTATGACGACGAAAAAAGACGCATTGAAAGCTGGTTCGGGGATTACATAAAGTATAACCGCACTGCAAGAGGACAGAACGTCTCAATAAGCGTGGACAGTGGAACTGTTTCCGAAAATCCGCTTTATAATGCCTACTATTCAAAGAGCTTTACCGACAATGATATAAAACTTCATTTCTTTATACTGGACGTTCTTCACGGCGGAAAAAATATGTCCGTGAAAGAAATTGCAAATGCCATTGATGAGAATTTCGGAATAATTTTTGATATGCAGATTATAAGAAAAAAGCTGAACGAGTATGCGGACGAGGGACTTGTTATTTCTGAAAAATCGGGGAAAACGTCTTATTTTAAAATCTCACCCGACAGGACGGAAGATTTTCTTAACAGTTACGAGGGTCTGACCGATGCGGTAAAATTCTTCTCCGAAAATCAGGAGTTCGGAATTATCGGAAACAGTATTCTCAAGTCGGCAGGGCTGAAAAATGATATATTTGTAATGAAGCATAATTACATTGTACATACTCTTGAGGACATTATTATCCCTGAAATTCTGACGGCAATCAGGCAGAAAAAATATATTTCCTATACTTCTTTCAGGACGAAAAACAATACAAAAAGTATAGGAAATATAGTTCCAATGCAGATTTTTGCTTCTGTTCAGACGGGCAGGCGTTATCTCGCAGGATACATTCCCGTACTTAATAAATTCAATTCATTCCGTCTGGATTTTATAAAGTCGGTCAGGGCGGGGGAGAAGTGCGGTGATTTTGACATGATTAGCGAAAAATTCGACCGTGACAAGCAATACTGTTTCGGAGTTTCTTTCGGCAACGGCAAGCCCGAAAAAGTCGTGATTACTTTTTATATTGACGAAAAGTCCGAAAAATTTGTTATTGAACGTCTTGAACGTGAAAAGCGTAACGGAAAGCTTGAAAAAATCGGGAGTAATCTTTTCCGCCTTACCGTAAAGTCTTTTGATACGTTTGAGGTCATGCAGTGGGCAAGGACTTTTACGGGGCGGATTATCTCGGCGGAGAGCGAAAATCAGGAGGCTATAGAACGTTTTTACGGCGATATAAAGCGTCTTGACGGGATTTACAGGGGGGCGGAAAATGAAACTGTTTCATGAAATATACGGTAATTATTTCCGAATTGTCAGCGAGATTCTCAGGCTTGACGAAATCACCGAAAAGTCGATAAACCAGATTAT
>CAMWQJ010000122.1 GCA_947176415.1 uncultured Ruminococcus sp. | reverse complement strand
GTGACGAGCGTTGACAATCCGAGTGTAAAGGCGGAAATAAAAGTCATAGTCAGCGGTGCTGGCGATATACAACAGGTACATAATATTACTTATATAAACGGAATACTTGTCGTCAACAAAAGCTACGCACTTCCGTCCGATTACGACCCGAAAATGAATGAAGAGGCAATGCAACAGTTCAATGTGCTTGCGGAGTCGGCAAGGGCGGAGGGTTTGAGTATATACCTTTCGTCCGGATACCGTTCATATTCCTATCAGGAGACGATTTATAATAACTATGTTTTGTGGAACGGTCAGGAAATAGCCGATACTTTTTCCGCAAGGGCTGGGCATTCTGAACATCAGACGGGGCTTGCAATAGACGTTAATACAATTGACGACTCTTTCGCCGACACTCCCGAGGCAAAGTGGCTTGCGGAACACGCCCATGAATACGGGTTTATAGTCCGCTATCCTGAGGGCAAAGAGGACATTACGGGGTTTAAGTATGAGCCTTGGCACATTCGCTATTTAGGGATTGAAAAGGCGACTGAGGTGTATAACAGCGGTCTCACGCTGGAAGAGTTCCTCGGAATTGATTCTTATTACCATTCATAAAAAGAACTGCCGTAAAAAGCAGTTCTTCGTGTTTTATGAGATTTTTTCAACTGTATAGCCCATTTCGGCAAGCAGGTCGTCAACGCCCCTGTCGCCTGAATAGTGTGCAGAGCCGACCATAAACAGATAATTTTTTCCCTCTTTGAGAAATTCGGAGGCTTTTTCCGCCATGCCCTGATTTCTGTCAGTGAGCATTATATCGTTGTAAGCTATATAATCGTCCTGCAAATCCCGTGGGAGTTCTTCGATTTCTTCGTTCTCTGAATCAAGCATGGAATCAACATCGCCGACTGCCCACAGGTCGTACAACTCCGCCAGATTTTCCGCACACTCGTCTATTTCGTCGATTTCGTCAAGGAGTTCTGAGATTAGATAGTCAACAAGTTCGTCCGAATATCCGTCAATAGCTCCAGCCTGAATCTCAAGCGTTTCAATATTTACGACTTCTTTTCCGTCATTTTCGGCGAGCGAAATAAACTGCGAATCCACGCCCTCGGAGCTGAGATTTTCGAGACGGAGAATCATAATACTTTGAATCTGATTAAGCCAGTAACCTGCGGAAAACTGGTCTAAAACGTCCTGATAGAGACCGAGGCTCTCAAAATAAGCCTTTGCCCTGTCATAAGTTTCCTGCGAAATATGGTCGGAGACAAGCGAGCCGTCCTCATACAGAAACATCTGCTGATACTTTGCAAGCAGACGTATGTCGCTTGTTATTTCATTTACATTATACTCAACCGCTATGCCGTCGCTGTTTTCATAAATGTCCTTTATATTTTCAGGCAGTCCTGCAAAATCGCTCGGCAGTACATGAATAGTACCCATTATATAAAGTTCGTTGTTTGTTTCGGGGTCGGTGACTTTCCACAACGGCGGAGATACTTCGCCCTTGGTCTTTACAAAGTCTGTGAAAACAGCCGTCGAACCGTAAAGAGAATTTCCGCCTGAAGAATCTTCAGCCTGAGTTTCTGTTTCAGCCTGAGTTTCCGCCTCTTCTTCTGTAACTTCCTCTGTGGGTTCTTCTGCGGTTTCTTCCGTTGATGTAACTTCTTCTGCCTGACTGCTTTCTTCCGATACGGAGGAATTTTCCTCCGTGTTTCCGCATGACACGGCGGAGACAGTCAGAATAGATGCAAGGAGTATGCAAAAAATCTTTCTGTTTTTCATATTATTTTCCTTTCTTTTTTAATATACCGATATTATATCACTTATTTTCCCATCTGTCAACTACTGCTCGGCGGTGGTGGTGGTTGATTCTGTCTGTAAATCGTCCGCCGCTGCGGTTGTTGTTTCCTGTGGAGTACGCTGTATTGACACTTTGCAGTTTGTCATTGCCCATATATTGTCGTATTTCGGACACGAGAATATAACGTCATATGTGAACTGCTCTTCCGTTATGCTGGCGTTGAGAAGATTTACATCGGCGATTATGTCATTTGCGGTGACTTCCGAAACCACCTCCGACGGACCTGCGATTTCAAAAGTGAGATTCTGAGTAAGCACGGCATAATCATAGCTCTTGTCAGGAATATTGCTTATATTTATTCTGCTCTGGTCGATTGACAGGGTTTTTGTCTCTATATTGTCAGATTCGAGAGTTACTGTAACGCTGTTTAGCCCCGAAAGATTTATGCAGTTCTGAGTTTCGAGGACTGGAGCAAGGTCGAAAGTCTTTGAATAATCGGGCGTTATATCGCTGAGGATTATTGTTCCGATTTTGAGACTGTCGGGCATTTCCGCCTGACTGTTCTTTGAAGCTATCGTTATTGAGTCGGCGGACAGATTAAACCGCAACGACGACTGGTCAAAATCCGAAGGAGCGTTGACAATCTGAACGTACATTCCTACAGTCTTTTTAGTAAGTACAGGGATATTTATTAAAAAATTAGTCGTGCTGAAAGTCATCATGGACGGGTCTATAACTGTGCCGTCCTCCGTGAGTAGCTGAATTTCGTCACTGCTGAGGGCGTGCGAGGAATCAAGTGTCATTTCCTTGTTTGAGACGGCATTAACGCTTTTTATCTTGTTCAGCTGTGCCGACGGTCCTGTTATTGTCACAATGTCAGGTTCGCACGAAAATTCATTTGAATTTATAGTCTTGCTCTTCTCAAACGTAACATTCGGTATCTGCGGAGACACCGGAAACTGCATTGACTCGTACTTGTCAAAAACCACTGCCACGGTTGACGGCGATACTGAATTTACTTCAAATTCTATGCCGTTAGTGCTTTTTATCTTTATCGGAAGATTTTTACGCCCTGCCGTTGTAACGTTGTCCGTGTCCACATATGCGGAAATAGTGTCGCTTTCTATATTGGCTATCTGCGTTCTGCTACCTGTAATTTTAACTGTAACCTGTTCCACATCGCACGAAATGACACTAAGCGAACTGTCGGCTATGGACGTACTCCCGACCGCAAGGTCAAGCGTTACATCTTCAATGGTTTTCGGCACGGAGGGATAGAGGGTAAGCGATACCGCAAACCACAGCAGAACGGCGATTACTGCGGAATAGATTATAAGAGACAAGTTTGTCTGGCTCTGACGGCGGAAAACAGCACGTATTTTTTCAGTTATCTTCATTTTTCTTTTTGTCTCCTTTCAAGCCTGCGGAGGAAGAATTTTTGTCGTCAGGTCGTTCTGCATTAATCTCCTTGTAAAGAAGCTGTTTTAACTTTTCGTGGGTGTAGTCT
>CAMWQJ010000121.1 GCA_947176415.1 uncultured Ruminococcus sp. | reverse complement strand
ATCGGAAACAGCTTGCATATGTCGTCACGCTGAATTTCATTGCTTCTGTAAACCTTGTTTTGCTTCGCACGGTTTGAAATCTGTGCAAATTCAGCTTTTTTACTTCCTATCCGTGTCACTGTTTCAAGATTTCCGATAAAACATATTCCGAGAGTCTGTTCCCTGTCGTTGAAATAATCCGAAAAACTTCTGAGTATTTCGATAGCCTTTGTTGTAAGGTGCTGTGATTCGTCAAGAATCAGGACTGTACCGTCGGCAAGTTTGTTTGCAATTGAAAACCAGAGCTTGTTGATAGTCCTTTCCTGCACTGCACCGATGCGGTCGGCGATTGTTTCAAGCAGGCTTTTAGCGTTGTTTAAACAGGGATTAATCGTTATTAAAAAGCTGTTTGAGGGATTGTCTGCCACAAATTTTCTTGCGGCTTTTGTCTTGCCTATGCCTGCGTCACCGCACGCTACAGCAAGTCCGCCCTTGACCTGACACACGGAAATTATGTCATAAATCTGTTCTGAAATGCTTGTCGGAGCGTATCTGACTTCGGAATATGTAAGTTTTGCCTTTTCCTTGACTCCGAAATACTGCTCCAGAATGTCGAATATTTTCTGCGGACTGGCGTTATACTTGCCGTTTCTTATCTGCGAGAGTGCTGTTCCTGACACGCCGATGAGCTGACCGACGGCGTTCTGGCTGAGATTTTTTTCTTTCTGTAAAGCCTCTACCTTGTCAAGAAGCTCCTGCTGTTGCTGTGTATACATTTATTTTTTCCTCATTTCTGAATTTTTTCTGATTTTTTTCATGTCAATAACGACACTTTCCGCACCGACCGCCATGCGTTCTTCAGGTTCTTCATCTGCCATAATCGGCACTATGCGTTTTGGCTGTATTATGCGGAAATCCTCGTTTTTTTCGGCTTGCGATTTGCGGACAGTCATATCAAGAAGCGTAATTCTCTGCTGATTTGAAAGTGCCGTGACTGTTCCCTTAGCCTGTTCACGCACAAATTTTTTCGTCTCTCTGATTAGGGCGTTTGCACCTGCGACCGTTTCCATATTTTCCTCAAGATAGTCCGCCATAAGCTGGTCGGCAAGCGACCATGTGAACATATATTTATCCGTTTCAGCGTCATAAATTCGGACGGTTCGCAGGTCGGCAGGGTCGTAGCGGACATAGACCTCTTTTTCAAGATTCATGATTGTTTCCTTTGGTTCGGTGAACCATATTTTTTCACTGCATATCGTCACATAAACGCCGTTGCGTTTGATTTTCTGCTTTCGGGTGCTTCTCATCAGCATAAGATTCAGTGCTGATTCAGGGGCTTTTCTTATTTCGGAGCAGGTCTTGTTCCATACATCAAGTCGGGAAAGTTCCTTGTAGCACGTTTCCGAACCGCCGTAAGCCTGCTGATTATATTCTCTGTCAATCCATGCGTCGAAAATCTCCCTGATTTCATAGTCACATGGAAGTTTTCCGTCTTTTATGCGACGTTTAAGACTTTCGGGACGTTCAAGAACTGTACCTCCGCAGAATCCTGAAAACAATTTTGAAAACTGATTCTTGACTGTGTAGAACGTTCTTTCAATCGGTTTTGCCTTGGCGTTTCTGACGATAGCGTTACGCATCTCAATGCCCAGACGTTTCAGGATTGTTGGTGGTTCAGGCTGTAAATCATCTTTTTTGCCGTGGGTTCTGTGTCCTTTTCCGCCGATGTCGTGAGTAAGAAACTCCCGACCGTTGTCGACGTAAATACACTTTGGTATTCCAAACCGCATTATTCCGTGCCTGAGTGCAAGTATTGTTGACTGCGAATCGGGACTTTCTGTGATATTCCAGCCAGTCATTACGCCTGATTTTGCATCAAGAAAAGCCGTAAGATAAAGGCGGTGGACGTTGCCGTTATCGTCATACGACTGTATGTCAAATGTATGATTATCCGCAATCCAGCAGTCGTTTGCTTCAAGTTTATCATACATTCGCATTATATACGGCAAACATCTGTCACTGAACGCCTTTTCGCCGTCACGGAGCAGGGTTTTCACCGCATATGCTACATCCTTTTCTATGCGTCTCCTGAACGTCATTTCACTTGGTATCAGGTCGAGCAGTTCAGGATAAAATTCTTCTGTCCACCTAATTGTTGAACGGTAGCAGAGTGAAACAGTCGGACGGTTTTCATCGAGCCATTCATACAGAAAGTCATTCCATACGGGTTCAGGAATGGTGGTGTTGTTTCTGTTCCACGCACCACGCACGCCTAAAATTCCGTCGAAGTCGTCATTCTTGTAAGCTGTCCATTTGCGGTAAAGTATTCTCTCGCTTATTTCTATGCCCTCATATTTCAGTCGGCATTCACCCACGAAATTATGGTCAAACTCCGTCTTGCTTTTGTACTGGGAACGTCTGCCCTGCCATTCTTTGAGGAGTTCGCACCAAAAGTTAAGTTGTGTGCGTTCATAGGCGGACAGCTCCTCAAAGCTCCTTGTTGGTTTCCTTGTTTTTGGTGACTTTTCAGGTTTGTTCTCTGTGAGTTCCAGTGCAAGTCCGGCATCTTTTTTCAGTCGGGCGTAATATTTCGCTTGTAAGTCCTCAGACAAGGCTGATACTGGTATCATGTAACTTATTCTGCCATTAAATGAATTTATCTCACTCATACTGCTTATGTTTCCACTTTTGCACATTCTTCTTGAATGCCGCTCAGAATATCCACTTAACTCTGAAAATTCTTTTATTGTCAGGTAGTCCAATTTTCTCTCCTTTCTGCCGGAGCAGGATAGCTCCGACAAAAATTTCTTCGTAGGTATTGACATTTTCATTTTTTCGTGATAAACTTAGAATGTACATTAAAGATAGAGTATTTCTTTCTTCAATGTCTCATTTTCCAGTTTCAGGGTGCTAATCACGTGTTCAAAATGATAGCCCTGAAGCTGGATTTTTTCTAAGTGCTTAATTAGACGTTCGTTGATGTTAATAAACTTCTGTTTGCTGATTCTTACAGCGTTTGGAAGTTCTGCATCAAGTTCCATACCCGTGATAAACTCGGAAGTCACCTGCTCCAGTTCGATAAGCATCTTGACTGTCTTATACTGTGCCTTGATATTATCTTTGAGTTCGTCGCTCATCACCATGCCAGCAAGAGAATTAATAGTCGATACAACACTATTTAGATAAGTCTGTGCCTTACATAAAAAGTTCATACTTTTCACCTCTATTCAATTTTCAAGTTTATTCAGCTTGTTTCACTCTCGCCCCGTGCCGTCTGCTGCCTTGCGACTCTCGTTGGTCGGTGACTGCTGTGTATTCTGCTGAATGGGATACGGCTGATTCAAGGCTCAGC
>CAMWQJ010000120.1 GCA_947176415.1 uncultured Ruminococcus sp. | reverse complement strand
CCTGTCAGGTGCATCAAAAGCTGACCTTTTTCAAGGTCGGCTTTTTTTAATATTCGTCCGTAACGTCGGGAGCATTCAGCACGTCATCAAGTTCATTCGTAATAATTCTTGGTGCCTCGTTGTCGTCACTTCTCGCAACGGCAAACGTGATGTTCGTCTCCTCACGCTGTCCGTGGAGATATTCTTCAACCTGCCTTACGGTCATGTCCTTCAGAACCTCAGAAATTTCCGCCTTGTCATTTTCGTCAAGCTGACTGTACATTTTAACTATGTCAACGGCTTCCCTCGAAATTTCCCTGCCCTGACGGCGATAATTTTCATAGACTTTATCCGCCTGAAAAGCCAGTTTTTTCTCAAGCATCTTTCTTACTGTGACTTTTTCGTGGGGGTCAACCCAGTCAAACCGCTTCGCAATGTCCAACACGCTCTCGTAATCAGTCTGCTTTTTTACTTCAAAAACATTCTCTTTTCCACTTTGACGTGCATTATCAACGTTCTTCAACGCCATATTTTCAAGCGTTCTTTTCGCTATCGGCTGGTCTTTTTCTTCGATGAGCCTGTACATTTTCAAAATCATTTCTTCATCATTGGAAAGCGAAAATGTTTGTTTACCCAGTATAAGAAAATCAAGAGAAACATTGAAAAATTCAGCAATTTTGACTATATACTTCTTAAAAGACGTACTCTTTCCGTTTTTCCACTCCGTCAACGCACCTTTTTTCAGATTCAGAAACTCAGTAAGTTCAGACTGGTCTCGAGTTCCGAGCAGTGCAATTATTCTTTTGACTATTATCTTGGAATCATCTTTGTCGGTTTTATTCAACCTAATTGCCTCCTTTTTAGTTGAATTAAACAAAAGTTGGAAAAATCAATGTAATATCACCAGAAATACACGTAAAACAAACAACAATTATTATTTTTTAAATGTATCTTGTCCTTTAATCAATCACAAAAATTCAGGTCGAGATATTCTGCCAGTTCCCAAAAGTGCCACTATTCTTCATGATTATCATCTGATAGTTGATTTTGTCAGTTTTATTAAGTACAATCGCTTTTTATTAGTCATATTAAACAAAGTTAGGAAAATTCAATATAAAATGTTGACATACAGAAAATGTCGTATTATAATATAATTGGAAACATAAACGCCGAACAAACAATATCAAGATGTATCCCTTACGTTTTTATTGTTATTCCGGCGTTTTCTCGGATTAGGATTCAGTCAGTCCAAATCATCTCATACCCCGAAAAATGAGATTGTCTTTTTAATCAACGACTGCTATGTACATTTTATTCAACAAATATATATATTTTTTAGTTATGTTAGACAAAAGTTGGAAAATCCTGAATAAAGTATTGACATCTGGAAAAATTTGTATTATAATATTATTGGAAACACAAACGCAGAGCAAACAGCGATTATCTATAAATTAATTAAAAACGGAGAGAATATTATGGATATGGGAGAAGAATTTTACAATATAATTTCAGAATGCTACACCTGTGGTGGAATCTATGCGGTTTCAGCAGATTTCAGAACCGACGGCATCATACAGAAATTTATAAGTAAAAATCCTGATTGCAGTATTCTGATAAATTCCCATAAAAAAATAAAAAAAATCTCCGACATTATTGGTGAAATTGTCGGAAATTCTGAAAAACGTTCTGCAAGTTTCCGTGACATAATCGGCAATCTTAACGGCAAAAAAATCCTTATCGTTGAAAATTCGCAGTGTCTCACGCCTGATATGCTCGAAATTATCCGCTGTTTTCTGGACTTTTTCAACAGCAGAGGTCAGACTTTTGGCATATTGCTTTCTGGTACGGTGAGTATGACGGACAGCGTTTTTCCCGCAAATATTCTTGTAAGGATAAAAAGAAAAGCCATTTTAAAAAGTATCTCCAACGACTACGTGGGTATTGACAAAAATTCCGATATGTGATAAAATATTAGTAAACATTATGGAGGTGATAACATGATAAAGATACATTTATCTCGTATTCTCGGCGAAAAACGCATTACACAGGCGGAACTTTCAAGACGTACAGGTATAAGACCCTCAACAATAAATGACATTTACAACGAAGTTTCCGAGCGTCTGAAAGTTGAAAATATTGATAAAATATGCGAGTGTCTCGGCTGTACTGTCCCCGAACTGCTCGAATACATTCCAAATCTATAAAAATTTTATCACAAACGGAGGTTAAATGGAAGAGAAAATTTTAAGACTTATCCCGAAGAGAAAAAAGGGATTTTTAAAGATTATATTCAGCCGTTTTCTGATTGTCGGTCTTCTCATCATGCTACAGGTCTTTCTAATACTGGCGATATATGCGTGGTTTGCAGAATTTATCCCATATTTTGCAATTTTTCAGACTGTTTTTTCAATCGTTATGGTTATATACCTTTTCAACTGCGAGATGGACTCCACAAGCAAGCTGACATGGCTTTTCATGATAACTATTTTTCCCATTTTTGGAAGCATTCTTCTATGGTACACCAAAAAGGATATCGGAAACTATGCCCTGAAAAAGCGTATTCATTTCCTCGTGAAATCGACGAGAAAGAAAATTCCTCAGGTTATGGACGTTATTAACAACCCTGAAATAAAAAATTCATGTACGGACGACCTTTGCCGTTACCTGAATATGAGTGGCTGTTTTCCTCTTTACGCCAATACCGATGTAACTTATTTCCGGTCGGGTGAGGAAAAATTTTCCGCACTTCTTGAGGAACTCAACAAAGCCGAGAGATTTATATTTATGGAATATTTCATTCTCGACGAGGGGTATATGTGGGGAAAAATCCTCGGTATACTTGAGGAAAAAGCAAAACAAGGCGTTGATGTCCGTGTAATGTACGACGGCTTTTGCGAAATGTCCACGCTGTCATTTGATTACCCTGAGCGAGTCGGAAAACTCGGCATAAAGTGCAAGGCTTTTTCTCCGATAAGACCTTTTCTGTCCACTCACTATAATTACCGTGACCACCGGAAAATCTGTGTTATCGACGGAAAAACCGCTTTCAACGGCGGTATAAACCTTGCGGATGAGTACATCAACATGACGGAGCGTTTCGGTTATTGGAAAGATACCGCCGTCATGCTCAAAGGAAAAGCGGTTCACAGTTTTACGCTTATGTTTCTTCAGATGTGGAATATTACCGAAAAATCGCCTGAATGGGACAAGTTTATCAAAGATGACTGCGAAAAACACGACTATCAGGGATTTGTGATGCCCTATGCTGACTGCCCACTTGATGAATACAAAGTCGGCGAAAACGTCTACATGGATATTCTCAACCGTGCTACAAACTACGTCCACATCATGACACC
>CAMWQJ010000119.1 GCA_947176415.1 uncultured Ruminococcus sp. | reverse complement strand
AAAAGTAAACAGGAGGTTTTTATGGAAAAAAAGACGGTCAGAGTTGAGCAACTCAGTGACGACCAGCAGGAAATAGTCGGTCTGATAGGAGCGGAAAATTATATAAAGCTCGTTGAAAATTTCGGCGGCAGCTGTATTTACATATCAAAACACAATCCGATTTTACTCACTGAGAGAAACGCCGAAATAAAGAAGAACTTTAACGGTGGAAATTACCGAGAATTAGCCAAAAAATACAATCTCAGCGTGAACAGGGTAAGGGCTATTTTAAAGCAGAAGCGAGAGGTTAATTTATGAAGAAGATACCAACGCTACTGCACGGAGTTCTGGAATGGCTGTATCTGGATAATGATTTCGGAATTCAGTGTCCTTTGTGTGATGCGATATTCATGGACAAGGATTTCCATATAGGAACTAAATCAAAATACTGTCCATCTTGTGGCATACGTCTGGGAGGTGATGAACAATGACAGAACTTTGCAGAGGCAAGCGTACCGATAACGGTGAGTGGATTTATGGTGATGTAATGAAAGGCACTCGTAAGGGCGACAAAATCCAGATACTTCATAATGGTAAGTTTGTAAGTATTATTTCAAGAACTGCCAGCTGGTCTGACAGCACAAAGGATATGTACGGCAAGCACATCTATGAGGGGGACTTCCTTAAGGACAGGGACGGAACGCTTTGGCTTGCGGCAATGAACGCACGCAGTAAGAATTTTTCGTTTATTGATGTGAAAAGTCCGGAGCAGTACACGATTTTCGGAAATGTCAAGACAACGTTTATGGAGATTGTCGGAAACATTCATGATAATCTGGAGTTGCTGAAGGACGGTGAAAAAAAGTGACAAAACAGGAGGCAGTTGTTATAGACCTTTATACAGGATTTGCAATGTTTGAGGGTGAAGACAGAAAATATGTCTATGACTATGCAAGTAAGCTGTTAGGCAGACCGATTTTCACACATGAATTTGTTACGCTTGAAGAAGTTCTGAGAGAAATGGCAAAGCCTGATTTCATAGAAATATGTAAAAATCTTGAAGACTAAAACATAAAAATTCAGATAATCATTGAGAGTATTGGATTATAGACAATATTCATGATAATCCCGACTTCTTGGAAACATACAGACTAAAATTCTGAAAGGAAACAAAAAAAGTGTTGAAGTATCAGATGAAGTGTCCGGCGTGCAGAAAACGTGTTTTCGACATATCGGCAATGCCGGAAATTCCGCTTGTTATAGAGCTGAAATGTTCTCACTGTAAAAAAATCGTGAGTATATCATTTACGAAAAATATGTCAGACGTACCGAGCAACGGAAGCTAATTAATAGACTTACCAAATAGCCGGACATCTTTTCAGCAATTTTTCTGAGGGTGTCCGGATTTTTATTTTTTCAGAGGTGAAACAATGTATATCGAAACACTGTACGCCAGAAGCCTTGAAGAGCTTGACCGCCTTGTTGACGAGTTCACGACAGACAGAATCATCTATGACATAAAATATCAGCAACTAAATTTAGGCTGGGACGTGCATATATTTTATGACGATATACCGGAAGGGGGTGAACAGCGTGATTGACCACAAAACTGAATTGAAATCTCCCATATGGCGAAGATTCACTTTCAAAGATGAGTCAAAAAAACAAGCCGCAGTTGCTTTGATACAGCAAAAGGGCTTGTCAAGAGAAGATATAACTTTACTGCTTGATGCCATAAAAATTAAAGAGCAGAATATTTAGCAGTAATTTCCATTTTATACCTCCTTTCTATTTGATTGATTATTTTATTATATCAAACAGAAGGGAAAAAATCAAGGAGGTGAAAACTTATGACATTGTATGAAATTGATACCAAAATTTCGGAGTGTATCGACTGTGAGACAGGAGAAATTATTGACTTTGACAGACTTTCGGGACTTGCAATGGAGCGTGAAGACAAACTTGAGGGCGTGGCACTTTGGATAAAAAATCTTGAGGCAACCGCAAAGGCTATCAGGGTGGAACGTGACGTTTTAAAGGCACGTCAGGAACAGGCGGAAAACAGGGCTGAATCGCTCCGTGAATGGCTGTCAAGGGCGTTGGACGGCGGAAAAATAGAAACTCCTAAAGTTAAAATTTCTTTCAGAAAGTCAGTCATGGTTGAAGTTGATGACAGACTTCCGAAAAAATGGTGCAGTAAGAAAATTGTCTATACTCCTGACAAAATCGCCATCAGGACTGCCATTCAGAACGGCAAGAAAATAACGGGTGCGAAAGTCGTCGAGAGACAGAATATTCAGATAAAGTGAGGTTTTAAAAATGGCTTTTCAGAAAGTAACAAGACAAAAATCTAAACTCAGGCTTGCACTTGCAGGTCCGTCAGGGGCGGGAAAAACGCTGTCGGCACTGTTGCTTGCATATGGCATCACGGACGACTGGTCAAAAATCGCCCTTATCGATACCGAACACGGACGGGCAAAATTCTATGCCAACCGCTCAGACTTCGGAACGGGTGAATTTCTGTATCAGGAAATATCAGCTCCGTATTCTCCGAAAAAGTATATTTCCATGGTGAAGGAGGGTGCGGAGGCTGTCGGTGAGGACGGTGTTGTAATCGTGGACAGTTTCAGTCATGCATGGGATAACGAAGGTGGCGTGCTTGATATAAAGTCACAAATTGCCGAACAGCCGAAGAAAACTGACTATTCTGCATGGGCGGACGCTGGGAAAATTCAGAATAATCTTGTCAATTCTGTTCTGTCGGCGAACTGCCATACAATCGTTACCATGAGGGCAAAAATGGCTTACGCTATGGAGCAGAATGACAATGGTAAAATGGCACCTGTCAAAATCGGACTTGCTCCTGTTCAGCGTGAAAATACGGAATACGAGTTTGATATTGTGCTGAATATAGCCCGAAATCATATTGCGAGTGCCTCAAAGGATACGACTTTTCTTGATTCGTGGTCGGGAGTGATAACTTCGGAACTCGGAAAAAGTCTGAAAGAATGGCTTGATGACGGCGTTGAGCCTCACCGATGTACCGACTGCGGAAAGGTCATCACAGGAAATCCAAGGAAAACGGCGGACGAAATCGCCGACGGTACGCTGAAAAATTACGGTCGCAAGCTCTGCTGGGCGTGCATGGCAGACGAAATCAAAAGGCAGAAGGAGCGGAAGAATGAATCTCAGACCTTATCAGACAGCACTTGTGCAGAAAGTTCATGATACTTTCATAAACGGCATAAAATCGGCGTGTATCGTTCTTCCGTGCGGTGGCGGAAAGTCCGTAATCGTGGCTGAAATCGCAAAGAGAACAACCGAAAAACTCAACCGTGTGTTGTTTTTGGTACATAGAATCGAACTTTGCGAGCAGATAGAAAGGACGTTCAGGGCGTGGGGTGTTGACATGGATTTCTGCTCGATTATGATGGTTCAGACGGCTTGCCGTAGACTGAAAAAAA
>CAMWQJ010000118.1 GCA_947176415.1 uncultured Ruminococcus sp. | reverse complement strand
GTTTTCAGATGCTCGTCAGGAAAATTTCTGACCCTACTTGCTCGTAGGGAGTCGGAGAAATTGTCGGAATGTCTCTCATTGACTGCGAAACGATTTTCAGTAACGAGAAAAAAACTATTCAGACAAGCGGAAAATTTCTCGATATTCAGGGATTTTTTGAGTGCCTTTCGGGTGCGGAGTTCACGGGATATGAAATTCATATGGGTGTTACGGAAAATTACGGAAAAAATTTAACCAACTGCGGAGGAGCTTACAATGGCAATGTCTATGGCTGTTACGTTCACGGGATTTTCGACAGTGCAGAGGTTTCGGGGAGAATTGTTAAAAGGCTTTACGAGAAAAAAGGGCTTGAATATTCAGGCGAAAAGGTTGACAGACGGGCTTACAAGGAAAAGCAGTTTGACATACTGGCGGACAATATACGCCGAAATATCGACATAAACAGGCTCTACAGGATTATTGAAAGGGGAGTTGATTAAATGGATTTTGAATATGTCAGACCGAGTGAAATCGAGAAGAGGAGTTTTGAAATTATTCAGGACGAGCTTGGCAGACGTGAGCTGGCGGACGATATAAAGCCAATAGTTATGCGTGTAATCCACACAACCGCCGATTTTGATTATTACGATAATATGTGTTTTTCGGAAAATGTCGTGCCGTATGCGGTTGATGTACTCAAAAAAGGGGCAGTGATTGTGACGGATACGAACATGGCGAGGTCGGGCATAAATAAAAAGGCTTTGGAACGCCTTGGCTGTGAGGCAGTGTGTTTCATGGCGGACGGCGACGTTGCGGAAAGTGCCGAAAAAAACGGTACAACAAGGGCGACGGCTTCAGTTGACAAGGCTTCAGAACTGAAAAAGCCCGTAATATATGCCGTCGGAAACGCTCCCACAGCTCTCATAAGGCTTTACGAACACATCACGCAGGGAACTTTTGTGCCTGAATTGATTATCGGCGTGCCTGTGGGATTTGTGAATGTCGTACAGTCAAAAAATCTAATTATGCAAACGGACGTGCCTTATATAGTGGCAAGGGGTAGGAAAGGCGGTAGCACTGTTGCAACAGCCATATGCAACGCACTACTTTATATGGCAAAATAACCAAAAAAATTAGAAAAATATTAAAAAATAATGCTTTTATACAAATTTTTTTGCAGAAACTTGCATTTACATGAATAAACTGCTATAATGTTAAAGTAACGTTACAAAAATTTAATAAGCATTGCGGTGCTTCTGTCCGCCTGTGCGGTCAGGAGGTAAAAGGGAAACAGGTGCGAATCCTGTACGAACTCGTCACTGTGAACGCCGAGTATATCGCTTTCTGCTGTGATTTTTCACGGTTGGGTCACTGATTTTTTCGGGAAGGCTTGCGGTCTGCGTTGAAGCGTCAGTCAGGAAACCTGCCGTTTTGCTGGTACGGAAAATATTTTTATTTTCAGGTCACGAGGTATTGATTGTACTGTTTTTCAGGCTATGTTATGCATGGTCTGTTTGTAGTGCTTTCCGACCTGTGCGGAGAGCTTTTTTAATAGTATGATTTGCCTTTTTTGAAAGGAATGAATCATTAATTATGAAAAAATTTACATTTATACTCTGCCTTGCAATGCTCGGCTCGGTCTTTACGGCTTGCGGAGACAAGACAAGTGAGAGTCTGGCGGACGGAAATTCTGTTCCTGAATCGTCTGTTTCAGGAAGTTCAGAAAAGTCCGAAGAGAAAGAAATTTCCGAGGAAGAGAGCGAAGAGGATTCTGAAGAAGAAAGTGAAGAAGAAGCCGACGATGAAGAGGATTATACAACGGGTGATGCATCGCTTGATAATGTCAGAAATCAGGACGAAATCGGCGAAAATGAGTTGCTTGTAATCAGTTTCGGAACGAGTTTTAACGATAGTCGCCGTCTGACAATCGGTGCGATTGAGGACGAAATAGAAAAGGCATTTCCCGATTATTCGGTGAGACGTGGTTTTACAGCCAACATAATTATAGACCACGTTCAGAGGCGTGACGGGATTCTTATTGATGACGTGAAGACGGCACTCGACAGGGCGGTTGACAACGAGGTGAAAAATCTTGTCATACAGCCCACACATCTCATGAACGGCTTTGAATACGCCGACATTGTGGACGAGGTTTCGCAGTACGCCGACGCTTTCGAGAGCGTGACTTTCGGCGAACCGCTTCTTACAAGTGACGAGGATTTCAAGCGTGTGGAGCAGGCAATTGTTGGCTGGACGGCGGAGTATGATGACGGAAAAACCGCTATTTGTTTCATGGGTCACGGAACGGAAGCAGATTCCAACGGCGTTTATCAGAAGATGCAAGATTTGCTTACTGCTGACGGCTACGAAAATTATTTTATAGGCACGGTTGAGGCAGAGCCAACACTTGATGACATTATAGAAATGATTCAGTCAGGCGAGTACGAAAGGGTTGTGCTTGAGCCACTTATGGTCGTGTGCGGAGACCACGCAAACAACGACATGGCAGGCGACGAGGAGGATTCTTGGAAATCGGTCTTTGAGTCGGCAGGATATAAGGTTGAGTGCATTATGCGTGGACTCGGCGAAAATGAGGAGATAAGACAGATTTATGTTGACCACGCAAGGACGGCGGTTGAGTCTGTTAAATAAAATAACAGGGCGGAGGGAAAAAAGCCCTCCGCTGTTTTATGTGAGGAAATTATGAAAAAATTAATATGTTTACTTTTGTTGGCGACCGTGCTTGTTTCGTGCGGTGAATCCGAAAATATATCGTCGTCTGAAAGTCCGCAGGTTGTGACGGAGCAGGAACAGAAAGAAACGGTCGCACCTGTTGAGGTGGCGGAGGAGGGAATGACACCCGTCTATCCCGACGAACTGAAAAACGGTACTTATTCGGTTGAGGTAAGTTCAAGCTCTTCAATGTTCAACATCACGGCTTGCGAGCTGACTGTTGCGGACGGACAGATGACAGCGGTTATGACAATGAGTGGAAAAGGCTATAAATGGTTGTTTATGGGTGACGGAGCAACTGCCGAGACGGTCGGCGAGAGCGAGTATATACCTTTTGAGGAGGCAGACGGTGTTCACCGTTTTACCGTTCCTGTTTCGGCACTCGATACGGCTGTCAGTTGCTCGGCTTTCAGTGTTAAAAAAGAGCAATGGTATGACAGGAAAATACTTTTTCGTGCGGATTCGCTTCCAACTGATGCTTTTGTGAACGTCAACGATGCCGAAAGTCTGTCGATTTCGGACGGCAGATACACGGCGGAGGTTACACTTGAGGGCGGTTCTGGCAAAGCAAGTGTGCAGTCGCCGGCGGAAATAACTGTGACTGACGGGCAGATTACAGCGGAAATCATCTGGAACAGCAATAATTACGACTATATGGTTGTTGACGGCAAAAAATATCTGCCCATGTCGGTTGAAGAAAACTCAATATTTGAAATACCTGTGTCGGCTTTTAACCGAAAAATAGCTGTTTCCGCCGATACAACTGCAATGAGTACACCGCATGAAATAGAC
>CAMWQJ010000117.1 GCA_947176415.1 uncultured Ruminococcus sp. | reverse complement strand
TTCTCCTGATTTATTTTTTATATACTTTTATTATATAATATTTATTTCCCCTCGGCAATATGCCTGAATTGTTTCTCTCTCTTACGCAATTAAGTAAAATATATTTTTTTATAAAAAACTCTTTACAAGCCGTTTTTTTTGTGATATAATAAATTCACCGTGTACTCGGATATGGGCTTGTCCTCGCTTGCACCCTGTCTTAGTCAGCGGAATATTTTTAATCAAAGAGGTGCTTTTCAATGTTAAGAAAAGAAGAAAAAACAGCCGTTATTGAGGCTAACAGAACTCACGAGACGGACACAGGTTCTCCCGAAGTGCAGGTGGCTATTCTCACAAAGAGAATCAACGACCTTACCGAACATCTCAAGAGCCACAAAAACGACCACCACTCCAGAAGAGGTCTTTTAAAGATGGTCGGTCACAGGCGTAATCTCCTCGCTTATCTCAAGAAAAAGGACATCAACAGATACCGTGCTGTTATCGAAAAGCTCGGTCTCCGTAAGTAATCGCACATTCAGGGCAGACGGGTTATTATTCTCCTCTGCCCTTTACGTCTTTAATCTCAAATTAAGGAGCTTTTAATGAAAAAAATCATAACAATAATTATAATCGCTGTCCTTGCAACTGGCGGATATTTCGGTTATGATTATATTATGGATAAAAAAATAGTTAACTCTTCTGAATGGTCTGAAACGGGAAATTCCGAATTTACTGTCAGACTTCCCGAAAACATGAAATCAGGTTCAAATCTGTACTATACTTCAGACGGGCAGGAACAGATAGCGTATTATTATAACTCAAAGGCAGGTTTCAGCGTTGCGAAAATTCCCTATTCCGTCAATGAAAATCTGAAAAACATTGATATAAAAAGCTATCTGGGCAATATTACAATCAACGGTGAACATCTTGACATAAAACCTGTAAACAATGGTTATTATTATGCAATTTCTACGAAATCATCAGTATGTTTTAAAGATACTAAAAATCTATTTAAAATGGAAGGCGTGTTTCAGGGAGAAAACGCATTTTACAGCGTTGTAATACAGTGCAGGGAACGTGACAGAGAAGACTATGAAAATTCTATGATTGAATGGCTTAAAAGCTTTAATCTGAAATAAACAGCACTAAACGGCTTTTAGCATTAAACTGTGGTACATTTAAAATACCACGCACAAACTGTATCAGAGTTTATTGCTAAAGCCGAAAGATTAATTTTTCAGGAGGCAGAATATATGTTTGAAAATTACAGAACATTTGAAACAACCTATGCAGGCAGACCGCTTGTCGTTGAAACAGGAAAGACCTGCGGTCTCTCCAACGGCTCTTGTTGGGTAAGATACGGCGAAACTGTAGTAATGGCTAACGTTACCGCAAGTGCAAAACCAAGAGAGGGAATAGACTTTTTTCCGCTCTCCGTTGACTATGAGGAGAGACTTTATTCAGTAGGAAAAATCCCCGGTTCTTTCACGAAAAGAGAGGGCAAGCCGTCGGAAAAGGCTATCCTGACTTCACGCTGTGTTGACAGACCTATCCGTCCGCTTTTCCCTAAGGATATGCGGAATGACGTTTCCGTCGTTATGACTGTTCTTGCTGTTGAGCCTGATAATTCCCCCGAAATCGCAGGAATGATTGCCACTTCAATAGCTATCTCAATATCTGACATTCCGTGGAATGGTCCTATAGCAGGAATAAATGTAGGTCTCGTTGACGGTGAAATCGTCCTTAATCCCACACTTGAACAGCGTGCAAAGACAGACCTTAATCTTACTGTGGCTGGCACGGCAGAAAAAATTGTTATGATTGAGGCTGGAGCTAATGAAGTTCCCGAAGATACAATGCTTGACGCAATAATGACTGGTCATGAGGAAATCAAAAAAATGGTTGCTTTTATCAACGATATAAAAAGTCAGATAGGCAAGCCGAAATTTACTTTTGAATCTCAGGAAGTAAACCATGATATGTTTGACGCTATCGGGGAATTTGCTTCAGACCGTGTTAAAAACGCTCTTGATACAAACGACAAGAATGTCCGTGACGAAAGGCTTGCTCCGATTATTGATGATATTCATGCAAAATTTGATGAGGTTTATCCCGAACAGACAGCTATGATTGACGAGTGTATCTATAAACTCCAGAAAAAAATCGTCCGTGAGTGGCTATATAACGGCAAGAGAGTTGACGGACGAGGCATTGACGAGATAAGACCTCTTAATGCAGAAGTCGGCTTGCTTCCGAGAGTTCACGGCTCTGGTCTCTTCACGAGAGGTCAGACACAAGTGCTTACTGTTGCAACTCTCGGACCTGTAAGCGAAGCACAGAAAATTGACGGTCTCGACGAAGAAGAGTCAAAAAGATATATGCACCAGTATAATTTCCCGTCATACTCGGTAGGCGAAACAAAACCAAGCAGAGGACCAGGCAGAAGAGAAATCGGACACGGTGCTTTGGCTGAAAGGGCTTTAGTGCCTGTAATTCCGTCAGTTGAAGAATTTCCCTATGCACTCCGTCTTGTTTCGGAAGTCCTCTCCTCCAACGGCTCTACATCTCAGGGCTCTATATGCGGTTCTACGCTCGCCCTCATGGACGCAGGCGTGCCGATTAAAGCCCCCGTGGCTGGCATTTCGTGTGGTCTTATAACTCTCCCTGACAGCGACGACTTCATGACTATGGTTGACATTCAGGGTCTTGAAGACTTCTTCGGAGATATGGACTTCAAAGTAGGCGGTACACACAAGGGTATCACAGCAATTCAGGTTGATATAAAGGTTGACGGTCTTACTCCTGCAATCATCAAGGAGGCTTTCGAGAAAACAAGAAAAGCACGTCTTTATATTCTCGACGAAATCATGCTAAAGGCTATTCCCGAGCCGAGACCGACGGTAAACAAGTACGCTCCGAAAATGCTTCAGACAAAAATTCCTGTTGACAAAATCCGTGATGTTATCGGACAGGGCGGAAAGATTATTCAGAAAATTTCCGCTGACTGTGAGGTTAAAATTGATATCACCGACGACGGCAACGTGTTTATCAGCGGTCTTGACGGCGACAAGACTAACAAGGCTCTACAGATTGTCCAGACAATTGCAAACGACCCAGAAGTAGGAGCAATTTACAAGGGTAAAGTCGTAAGGATTATGGACTTCGGTGCATTTGTTGAAATCGCCCCCGGAAAAGACGGACTCGTTCACATCTCAAAACTCGACAAGCAGAGAGTTGAAAAGGTCGAGGACATTGTTTCGGTTGGTGACGAAATCGTTGTAAAGGTGCTTGAAATCGACCGACAGGGCAGAATAAATCTTTCACGTAAGGACGCACTTGCTGAAATAGAAGCTAAAAAGAAAAAGTAATATATAAAGTCCCTCCAAAAAAGAGGGACTTTTTTAAAAGGAGTTACTTTATGGCTGAAAAAATATTTTTGATTATATTCTTTCTGTTCATGATATGGATTAATTTTGTTTATATGACTCATCTGCTGAAAAATTCTGAACACCATATTTCACGGAAAGAACTTTTTTATTTTATTTTTATATTCCTGCCAAGTATAATACTCTGCATTAC
>CAMWQJ010000116.1 GCA_947176415.1 uncultured Ruminococcus sp. | reverse complement strand
TATAATAGCGTAAACTCCGTCACCATATTCTTGTGAAAATGCTTGTTTTCGGCTTAATATAGCCATTTTTAAAAGGTGACGGATTTGTGGAAATCTGTCACCTTTCTGGACTATAAAAGATTTTTTATGGCTTGCGGAATTTCCCTTATATCGTCAACGATTATATCCGCCTCCGAAAGTTCGTCCGCCGTGCCGTATCCGTAACCGCACCCGATTGATTTAAGATTGTTTTTCACTGCGTTTTCTATGTCGTGGAATCGGTCGCCTATCACGATAAAATCCCCGTCGTGTTCGGGGCTTATCCGCCTGAATATCTCATATTTCGGGATAAATCTGAACGCCTCACAGCAGTAGAAAAAGTCAAAAAATCTGTCAAGACCGAAAATCCTTTTATGACGTTCCATGTACTGCACACGGCAGTTACTCAGGAAAATAAGCCTGAAACCTTGTTTTTTCAGCGTTCCAAGAACTTCTTCCGCATTGTCAAACAAAGTCCCCTCGCCGTTTTCTATACGCTCCGCCATATTTTTTCCGAGCATTTTACGTGCGGTTTCACGTGCCGTAAAATCGAGTTCAGGCATGAACATCTGCCACATATCAGTTGAATTGAAACCAAGCCAGTAACTTATTTCGCTGTCCGCAAACTCTTTCGGCTCGGCAAGATTATTTTCGACAAGCCACTTGTAAGTCTCTCGGAAAGCGGGGGCATAGGTTTTCATGCTGTCGTGAATCGTGCCGTCGTAGTCAAAAATAAGATTAGTCATTTCCGATAGCCCTGATAAGATTAATCATTTCAATTGCCCCCTCAGCACACTCGCTTCCCTTGTTGCCTGCTTTTGAGCCTGCCCTTTCTATAGCCTGTTCGATGTTTTCGGTCGTCACAACGCCGAACATCACGGGAATACCGCTGTTCAGCGAGACTTGTGCAATTCCCTTTGCTGTTTCATTGCAGACAAGTTCATAATGCGAAGTGCTTCCTCTGATTACCGCACCCAGACATATTACCGCATCGTATTTTTTAGAATCAGCCATTTTCTTTGCGATAAGCGGAATTTCAAAAGCCCCCGGCACCCATGCAACGTCTATCAATTCTTCGTAAACTCCGTGCCTTGTCAGCGTGTCAACAGCACCGCCGAGGAGTTTGGACGTGATAAATTCGTTGAATCTCGCAACGACGATACCGATTCTTGTACTTTCCGCAACAAGTTTTCCTTCATAGATATTCATATTGATTTCTCCTTTTTAAAAAAATTAATAATCAAGTATATGTCCCATTCTGTCCTTTTTGGTTTTTAAATAAAATAAGTCGTAGTCAGTCGGCTTGACCTGAATCGGCACACGCTCGGCTATCTCAAGACCGAATCCGCCCAGCCCGTAGACTTTTTCAGGATTGTTGGTGAGCAGGCGGAGCGTTTTACAGCCGAGGTCTCGCAGAATCTGTGCGCCTATATAATATTCCCTCATATCAGGCGGAAAACCGAGTGCAACGTTAGCATCGAGCGTGTCCATGCCCTTGTCCTGAAGTTCGTACGCCCTGAGCTTGTTTATGAGACCGATTCCACGTCCCTCCTGTCGCATATAGAGGAGAACGCCACGCCCCTCTTTTTCAATTGCCGTCATGGCGGAGGCGAATTGTTGTCCGCAGTCGCATTTGAGAGAGCCGAAAGCGTCTCCGGTAAGGCACTCGGAGTGGACACGGCACAGAATATTTTTACCGTCCCCGATATCGCCCTTTACAAGTGCAACGTGATGCTCGCCGTTGAGCTTGTTTATGTAGCCGAGCAGACGGAAGTCACCGTATTTCGTCGGAAGTTTGGTATCAGCCACGCACTCGACAAGAACGTCATTACATTTGCGATATTCCTTGATTGCCTGAATGGTTATGAACTTCATGCCCCATTCCTCAGCCTTTTTATGTACCTCTTCCGCCCTCATCATAGTGCCGTCGTCACGCATGATTTCACAGCAAAGTCCGCATTCTTTCAGCCCCGCAATACGCATCAGGTCAACAGTAGCCTCCGTATGCCCCTCACGTTCCAGTACGCCGTTGTCTTTTGCAGTCAGCGGAAACATATGACCGGGACGACGGAAATCATCAGGCTTTGCGTTTTCGTCAACCGCCATGCGTGCGGTAATTCCACGCTCCTCGGCGGAAATTCCTGTTGTAGTGCTGACATGGTCGATTGAAACGGTAAAAGCCGTGCAGTGATTGTCCGTGTTGTCGGCAAGTCCGACCATCTGCGGAAGATATAGCTTTTTGCAGAGTTCACGGCTCATGGGCATACAGATTAGCCCTTTGGCATGAGTTGCCATAAAATTGACGTTTTCAGTTGTCGCAAACTCAGCCGAGCAAATCATATCCGCCTCGTTTTCACGGTTTTCGTCATCGGTAACCAGAATAATTTCGCCGTTTCGGAGTGCCTCGACAGCCTCCTCAACAGTGTTGTACTCAAACATTAAATAACCTCCTTGTATTTGTCAAATTCATTATCAAGCGACATAAGATATTTTGAAAAATTCACATCTTCCGCAATCTTTAAAAAATCATCTTCGGGATTTATTTTTCCCAGAAAAACTCCCACCCAAAAGACATTACATATCCGCATACGGTTGAAATCTTCGGGAAATTCAAGTCTGCGTTCTTTCAGGTCATGCAAGAGATTTGTAAAAGAAAGTTCATTCAGTTCCGAAAAATTCCATTCATTCCATGTACGGTTATAATTCTTCCATTCGGCAACAGGCTTTTTCAGGAATTTTTCCGCTGATTTTACAGCGTTTTCAAGATTGTCATAAGTAAAATAAAAAGTCGTTTCGCCCTCGTTGAGTTCGATGTTGCCGAGAGTTGTAAAATCAATCTGAATGGAATCGTTTCTTATAAAGGTACGTCGGCAGATTCCCGAATATTCGGGAAAAAAGTCCCTTGCAACTTCAATAAATCCTGAACCGACACGGATATATCTTTCAATTTCATTAAAATCCATTATATAAATCCGTTTTCTGCCAGAAATCCGACAGAAATTCCTTTCTCGGACTTGTCGGCATTAATGAATTTTTCAACATATTTCCCGATAATGTCGTTTTCAAGATTTACGGTGTCGCCGACTTTTTTATATGCAAGTATCGTATTTTCGGCGGTGTGGGGGATTATTGAAACGCTGAAATTTTCGCCGTTTACTTCCGCAACCGTAAGACTTATGCCGTCTATCGCTACAGAGCCTTTTTCCACGATATATCGCAGAATTTCATTGTCTGCCGATATGGTATACCATATTGCTATACCGTCATTTTTCATATCCGAGATAACCCCCGTGCCGTCGATATGCCCCGAAACAATATGACCGCCGAAACGTCCGCAAGCCGACATGGCACGCTCAAGGTTTACAGGGCTTCCGTTTCTGAGACTTCCGAGCGAGGAGCGTTTGAATGTTTCGTTCATAACGTCTGCACAGAAAAAATTTTTACCGAACTCAACGACAGTCAGACAAACGCCGTTTACTGCTATGCTGTCGCCGATACGGACATCAGTTAAAACTTTTTCCGCCTGAATCTCTATAAAGGAACTTTTTCCGCCGTGCCGTATTTTAATTACTTTTCCGACT
>CAMWQJ010000115.1 GCA_947176415.1 uncultured Ruminococcus sp. | reverse complement strand
TCACAAGACAGCCCGATTTTGCCATGGTTGAATAACCCATCGGAATGTCCGACCATCTCTTGTCCATCTGACTCCAGGAATGATAGTCTTCTTCTGCGTGTACCTCGCTCCCCCTGTAAAATCCGCCAAAAGAACCTGCGAAAATAAGGGTGGCAAGTGCAATGCCTGAAAGACCCTTCCTTGTTTTATTCAGCATAAATACCTCCGTTTGAATTTTTGAATCCGCATGACTTCATGGGGAAAATTTCCGCCGATATATTCTTTACTGCGGATTTATGTCATGAATATCTTTGGAAATTCCCACGAAAAAAATTAATGCAGATTTTTTAATTTTTTGTTCCTGTTTCTTTTTTTCTCCTTGTAAGCCGTGTAAGCCGAAATATACAGCTCCATGGCTTTTTCTCTTTCTTTGTCATCAAGTACAGCCTCACCGTAAACCGCCCTGTCAAACATTTCTGCCAGACCGAAAATCTCAGCACCGTATTCCGCACGTATTATTTCGGCTGTTTCATGCGACGTGCTTCCCTTTGCTATGCCGAAAACACGGCATATCCTCAGCATTACCGCACGGACAGTTTCGTCAGGTGATTTACTGCTGTATCTTAAAATGAAAAGCTGATGTGAAATTGCGGGGTAAGCGAGCATGAAAACTATCAGCACAACCGCAACAGCAAATATTATAACTCCTGCCCTTGAGAGAGAGTCGGTCGCCGTATTTTCCTGCACATCTTCACCGCCTGCACTTATTGTCGGCTCAAAAGAAATCCAGCCGAATCCCCTTATATATAGCTCGGGAAAACCATGTGCGTCGCCTGTTGTAATTATAAAATTCGTCCCCGTGGCGTTGTTGTCAAAAAGTTGTGACATATTATAGCCCTCGCAGTACCTCGCAGGAATGCCGACCGCCCTTGAAAGAAGCACCATTGCCGTTGCGTACTCATAGCAAACGCCCGTTTTGGTGTCAAAAATAAAACTTTCGGCATTCTCGCCATCGCTTTTTTTATACCCGAGGTCGTAGACATAGTTATTGTTAAAAAAATAACTTTCAATAGCTCTTGCCTTGTCATAGTCCGAAAAACAGCCTTCCGTAATCGTCTCCGCAAGATTTTTGATTCTCTGTCTGTCGCCGTAGTCAAGCAGAATATCAGTATACGCCGAGTATCTTTCCTGCTCGTCCGCAAGCTGTACCGCAAACAACCTTGCCTCGTCGCTGTCGATACCTGATGTAACGCCTATAGCGTCGCTGAGAATTTCATTGTAATCATACTGCGAAATTATGTCCATCACCGCCCTGTTTGTGCGATAGTCAAAAAAACTGTCTGGCGTATAGCTGAAATAAAAATCCTCACTTTCCGAAAAGGACGTCCTTGTTTTTCCGTTTGCATAGATAAGCCCTGACTCAATGAGTGCCATTTCCTGCTGATACGACGTATATGCAAAACTCTGCACCAACGGCGGAACGGGTGCAAACTGCAATCCCCTTGCCACCGAAACTATATGTACACGTGCAGACTCGGGTACGGTAATCTCACCGTCCGCATACTCCGAAAGACCATATTTTTCCGCAAAATCCTTGTTAGCCGAGGACGCATAGAGAATAGCCTTGGTGAGACTTCCTGTCTCCTCAAAGTCAAGTAAAGTGCTGTTCATAGTCTGTCCCACGCCGTCAAAAGTTTTTTCAAAATTTCTGTCGAAATCCTCAACTGCCCACGAATCTGAACTATAATTATAGTCCGAAAAAGTCTTCAGCTTAAATTTAATCGGTTCTTCCGCACGGACGAAATACACGGGTGTATTTGTGTTTCTTATGGAAAAACGTCCGCCATCGGTCTCATCGCTGAAAACCCCGAGCATACTTACAAGACGGTCGGTAAACTGCTCCGCCGAAATCAGCGTTTCAAGCATTTCCCTGTCTGCTTCTACTTTAGGTTTCGGCACAACTGCCGATGCCACGGCAAAAATCACCGCATAGACGGCTATGGACTTTCCTATGCTCCGCCTGTCCGATATTTCCGTTGTCTCCGTGTCAGTCATCTGCCTGAATCTAATCATCATGAAAACATAGGAAACAGCAAGCAGTATTATAAAGTACGTCGGCATTTTTTCGTACTCCTTGCCGTAAATCGAAAACGGAATTATGAAAATCAGAAATCCCATAGAAATCCGATATTGAACTTTCGTGAAATAATATACCACCGACATCATAAACAGCTGAAACAGCAAAAATATTTCCACCGTGTACCATTTGCTGTACTCAAGGGAGGACTGCGGTGTCAGAAACCACACGCCGAAACTCAGCGGATAGGATTTTTCGCCGTTTTCCTGTGCAAATCCGACAGCATACATAAAAATAAAAAACAGTGCTATATACCCGACAGTGCCGATAAATCTGTGCTTTTTCATGAAGTCGAAAAGCCTGAACGACAGACCACCGATTACAAACGAAGCCAGCCCGTAAACCGCTGTAAGACTGCTTCTGTAGTGATACATTATCGACATCATAATCAGCACCGTATAAATCAGCACAGGGTCGCAGACAATTTTCAGGGCAAAATCCCGTAATTTATTGTTACTCTTCTGCATTTTTTATACCTTTTTAAAATTATTGTCATCATCAAGATACCACAGCGGAATGTCCGTCGGATTTGCGGAATGCCGTGATAGTCCGAGAATGCTTGCGTTTTCGTGATTTTCGATTTTATCCGTTATTGACGTGAAACCGTCCCCAATGTCAGTCGTCGCCACAATGCACGCACAGACCGATGAACTCTCAGGCGGTAGGACTGCACGGCGGTCTGGAATGACTTTCACAGAAAGAATCTTCAACAGTAACTGCATTGGATAGTCAGGATTGTCAATACTTTCCGTTACCATTTCCCCTGACGAGTCCCGATACGCAAAACTGCACGCCATGCCCTGCTTAACCATAAGTACAAGCAGTCCGAAAACCGCCGTTAAAAGTTTTTCCTCGTCAGCCACGGCGTCGGCAATTTTGTTTCCGCCGTTTCTGAAAAGGTCAAGCAGAATCATCGGCTGAACGGAAGCCGAAGCCTCGTCAAGACGCACCATAAGTTTTGAACGCTTTGAAGAGAGTTTCCAGTTAATACGCTTGAGAGGGTCGCCCTCCATATACTCACGGTGTTCATACCCAGGGGTTGTGTTCGCCGAAAAAAGCATAGCCGTATCGTTTTCCTCGTCGTCATCGCTCGTCATAACCACGTCCGCAATCGCTCTGAAAAGCTGTGAAGAAGCCTTTATATCGGGGATTTCGGGAATTACACCAACGCTTTTTGCCGACGGCAAAGGTAATCTTGTCTTTAATCTGATAAAGCCGAGAAATCCGCACGAATAAACGGAATCAACCGAAATTTCGCCGTTTCCGCCAATGAGTGCATCAACGTTAAAAGTAAAACTTTTTTCGTGTTCACTAAACATAGAAAAACGGTATGTTTTAAGATTTTTCCCGAAAACCTCCGAAACAGAGAGCTTTACCTCGACGAATGCACACGGAAAACCGCCGTTTTTTCTGACTGTCACCGGCACGGGAATCTGACTTCCCTTTTTAACATAGCCGTCGCAGTCAAACGAAACAGAAATATTTTTACTGCCGTAAATTGTGAAAAACAGCGAGACAAGCGGTGCGAACACAAGAAAAGCGAAGAGAATTATGCCCATTTCGCCGTCTATATAAAAAGTAAATATGTAAACTAAAAATG
>CAMWQJ010000114.1 GCA_947176415.1 uncultured Ruminococcus sp. | reverse complement strand
CCCCCCCCCCCCCCCCCCCCCCCCCGATATTTTTTTTTCAAGCAGAATACGGCATTCGAGATGTAGAGAGGTCTCGTGGGCTCGGAGTTGTGTATAAGATACAGTTTCACAATTATTATCTGAAAGTGCTTTTTCATATTCGCTGAAACAGGGTCGGCAGATAACGGCACGAGAGGGATTTATTGCTGAAACTATGCGGAAAATCAGGTCATCTGCACCGTTTCCGCACACAATTTTTTCCGGAGAAATTTTTTCATATTTCGAGATTTTTTTTACCAGCTCCGTACATAACGGGTCGGGATATTTTTCGCACATTTCTGCCGAATCAATAATTATTTTTTTTACATTTTCCGGCATTCCAAGAGGATTTATATTTGCCGAAAAATCAGTAAAATTCTTATATTTATAAATATTTCCGCCGTGCCTGTCGTTCATAAAATCCACTCCAAAAAATAATTCTGAAAATAAATTCCGAAAAAAACTCTGAAAATCACCGAAAAAACAAGACTGATAACCGCCGAAAAATACATTAATTTATTTGCACGTATTATATCATTGCATTCAATTTTCCGTAAATCATCGCCGATAAACGACTTTTTACAAAGTTTTCCGAAATAATATGCATCGCCCGCAAGACGAATATTCAACGCCCCTGCACAAACGGATTCAGTCTGTGCAGAATTTGGACTTGCGTGTTTTTTTCGGTCACGCTTCCAGATTTTAAAAGCATTTTTCCCGTCAAAACCGAGCAGAAAAGAAGAAATTATCATAAAAAAAGCAGTCAGCCGAGACGGAATAAAGTTAAGAATATCGTCAAATTTAGCCGAAAACCAGCCTATATCGGAATATTTTTCATTTTTGTAGCCAACCATTGAGTCAAGCGTGTTGACCGCCTTGTAAAAAAAACCGACGACAGCACCGCCGAATGCCATATACATAATCGGAGCAGTTACGCCGTCCGACGTGTTTTCGGCGACCGTCTCGACCGTCGCCCTGATAATTCCGTCTTTGTCGAGAGTGTCCGTATCACGCCCGACAATCATCGAAACTGCCCTTCGAGCCTTTTCAATATCGCCCTCCTCAAGTGCCTTGTACACCTTAAAACTTTCAATTTTCAGGCATTTCGGGGCTATCATATAGTAGCAGAAAACCGACTCCGCCAGCACTCCGATTAATACATTTAACATATAGCATACCATTATAATAACGGCAGGTATACAAACTGAAAAAATCACCGTCATAACGGCAAGAATTACACCGCCAAACCGCAGTTTTTCCGGCATAATCCTCCTTATTCTTTTTTCATTAACCGAAATAAATTTGCCAATTATCCTTATCGGATGCGGAAGTCTATATGGGTCGCCTAATATGCAGTCTAAAAAAAACCCGATAATCAGCGGTAAAATCAAAATAATTCCTGTCATAGAACCTCCTTTAAAGTTAATTTTTTGTCGCAATATTCTGCGACAAATCCGTGACCATTTTTCACCTGCCAGTCATAATAATTTTTTTCAGGAACGCAGAATTTTTCCATAATTGCCATTATTGTACCGCCGTGGACGACGAAAGAAAATGTGGAATTTTTTTCGGCTTTTTTCACGGAATTTAAAAACTCAGAAACACATCTTTCCTTGAAATACAGCGGATTTTCGCCATTTGGAAAAGTCATTTTTCCCATACTGTCAATCCATTTCTGATAATATGGATTTTTCGAAAGTTCAGCATAATTTTTCCCCTCAAAATCGCCAAAATCACACTCACGGAAATTTTCGGAAACAATTATTTTTTTGTGCGGATAAATTATTTCTGCAGTTTGCAGACAGCGTTTCAGCGGACTTGAAAAAATCACGTCGCATGGCGGATATTTCATATTTTTAAGACATTTTATCCCCTCTTCACAAAGTTCCTCATCTGTTTTTCCGATATATTTTTTCTGAATATTTCCGAGCGTTTTTCCGTGACGTATAAAATTCACAAACATGCATTATCCCCCTTTATAACCGTTCCGATTCCGCATATTACACGCACGACAATTTCTGAATTTTCCGCAATTATACAACCGCATTTTCCGCATATTTCACGCCATTTTCTCTCTTTTTCGTCCATCGGAATTATTCCGCACCCGACTTCGTTCATAATAATAACCATATCACTTTTTTTCTCGCAAATCACATTTGTGAACTCTATAGGGTCGATTTTCATATCCATAAGAGTGCGTATAAAAATATGATAATTTTTCACATTTGTAAACTCCGAAAACTGATTTACACTGCATTTTCCGACATCAGTTATTTCTGCCTCAGATATGCCGAAATTTTTCACTGCAAACTCAGTTTTTCCTTGAAAAGCACCGCCGACAATAAATTTCATTTTATATATTCCCCCAGTATTTCGGCAAAAACAGCCATAGTCAGTATTGATATTTCGCACACCTGCAAAAACCAGCCACACAAATCTCCCGTGGTTCCGCCAAAAGTTTTATAAGCAAATTTTTTATAGTAAAAAAACACTGCAATTGCGGTTAAAAAAGAGACTGTCCCAGTTATAAAGTCAATATATACCATAGCGGTCGTACAAGCTATAATCCACGAAATAACGGCAAACATCGTTATTTTTTTGTGTGCGGGTCGGACGAAATTTTGCAGGCTTCCGTCAGGATTTGCAGACCTGAAAGTCAGTGCCGAAAACGCACTCAAAGAACGTGAAAGCACATAGCCGACCGCAGTTATTTCGGCAGCCGAAAAAGTTTTCATTTGTGAAAAAAGTGCAGTTTGAAAAATCAGGTAAACGCACAGATAAAGAACAGCAAAAGTCCCAATATGTGAATCTTTCATTATTGAAAACCGTTTTTCCTTGTCTCCATAAGCGGATTTTGCGTCGTTGACATCACAGAATCCGTCAATATGAATACCGCCCGTGACGATAATCGGTATAGTCACAGAAACCGCACTATAAAGAAATTTCCCTATTTTCAGCCTTAAACTGACTATATTCCACAGCAGGAAAAGCCCCCCGATAACCGCCCCCACAAGAGGAAAAAAACACAGCGAATAACGGCGGTTTTTTTCTTTCCACTCGACGTGCGGAACAGGTATTCGGGAGTACATAAGAAACGCAGAAAAAAGCGATTTTAACATGGCAATTCTCCTTTTAGAATAATGGGAATCCCATAAATACACTCGATAACATTGTCCGAAAATATATAAATCCCATGATTTATCCTGTTCATATATTCAATATATTTTTCAATTTCACATGAATATGAAAAGCCGTCGCTTCCTATTTCATTTGTCACTATGGTCACCGCCTCCGCCGTTTCGCAAAGATATTTTATTCCGTCAGTCACCTTTTCGACAGGATTAAAAATTCCATTTTCAGTGAACATTTCATTAGCACAGAGATTTCCGACACACTCCAGAAGTACAGAACTTTTTTTCGGCACAACTATTTCATTCACATCTGTGAATTTTTCCAGAGTCTCAAAACCCTTTCCGCACCGCATTTTTCTGTGCCGTTCAATCGCCTGAAAAGCATCTTTGCCATACGGTTTCATGGTTGCTATGTAAAATTTCTTGCCTGAAAATCCGCACGCTATTTTCTCCGCAATTGCCGATTTACCGCACTTTGAACCGCCTGTCACAAGTGTAATCATCTCAAATCCCTGTACCTTTCAATCCCCGTGTCATCAAACCGGTGGGCATTTTTATAGAGTGCAACCGCACCGTCAAGCAACGGCAGAAGCATAATTCCGCCTGTTCCCTCTCCGAGCCGAAGCCCTGCATCTATCACTGCCCTGAGACCGATTTTTTCGAGGAGCATTTTCCCTGCCGGCTCTTCAGAAATGTGACTTGCAAGCATATAGTCCGCACAAAACGGATTCATTTCGCACGCAAGAACCGCCGAACCCGCCGAAATTACGCCGT
>CAMWQJ010000113.1 GCA_947176415.1 uncultured Ruminococcus sp. | reverse complement strand
CCGCCGTGCCGTATTTTTATTACTTTTCCGACTTCCTCTATTATTCCCGTGAACATTTCCGCACCAGACTTTCTATCATAATATCATCGCCGAACCGCTTTATTTCGGCATTTTCAAGCATATATGCAAGCTCAGGAGAATTTACGCCGTCACCTGAAACAGCCGTTTTTGCACCCAGTCCGCCGAAAATTTTCGGGGCGATATAAGCCTGAACTTTATTGACAATTCCTGATTTCAGGGCGGAGTAATTCAGTTCACCGCCACCCTCAAGAAAAACGCTGTCTGTCTTTTCACTTCCGAGAGTCCGCATAAGCTCACACAGGTCGATATGCCCGTTTTTTCGGGAAATTTTCATAATCCTGCAACCGCATTTTTCGTACTCCTCGGCTTTTGCCGAATCGTCGGAGGAGGTCGCAATGACGGTCGGGACTTGGTTTGCAGTTTTAACTATATCACACCCGAGCGGAGTATTAAGATTTGTATCGCATACTATTCTTATCGGATTTCTTCCGTTTTCAAGACGGCACGTCAGCATAGGATTATCGGCAATAACAGTCCCAACGCCAACCATTACCGCCGAGTGTCTGAGGCGGTCGAGGTGTACGTTTTTTCTCGATTCTTCGCCTGTAATCCACTTTGAAAGCCCCGTGTGGCAGGCAATTTTTCCGTCCATAGTCATGGCATATTTCATTGTCACAAAAGGCGTACCCGTAGTTATAAAATGAAAAAAAATCTCGTTCAGGCGGTCGCACTGTTCGCTTAAAATTCCCTCGTGGACTTCAATTCCGTGCTGTCGGAGGATTTCCGCCCCCTTGCCTGAAACAAGCGGATTAGGGTCAGCCGAGCCGATAAAAACACGGCGGATTTTTTTTTCAATGATAATGTCAGTACACGGCGGAGTTTTTCCGTGGTGACAGCACGGCTCAAGAGTGACGTACAGGTCTGCACCCTCGCAGTTTTCGGAGCAGTCGGCAAAAGCGTTGCGTTCTGCATGAAGTTCACCGTATTTTTTGTGCCAGCCCTTGCCGATGATTCTTCCGTCCCTGACGATTACCGCCCCCACAAGCGGATTCGGATTTACATATCCTGTGCCGTTTTCGGCGAGAACGAGGGCAGTTTTCATAAATTCTTCGTGGTTCATAGACACCTCCCGATAAAAAATCCCCGAAAAAATTTCTTTTCGGGGCAGAAAAATTACAGCATGAATTTATCTTCTCACGTCCGGACTATAACCGTCGGCTTCGGAGTTTCACCGAATCAGCCCGTAGGCTCGCAGGCTTTAACTGCCGGTAGGGACTTCCGCCCTGCCCTGAAGATATTTTCATTATAACATATCTGTATATATTTGTCAAGAGTTTTTTAAGGGAACTAAATGCACCGCCTCGTCGCCGAAATACTCCTGTTTCAGCATAACGAGGTCGAAAGAGTCGATAACGCCGTCCCAATTCATGTCGGCAAGTGACTTCTGCGTGTTGGTTAATTTTGTCATGCCGAGAATGTACTTATTCATAGTTACGATATCGGCGACAGTCAGACGGTCGTCCATATCCAAGTCGCCGTAATCGCCCAGCACACAGCCCATAGTCCATGAATTGACAAAAATGCCGTTTTCTATTGTCATCATGAAGTCTACCAATTGCATACTTTCGTCCATATCCCTTTCATAGAAAATCTCGCCCATTCCGCTTTCTGCTGTCGGCTCGATAATCATATAAGGAACTTCGTCACAGGTAATCTCCGTCAGGTCGTTCGATGTACTGCCACAGCCCCATATTATGTCTTTAACGGCTATATTTCCTGACAAATCAACTACTTTTTCTTCGCTGAGATTATAACCGTTTCTGAGGCAGAAAAGCGACTTGTCCTTGACGCTGTTGTAGCCGTAGTCATAGTAAACGAAATCGTGATTATAATAACTGCCGTCTGTAATGAATGCGTAATAGGTCGGATTTTTAAGAATATCATCGCAGTTTCTTTCGGTAACGTCAAGGCAGAAAGAATCATTAATATCCGTGATTTCGGAATATTTTTTAACAGTGCTTTCGTTGCGGTAATCCCTTGCACCCAGAAATTCAACCGTCGTATTCCGTGTGCTGTAGTTCACTTCATAGTTTTCAATGCACGGGTAGAAGTAGTGGACGTGTCCGTCAGTGTTGCCGAGCTGAATAATTTCCTCCTTGAGCCACGTTCTCGAGATTTTGTAAGTTCCCGAGGCTATCGGCTGAAAAAGAAGATTGCCGTCAGGTCGCTGTGTCTTGAAATTAGGCGAGCCACTGATAATAAAATCAACATTGTCACTTCCCGTGTCGTCTGTGAAGAACATAACGGATTTTTCAAAAACTTCATACGGCAAGCCTATGTCTGCCGTTTCTGCTGTCGAAATTACAGGTACGGCAAGCGGAAAAACTGTCAGTGCCGAAACAACGGCAGATGTTATTTTTTTAAACTTATTCATAATGAATCCTCCTTGATAAATTCAATCAGTTCTGAAAGATAAAGCGTCATTGTCTCTCTGTTTAAATTCGTATAAAAATCGCCTGTTTTCTGGTATTTGCTCATGTCGGTGCGTGTGGTTGCAAAATAGCTTCCGTCGGGATAAGTTCCGTCATTTTTTTTAATAAAGTACAGAAAGGTATCGCCCTTATTTGCCAAGGTTTTGTTTCCGCCTTTGTCAAAAAGCATACAACCAGGCGAAATAAAATTGTTAATCATATCGTCCTTAATATCGCCCGAATAGTCTTCAAACGGAATATAACCGCCGTCGACATACACTGAAATCCTCGAATTTTCGGGAATATCGCCCTTTATGACTTTATCAATCATTATATTTTCCTGCGTATACGGCTTGCCGTCAATACCCGTAAAAATAACCTCGTAAACCGTTGCAATCACTATCAAATCAGACTTTATTGCAAGTTTTTCCCATGTGGTAACTATATTATCTTCATCTGTAGATGGCTTATCAGAGCCACCCAGTCCGTCGTTTGAGGGTTCTTCTATATCAATTACAGGGCTGTCGGTAAGATGATAGCGGACAGGGGGATTAACCGTAAGGTCAGGCGGAGGGACAACCGTTACACTTGGAACTGTTTCGGTTGTTACTTTGTTTTCGTCTTCATGACAGGCGGTAGTCGTTGCAACGATATTCGGTACTAAATTTGTCGTCTTTGCAGAGGTGTCAGTGTTTTCGAACTGAGCAGGCGAGGTAGTAGTAGCTGTCGGAATCTGTGCGGAGGGGGTATTTCGAGTGGTTGTGGTTGTACGTGTGATAACGGTCTGCCTCGTGGTGCGTGCGGTCTGCGTTACGGAAAATTCATGCGTTTCCTCAATATATTCGTAATACTCGGAAAATTCAGTTATATCCGCCGTTTCGGACTTTCGTGTTGCTGTAACGTTTTCCGTACGTGGTGATTCTTCTGCAACTGTCGTCTGCGTTGCGGTCGGAGTTGCAGAAATTACGGCAGATGATGTTGTTACTGAATTTGTATAAACTGTAGTTTTTATTTCGGATTTTTCTGTTGTGGTTGTTGAAATTGTATAATAAGCCGATTTTGTCTCGGTCGTGTAAAATTTTTCGTCAGTGTAAATTTTATCCGTAGTTTCGGGAAAATCAATGTGAGGAAGATTTTTAACGCCGTTCCATACTCCGATAACGACGACGGCAGTAATTACGGCTGGGAGGTATGCACGGAGAAAAGGCATAAAATTTTTCCTGTGCGGTGTTTCAAGATTATTGAAAAAACTTTCTTTTCGGGTAGGTTCGGGGATATCAAATGCGTTTTTCAAAGCCTTTTTAGACTTTTTATTCACTTTAATTCCTCCTTTTCAAAATCCATACGCAGAAATGCAAGAATACGCTTTATTCTGCGGTTAAGTGCAAATCTCGACATATTGTAAAGACTGCTTATCACCCCTAAAGGCTCATTGTTGACATATCGGAGCAGGATAATTTCTCTGTCCTCGTCGGAAAGTTTTTTCAATGCTTCGCTAAGTGCGATATTGGTTAATATGGTTTCTTCAGCGTTTCTGCTGTCTTCCAGATTTTCGGGAAGTTCTTCGGTGGTTTTTCTGCGGTATTCGTCTATACAGAGATTGCCCGCAATAGTATAGAGATACTGCAAATCCCTGTTTTTATTGTGATACTGCGGTTTTTCCAGAAAACGAAGGAAGGTCTCCTGTGTCAAATCCTCTGCTGTTTCACGGCTGTGAACACGCAGATAGCAATATCGGTATATCTTATCGTATTGATTCTTTAAATCAACTGACACAAAAAAACCTCCCTTCATTAACGTATGACGTATGACTAATATGAAATGTGCGGAAAAATATGTAAATATTTTATTAATTTTCAGCTGATATATTATGTAT
>CAMWQJ010000112.1 GCA_947176415.1 uncultured Ruminococcus sp. | reverse complement strand
GTGTGATAATTTCAATTTCAGCACGTCCATAATGACGCATTGAAAGAGTTTCTGTAAGAGTTTCTACATGAATCTTAAAATCATCTGTAACATCTTTAACGGCTACACACTCGCCGTTTCCCTCACAATACTTAACAGCCTCCTTTTCGTTCTCAGCTGGAACGAATGTAGAATAACATCTACCGTCTGTTACGTCCTCCATGTAAACTTTGTATACTTTCAGCTTTTTCATAATATCGGACCTTTCATAAAAAAATTTTGGTTTACCTCTTGACAAAATCAAGTTTTTGTGATATTATGTAAGCACGGTATACGTTGGAATTGTTACCGTGCTTACGGTGGTAGTCGGTTACTTTTCGAGGGTAGACCGACTATCTTTTTGCATAAATGATTTGTAATCATCTAATAACTGCTCAGATAAAGCGTTAAGACAATGCTGAATCATTCTGCCCTGATTACGTTCATTCAGCTTTGAGAAGTAAGCTAAAAGCTCAATCTCATCTTCTGTGAGGTTATACATATTCTATAAGCTCCTTTCTATTAAGTTTTCAAGATACTTTTCAGCTTGTTTCACTCTCACTCCGTGCCGTCTGCTACCGTTGCCGATTCTCGTTGGTCGGTTGTTGCTGTGTTTTCCTGCTTTGGCTTTCGAGGTATTCCCTCTTTCCATGATTCTATTATAGCATAATTACTCAATTATGTCAATTGACAAAACAGAAGAATAAAAGGAAATAATTACTCAATTATTTGTGAAAATTGCATAATTGCACAATTATACAAAAAGTGATATAATATAAGAGTAAAAGGAGGTAATAAAATGGCAAAATCACAAACTATAGCAAGCAATAAGTACAATGCTAAAGCATACGACAGAGTAAGCCTAATGTTGCCAAAAGGTCAAAAAGAGATTGTCAGACAATACGCAGAGAATAAGGGTCTAAGCCTGAACGGCTACATCAACAAGCTGATAAGCGACGACATGAACGCAACCCAGAGCGACAGCCAAAAGCAAGACCCGACGGAACAATAATTTATGCAATATGCTGTATCTGATAAAGAGATATTCGCATTCTGATACAGCACTATGCAAAAAGGCTACAGGAACAGGGGGAATCACTCCCCTGTTATTTTTTTGGCGTGAAGCACCATTCAAAATTTTTCTCATAGGCACAGGAATTACAGTAACAGTCAGTCATACTGCACCTGAATCCCTCACACCTGTTGCCGAGAAAGAGACATTTACGGCAATAAGTACAGAAACTTTCCGTTTTCCTGCCATAAAGACCGAGTAAAGCCCTGACATCAGAGGTGAACTCAGTGAAAGCATGAAGATATTCAATTGACCTGATAAATTCCATACAGTCATAGGAATCCGCACCGTTTGAATAAAGATTCTGTTTTGCCCGACGGACATCATCTTCGAGACGGTCGAGGTTATTACGCATATACGACATAAGCAGTATAATTTCTTTTTGAGTCATAGTTTCACCTCCCCTACTCCAAATCAAAATATTCATCAACAATTTCACCTGTATAAACATTATAAACATACTTGAAATCAGAGGAAAAAGAGTGTGAAGCCATGAAAATATCAAGATTTTTCTGACGTTCGATAAGGCGGTTTTCATCACCTGAGCGGAAAACGTACTTTAAAAAACCTGTATATTCACTGTAATACTCTTTTGACCTTATCTTGTTATAATCAACGTTTTCAACAGTAATATCGGGCTTTTTCAGGTCTCTGCTATGCCAGAAGAATTTACCGAAAATCTTCTTGCAGTTTTTTGTTATGTATTTAGTAATATATTTAGCTGTAAAAAGTTTGTCACCGCTAAGAGCGATACAGTCTGTAAAGCCAAACTTCCACTTTGCGACATTGTAAACAATACGACCGTCAGACGGGATGAGACCTTTTCTTATGGCTGTATGGTCTTTAATAGGCTTTTTAAGACCTTTATATAACTTTGTACCTGAATCAACAAAATTAAGATGTGCAGAATCGCAGTTGAAAAGACCGTGAAAATGTATTCCGCCTTTTTTATGATATTCAGCAATCATTATGTAGCTGAGATTATCACGCTTTACACGGTCTTTTAACCAGTTCTGAATAAATCCAAAAACTTCTTTAGGGTCTTTACTGTTCATTTTCTGCGGATTTATAGTGCCAGTGAAGAAATAATTAAAATTGTTGTTTAAAACATAGTCAAAAATACTGTCTTTTGCCCTTTTTATGCTGTCAGAACGGACAAATTTGGCAACCTGATTTTTCCTGCGTGGAAAAAGTTTGGATTTAACGTCATCAAATTCAGAATCTGAATAAAGCAAGGAAAAAGCATTCATTTTGTTTTCATAAGAATAGCCCGAAATGTATTCGGAAATCTTTTTTGCTTTATTATAGATTTTTTTAACAGCAGGATTGAATACATCAGAACGGGAAAAGGAAAAAAGGACATCACGCATACAGTCATTGATACTGACAAGTGGGTCTCTGAATATTTTGTTGTTGCAGATGACGGACTTAGTAGAGCCGTCAATGTAATGTTTCGTTTTGCAATTATAGAAATAGTACGGAATCATTTTTTTCTCCTCTCGTTTATTTTAATTACTCGTCGGTGTCACGCTCCGTTGTCGAGTGCCACCGATTTGTGTATACAATCAAGTAGCGGAGGGCGGAGGGTCGCCCCCCTCGCAGGCTTCGGGGGGGCTTTCCCCCTGCCCTCTCCGCCGTTCTACCGCAGTTCAGACTTATTCGACCATGGTATAAGTTCAGGTTCTTCTTGTAAAGAGCCGTTGACAAGTTCATAAGAATCAATATTATCATAATAATGAGGTCTCCAAAAAAAGAAATCCGAAGCAATAGGAGCAAAAGAAAAGCCGTCAGTAATATTAAAATTAATAATATCAAAAAAGAAATCAATACGGCGAACACGGGAAAATTTAAGGAAAGACCTTTCAACATAATAATATTGTTCAGTACGAGTACGAATTTTTAAGTCAACATCTTTATAATATTGACTTGCGTAAATAAAATCGCAATTACTTTTACGATGTTCCGAGTAAAAAAACTTAAGATTATCCGTAAACTTCTTATAATCACGGGAATCAGACAGCAACATAATTTCGTCAACAAGTATCAGGCAGTCACGATAATTCAAAATACCGAGTTTATCATATTCAAGTTTGTAACAGCCGTCACAGCTGAAATTTGTATAGACATAATTGTATTTTTTAAGACTACCTAAAGAAAGACCATGAAAATTAATGTTTTTGCCCTGTAATGCACGCTGGGCAATCATGCCAAGAAATAAAGATTTGCCCGAACCAGGCAGACCAAATATACCCGAAATAATAAAAATCACTCCTTTGAAAATAATCCGAAAGCAAGATTAATACTGCAAAATGCCCCAAGAACAGCAAACATATTTATAAAATATTCTGTGTCCAAAAGAAAAAATATTGTATCTATAAAAGTATTCATTTTCTTCCCCCAAACCTTGAAGCGATATACAAAAGGTTTTTAAGAATAATCAGGAAAGCCATGCAGGAAGTAAGAAGAATAACAGACAACACGATTATAGTAAGAATCTCAGCAAACCAGTAATAATTACTGGTTTCAGGTGGAAAAACATGATTAAAAGCACCTAAAAATATATCAAGAAATTCAATAAGCATTAAAATACCGCCTTTCAGTCATCATCATAGCCAAAGCCAAGAATAAAAATAAAAAAAGTAGCAACAGACAGAGAAATAGAAATATCCCAAAGAGTAACACTAAAAGGAAAATAAGGAGGATAAGCAGAAAAAATAATAGTTTCCCGCATAAAATTAAAAACTTCCTTAAATTGTTCAATCAAATAATCTATCATTTCTTTAGTTACCATTTTAACACCCCCAGTGACATATTTTTGAAACAATGCCAAAGCCGAGAACAGAAAGAGCAACAGAAGAAACCCATACAGGAAGCGGAAAGTTGTTAAAAAGGTTAGTGACATAATAAGACATTTTGCTGATATTTTCTATAACAAGATGAAAATTTCCGCCGACAAGCGAAAGAACACTGATGAAATAATGCCATCCGTCATATATATTTTCCATAATACTGAACATAAAAAGCCTCCTATTTACAAGAAAACCATAACAACAAAACCCAAAGAAACACAGAATAATACAACAGGCATAAGACCGACATCATTAAGAAAATCACTTGCAAAATATATGAACCCTCCAGAAGTTTCAAGAACACGGGTAGGTAAAGGCGAATCAAGGGCAAAATCAACATCAGGATTTTCAGCTATAAATGCTGGTGTCGTATCAAGAGGAGAATACTTGTCATAAAATTCAGGCGGAAAAGTAACATCAACTTCAACATTTACATTA
>CAMWQJ010000111.1 GCA_947176415.1 uncultured Ruminococcus sp. | reverse complement strand
GCCCTGACCTGTGGTGCTTACTGAAAATTCAGGTACGAGCGTGGCGGATTTGAATGCATTCGGGTAATTCTTTTTGAAGTCATTCACAATATCGTCACCGCCGATGAGCTTGTCACCGTCAAATTTAAGACCTTTTTCAAGTATCAGGTCGGTGACGTGCTTTTCATAGATGTCATCTTTCAGACCCAGCGACTTCACAAATCCGCCAACTTTGGTCTTGTGTTCAAAAGCCTTGCGGTCGTTTTCGGACTGCTCCCACTTCTGTTTATAGTCCTCGACGCTTGCCTTGATGCCGTCAATGTCCATGTCTTTGTAAGACTGAATAGTTTCATTGGCGGTGTCAAGCTGGGATTTCACGGCATTGTACTCCTGCTCTGTATAGGTTTTTGTCATCGGTTCTGCCTGCTTCGTCTGCTGTCCAGCCGTGGGATTAGTTTCAGGTACTTTGGTTTCTTCTGCCATTTCTTTTCCTCGCTTTCTTAAAAATATGTATAAAAATGAGACCTTATGGTCTTACTTCACAACTATAGAAATGACTTTGTCGAGATTATAAAATCCTATCCATTCGTTGTTTTTCTTGATTATGAAAAACTTTCCGTCATAGAGATAATCGTCCCATTCTTCTTTTTCCCATACAACCCTGTTTGCTATTCTTCATTATAATTTCTATTTCTGTCATTGTTTCCGCCCCTTTAAAATGGTATTTAAGCATAATTAAAACGCCCCTTAAATAGCGTTTTAATGTAATTTAATCCAATCTATGGATTTTCAAATTCGGGTATTTTATTTCGGATAATTCTGCTCCCTGAAGTAGTCACGTTTCTGTCCTGTCTGACTGATGAAATCACGCATTTTCTTCTGTTTTTCGACAATTTTTCGTTTAATGTCGAAGAGTGAAGACTGCATTTCCTGTCTTGTTTCGGGTTCATCGCACTCGTCAACAGCGGTCTGAAAAGCTATTTTCTCACGCTTTGCGGAGCGGATATCCCTTTCCATTTTACGCTGAATCTGCGAAATTTCGTACTGATTATAAAGTTTTCCGTTATACTCAATGTTTCTTTCGTCAAGCTGTTCAAGCTGTTTTTTTGAATAGTTTGGCTTTGAATACCCCTCAAAGAATGGAAACCAGTCGTGACGGCAGTTCCAACCACCGAAACCGTCGCCTGTGCCGTAACCGATGTCAGACTTTGACAAATATCCTTTTTTTCCCGAAAGACTGACGATTTTCCCCTGCCAATTTGCGTGTGACGGTCTTGCACCGGAATGTGCCGTGATTTCCATAAGGTCACAACCGCATTCCTCAGCGTTCATCAGACCGATTTCACGGCACGTCTGTCCCACACCTGTAAGAACCGCACGTCTCACTGCAACATCAAGGCGGTCACGGTGTCCTGACGGGTACTGAATAAAAGCACCGTCCCGAGCCGCCCTGCTTACCGCCTGTTTTATTGCCTGCTGATACGAAAACGCACCGCTTGTAATCTGCATATACGCCTGATTACAGGCATTTATGTAAGCAGTCTGTGAGGTATTGGCAGTAGTTAAAGTAAGATTTTTCATGTTGCCGAGAGTTTTTCTATAACCGGCTTCCAACGTCTGCCACATTGCCGGTGACTGTCTTATGTCAACCGGAGTAAGACCATTTTCACGGTAAATTCTGTTATCAATCCGAACAGTTTCAACTCCTGCGTCCTCAAATAACGCCCTTACGTGCTGACTGGTTGCATCTGTATTCCGTGCGATAGTATTCAAAATATCATCATATAAAAGTCCTGCTTCCTGCAACTGTTCAATCTGGTGACGGGCAGTAGCTGTGACTTTTCCAGACTTCATAATCCGGCGGATAACGTCGGAAATGATGTCATCTTCAAGCTGTTCATAAAGCCTTAAAATATCGTCCGCACAGCCCTCGTAATACTCCGGAGACAGCATTTAAACTCCTCCGAAAAGCCCGTCAGCCTGCGGAATATATTCGCTTGCCCGATTTTCGTCACAGTGAAAATACCATGAAATAAATTTTTCTTTCGTGAGAAGTCCTGCCGTCACCATCTGCAAACGTCGCTGAAATTCCTTGTCTGTATCCTCAAGAACAGAATCGCCCCATGTACATATAACTTCCGCATTTTTCGATGAAATACCGCCGATTTTTGCGTACACAGAAACCGCATAAAACAAATCGTTTACCGCCGTTTCGAGATTTCTCTGAATCGCCGAAACCTGCGTATATGAGCGTTGTTTAGAGGTTTTAATTTCTTCGGCGGTCTTTTCGACGGTCTGAGGGTCGGACAGCGTGCCGTAAGCCAGACCGCAGTTAAATTCAATCCGCTGTAAAATTCTGTTAAAGTAGTTGAACTGTGCGGAATCACGTATTTCAGGTGAAAATATGTTATAGAAATTTCCGTCCAGACTGTCAACATCGTACTTTCTGTAAATGCGGTTTTTCCGCTTAGGCAGGGCATTTTCACGTATCATGTCCATACTGACATCAAGTGCGGTTTCCTTGGATTCGTACTCCCATTCAATCCTTGCCCACTGCTCGTCGGCTTGACGGATAAGGTCGACCGCCCTCGCATAAACCGACACGCCCAGCGGTGAATCAAGGTCAATGTCATTCGCCGACGGAACTTTGAAATACGAAAACAATGGCTTTTTGATATTTGTAAAAGTAATATTCTCGACCAGTCCCGACCATTCAGGCACTTCGCTAAAACTGCATTCCCAGCCGATAATCTCGCTGTTCAGGCTTTTGCAGACCTTGTTTTTTATGGTATGAGTTTGGTTTTCGACGTTGAACTCGTGGAACTCAATCAGCGTAAAATATGCGTTTCCGATAGTTTTTTTGCTGATAAAAATTGCCGATGTCATTGTTTTTCCGACGAATGCAACAGGTGCGAAACAGTCCGCACGAATCAGGTCAATGAAAATTTTTCCGTGCGAAAGGTAAGGCTTGAACATCATTCCGCCGAATGCCAATGCCGTTTCAAATTCATCATCAAGACGGCTTGTGAAATCGTTGGTTATGGCTTTATACGGACTTTTTTCGTCGGTTGTGATTTCGCTTTCCGTGAAAACAAGCCGTGACAGCTCCGATGTTATCGCAGTCGGCAGGCGGAGCGAAACAACGTCGTTTTTCAGCCATATTCCGTTGTTTGTGTAGATGTCGTGCCACAGTTCACTCTGTGTCTGCATTTCGTGCGAAACCACGGGCTGATTTCTGGCAAAAAATTTATTTACTGCTGATTTCAGCAGACCGAAAAAATTCAGAATTATCCCTCCTCATGCAGAAAAATACGTCTCAGAACGGTATAGCAGAAGTAACGCACGTCGTCCATAGCATGGTCGTTTTCCTTGATAACAGCGTCTTTTCCGGACTTTTCGTCCCACCTGTAAAGACCAAATTCACGGATTGTATCTTTGCAGTTTTCGCAGAAAAAAATCATGTCATTATCAAGCAGATTCATGGTGGTACGTATTCCGTTTAGGACGTCGTTTCTTGCCTTTCTTACGCTGAATTTTCCGTGTTTTCGGATTGTTGCGATAAAGCTTGCGGCGGACGGGTCGATAATCACATTTTTAATATCGAAACTCTCTGCAAGTTTTTCAAGTGCCGAATAATACTCCTCATCGGTCTTCTGAATGCTCTTTTTCCGACCGTCATAATAAAATTCTTTTATGCGTACTGCACGGTCTTTTTCGACCGCCCACAAGCCCATAGAACACGGATTCAGAGTGCCGTAATCTACTGATACATAGTAAACCGCCTTATCTGACGGAGTGTAATTTTCAATGATATGATGCTCTTTGTCGAACATCGGATAGACAAGACCCTCCGCCAGAACCCACAGCCCACGGATATACCTGTCATAAAACACGCCTGAATACATTCTCTCATAACGCTGTTTTACCCCGTCGGACAGGGAAAAATTGTCGTCCATAGTAAAATGCAGGTGCAGGCGGTTTTTATTTTTTGTTTTTTCGGAATTTTCGTCCACCCACTCTCTGAAGAACCAGTGTTCACTGCTGTCAGGATTGCAGTTGAACCACATTTTTGAACCCGTCACGGAACATCTCGCAAATGCCTGTTCTACAAAGGATTTCGGCATAAGTGCGACTTCATCAAGCAGTATACCGGCAAGCGTAATTCCCTGAATTAACTGATAGCTTGACTCATCTTTTCCGCCAAAAAAATAATAGCGATTTGTGTGGTTATTCAACGAAATATCAAGAAAATTTCTGCTTAGATTGACCTTGATTCTCACAACACCTTCAAGCCATTTCTTCTTTGGTGTTTTGACTTTTCTTTTCAGAGAATCAATAGTTTTTCCTAAGAAAGCGAAATTTTCTCCGTTTAAATTCTTCATGCTCCACAGCACGAATCCGACCGTCATTGACATGGTTTTTCCCGACCTTACCGAACCGTCGCATACAACAGCGTCATAATTTTTGGTGTCGGGAAGCGACCACCACAGCATTGATTTTAATTGTTTCGGCGACAGTTTTTTATATATCATTTTAATTCTTCCTCGATAATTTCAAAAAGATTTGTGATTTTTTTGTCGTC
>CAMWQJ010000110.1 GCA_947176415.1 uncultured Ruminococcus sp. | reverse complement strand
CACCATCGATTTCGTCATAGGAATTTTTTCCCTTATAAAATATTTGTCGTCGATTCCCGACGGAATATAGCTGATAAAGTTTTTATTTTCAACAATTACCGCACAAAGATTTCCTACAGAAATATCCCTGATATTTTCAGCTTTTCCGCTTATGATATTTTCGGTTTCACAACCCAGATTTTCACCGATATATAGCCAGACACCACCCAGTCCGTAACGACATAGCGTGTTGCAGACATCGGACGGAGTAACCTTACCACCGAGCAGAAAAAAGCAAAATTCATTCTGACGAACATTAACGGCAATATTTCCGTCCCGACCATGAAGGCTGACAAGCTTCATGTTATCCCACTTTTTGCCGATTTTAGCGCAAAAATAGACAGGTGTCGAAATTCCGCTGACTATTCTGCAACTGACAGACGGAATTTTTTCAAGTTCTTTGAGAAGTCCGCTTGCACCGCTGTAAAATCCGCAGTCTCCTGACATCAGAACAGCTATTTTTAGGCATTTACAGTTGCTGATAATTTTAACTATATTTGCCGTTGAATATTCGCAAAAACTCATTTTCCTGAGCTGTCCGAATGGTGCTAACATACGTTCCGCCCCTATTAAAACCTCCGCTTCGCCGATTGCCTCCAGTGCCTCACGTGTCAGCGTTTTCCGCCCATCCATTCCCGTTCCGACTATGCACACTTCCACGTCACACACCTCCGAAAATTCCGCTGATAATCGCCTTAACCTCATCAATCGTCCGCCCTTTTTCGCAAGGTCTTTTCAGCACAATAAGGTCAATACCGCACTGCTTCGCCGCCGAAACTTTTTCAGGAAAACCGCCGGTAGCACCGCTTTCCTTAGTCAGCAGAATCTCCGCACCGCTTTGTTTTATGTGGCGGATATTGTCACTTTCAGAAAAAGGACCTTTTTCGGCAATAATCCGATTTTCAGCGAAATCAAGCCTTAAACAGCATTTTTTAACGTCAGCCGTCGGCAATACTCTAACCCAGATTCTCTCACGAAAATTTTTAATTTCAGTCATTTTTTCAAGTTCCTTACTGCCAAGAGTACTCAAAATAATTTTACTATGAGAATTTAAAATTTTAATAATATCACTCATATTTTCCGCCGTAACGCAGTCGCCGACTTCCTCCGTTTTACGCAAAAGCCTGATGTAATCCGCCAGATTTTCCGCACAGGCACGTTTTATATTCGCCGTAACCTCCGTAGCATAGGGGTGCGTGGCATCGACAACACATTTGTAATTTTTTTTACTTATAAATTCCGACATCTGACAGCTGTCGAGCCTGCCGATATTTATATTTATCTTTTTACTTTTAGGGAGCAGTTCCGCACCATACTCCGTAGCAACGCACACATCAGCAAAAAATCCATGTTTTTCACAATATTCCGCTAAAATTCTCCCCTCTGTCGTTCCGCCGAAAATAAGAATCTTATCCATTTCTATACCCCCTCGGAGTCACCATTTTTCCGTTTATCACAACCGTTTCGGAATTTCCTATAAAAACAGTCGTAAACATATCCACCTGCGTTTCACGGAGCTGTGCAAGAGTAAGAATACGGCTCTCCTGACCGTTTCGCCCGATATTTCGCACAAAACCGCAAACCGTCTCAGGCGGTCGGCTTTCAAGAATAATATTGCACGCTTTTTTCAGGTAGTAAGCCCGATTTTTTGAAGAGGGATTATAAAAAACCAGCGTAAAATCGGCTTTTGTGGCATATTCTATCCGCCTGATAATTTTTTCTGCCGGCGTAAGCAGGTCGGAAAGGCTTATCACCGCAAAATCGCAGGTTATGGGCGAGCCGAGTATTGAACTTCCGCTAATTGCCGAAGTTACGCCCGAAACGACCTCAACGTCCACATCAGGATAATCGACGGACATTTCCAAAGCCAGCCCAGCCATGCCATACACCACGCTGTCGCCACTGCACACAAGTGCAACCGTCTGGCGTTTTGCCTCTTCAAGTGCAATTTTCACACGCTCACGCTCATGTCTCATGCCTGTTGAAATAATTTTCTTATCTGGAAAAAAATTTTTAATAATCTCTGTATAGACCGTATATCCGACTATCAGACTGCTTTTTTCAATAGCCGTCTCCGCCTCGATAGTCATACCACTACGACTTCCGCACCCAAAACCGACAACATATAATTTCATAAGATTTTCCTTTCAAAATCGGCAAAAAACGGCTTTTCTGCCACTGCAACGGTTACGCCGTCAGCCGAGTTTTTCCGCATAACGAGCCGTCCGCCACTTGATTTAACCGCACTTCTTTCGCAAATATTATCCGTGCCTGTCGTTTTCCTGACAAACTCCGAAGACGTAAAATCCCCCTGTAATTCGGCTAATTCCTCTGCTGTAAAGTAATCAGATTCAAGTCCGTTTTTTTTGCAGTATTCAGTCAAGCCTTTTTCGTTAAATTTTATATCAACAGTTGCTATCCTGCACACTCTTTTCTGCGAAATTCCGCACAAATCAAGACTTTCCGCAATTCTTTTTCCAATTGTTTCACACGAAATATTTTTTTTACAGCCGACCCCTACAACAATATTTTTCGGCACAAGATTAAGCGTTTCCGAAAAAGGCTTTTTGTCGAAATCGTTAGAAATACATATACCAATACGGCAGTTTTTGTAAGAAATGACATCAGGAACATTTCGACACTCGTATTCGCTGAAAAGCCCTATTTTTTCCCCGTTAAGCACGGCAACCGCTATTTTTTTCGCCAATTTCATGTCAGAAATCAAAAGCCCGTTTGCCACGGCGAAAGAATCGGGCGAAAATTTTCCGCCGATATCCGTTGCGGTCGTAACTATTGCCAGAGCGTTTATTTTTTCGGCGACCACCTCCGCAAGCCGATTTGCTCCGCCGATATGTCCTGAAAGTACGGGAATTACAAATTTTCCGCCGTCGTCAGCCACAATAACGGCAGGGTCGGAAATTTTTGAAGACAAAAACGTAGACACCGCACGGACGGCAATTCCGCACGCACACACAAAAATCATTGCATCGGAATGCAAAAAAATTTCTTCCGTCAGTTTATAAATATTGTCGAATTTTCGTGAAAAATCGTCGCTGTGCGTTGAAAAGCAGTAGCGTGTTACATGGTGTTGAGGAACAAGGACTTTTTCGATATTTGCGGAAAGAATCCGCCCTTTTTCAGTCAGTGAAATTACCGCAATTTTCATTTTCTGAACTCCGTTTCAAATGAAGGGTCATAGAGTTTTGAGAGCGAATAATCGTCGCCGAGAAAATCTCCGACTGTTATCAATGCAGTCTTGTTTATGCCGAATTTTCGAGCAGTTTCGGCAAGAGTGCCGACCGTACACCGCATAATTTTTTCGTCCGCCCAGCTTGCTTTGTAGACAATCGCCGAGGGAGTTTCCGGGCTGTAGCCACCCGAAATCAACTTTTCGGACAGTTCGTCAAGCATTGAGGTGCTAAGAAAAATCACCATTGTCGCATGATGCGAAGCGAGTTTTTCGATACTCTCGCCCTCAGGAACAGCCGTCCGCCCTGCCATACGTGTTATGATAACCGTCTGTGAAACGTCAGGGAGCGTGTATTCCGCCTTGAGAGATGCCGCCGCACCGCACAGCGAGCTTACCCCAGCACAAACTTCATAGGCGATACCCATTGCCGAAAGCCTGTCCATCTGCTCACGTACTGCACCGTACAAAGAGGGGTCGCCGGTGTGGAGTCTTACCGTATTTTTTCCCTGTTTTTCGGAATTTTCCATTACTGAAACAACCTCGTCAAGAGTCATATATGCACTATTGTGAATTTCGCACTCAGGTTTCGCAAACCCCAGTAATTCGGGATTTACAAGCGAACCTGCATAAATTATCACGTCCGCCTCGCCGATAAGCCGTCTGCCCCTCAGCGTTATCAGGTCGACCGCACCGCACCCCGCACCAACAAAATTTACCATTTTTATTCCTCCGAAATTTTTTTAATCAAATCATCCGCGAACTTCGTTTTTACCGCAAATTTATGCTTGTAAGAAAAAATCACCGCCCCGACTTTTATCTCACCTTTCACCCTTGCATTAAGATAATAGTCGACCTTTTTTGCCAGTATTTCGAGAATTTTCTCCATTTTTCCGACTTCACGGAACAAATCAAGGGCAGAATCGGCAGTGGCACACAACGGAATTTTTTTCAGCACCTCAACGTCCATATCTGCGAGAACACCGCACGTAACAAGAACATCTATTCGTCCGTCCGCAAACTCCGAATGTGTGTTCATTATTCCTGCACCGAGCTTGACCATTTTTCCGATATGCCCAACAAGCAAAACGCCCTCAAAGCCGTTTTCAAGGGCAATATCGAGCGAATCGCCGATAAAATTACTGCATTTTATGCTTTTTTCAAGCGGAAAAGGCATCTCTTCCTGCACAAAACTTTCGCTGTAATTTCCGAGCGTAAGGAGCATATTTTTTGCCCCCGAACACCGCCTTATGCTCGCCTCCGCACGTATCGTATCAACGAGTTCCTGACTACTCATAGGCTCAACCAGTCCGCTCGTGCCAATTATCGAAATACCG
>CAMWQJ010000109.1 GCA_947176415.1 uncultured Ruminococcus sp. | reverse complement strand
AAGATGCTGTACAAGCTGTCTTAATCAGTCAGCTTACTTATTATACCACAGAATTCTCATTTTGTCAAGCCTTTTTTTAACTTTTTTCAAAAAACTTTTTTCTGTGAGCCGTCACTCAAAAAGCGACTTGATTATTATATCACGTTTTTTTTGATTTGTCAAGTCTTTTTTCGGACTTTTTTCAAATTTTCGTATTCATGTGTCATCTCTCGTGACGACTATATCAGTATATCACAGAATATAATATTTGTCAAGCAGAAAAAAATCAAAAAATTTCCATATTTTTTGTACAGTATGCTGTAGTAATTTATAAAATAACTTTTTTCCGAGAGCTATTATATAATATGTATAACAGTGCAAAACGGCTGAAAACTTCGTTCATATGTCTTTTTTGTCACGTCTTTCAAGGCAAAGAATCACAAAGAAAACCGCACCGATAAGAATATCTCCCAACATATATAAACAAGCAAAATTAAATGCGAACTGTCCCGTTTTTTCCGATTTTTCGAGAATTTTTTCAGGTACAAGATAATTGACAATTGACAGGGTATCGATGATTGTGTGGCATATTGCAGCCGGATAAATCGACTCTGTACGACGTGTAAGCCACGTCAGGAATGCCCCTGTAAAAATACAGCACACGCACATGGCAATATAGCCGGCATATGGAAAAAATTTATAGCCTGTACCAAAATTAAGACCCATATCCCTTATTAGAGGTGCGTGCCAAATTCCCCATATACAGCCACTTAAGATAAGTGCAAGTGGCTCAGGCATAAGGCTTTCGAGCTTCGGAGTGAGGTAGGCACGCCAGCCGTATTCCTCGCCGAGACAGATATAAAACATAAAAACGGAGTGTCCGAGTGAAAAGAAAATCATTATTAAAAATTCTTTCCACCTGCCGTTTCCAAGCTGTTCAGACAGACGATAATTGTCGGCATATCGGAAAATAATCAGCAATGAGGAAACGAGCGAGACAACAACAGGATAAAGAAAAGTCCAGATATAATATTTTAACTTATTTTCAAACTCAAGGTGAAGAAAAAGCCCTTTCGTATCGGTTTTGTCACGTGTCAGAAGTCGGGTTATAACGTGTGCGAAAAGAGGAGTTGACATAAAAAGAAGGCTGTTTTTCATCGTCAAATCTGGGAAAAGTTTCAGAAAAAGATTCATCAATCCCCATGCAAGAGCAGTAAAAATCAAAACACGTAATATATTAATTATACGTTCATTTTTCAAAGTTTTCAGCTCCTTTCAGATAAAGCCTGCATGAAATCCTATAGGACAGATAGTAGAGAAATGCCGAAATATAGGGAAGAGCAGTAATTGCAACCATCATGCCCATGTTTTCGCCTGAAATCATGTCAAGAAGAAATTCATAAATTTTGTCCATTGATGAAAAGTGCGATAAATCGCCGAAAAGCAGATAGATTCCGACTATAAGTAAAAAAACCGCTATCACTCCTACTTTGTAGTAGCTTCCCATATCAGACCCGAACCGCACAAGAAACGGAATTTCAAAGGCACGCATTACAATCTGTATGAAAAACATCAGCATGAGGAATATCTGTGCCGAATCCGTCCCGTAAATATGACAGCACAGCACATCAACAAAAGAGGTAAACCACAGCAGAACGAGCGACATAATCAAAATCACCCAGTATTTTGATTCTACTTGTTTCCGGCTTGTCATGGGCGTTGATGCAACAAAATATGCCCATTTGCGACTTTCGTCTTCGCGGAACATATTTCCCTGAAAAGCACCGCCCAGAAAAAAAATAATCGCTAAAATAAACACCTCAAACAATTGAAAGAACGTTTCGCCCAGTTCATTATCATCTTCAACAAAAGTTATAACAAAACACGCCACGAGTATATAAATCATTACCGAAACACAACCAATAATACTTTTTCTGTTGGCGACAAAATCCTTATAAATGAGTCCACGCATTATTTTTCCCTCCTTCTGAAAACTCTCCTGACAAACAGATAAAACACTACAAACGCCACCACCATGATTAACGGCATAACGGCAACGCATATGTCAAATGTTTTTTTCGCTACCGAAATTATGTAATTCGTCATATCATTCACAAGATTAATGTCTTCATTTATCTCCTCCGCCGTGTGACCGACTTTTTTCATATAATCTTTCATTGACTTTGCAAGAAGCAAAGTTACAATAACGTCAGCGGAAACAACAAAAATACCGGCGACAATCTGTGCGGTTGTGACTTTTTTAAATATGTAAACAAGAATATCTTCAAAGACTATCATCATTCCAAAGGAACACGTAATAAGAATTACTGCCTTTACAACGAAAGTATTTACTTTTTGTCCGCATATTGCGAAAAACATGAATAAATTAATCATACTCAACACCAGTGCGATAATAAATCCGCACACCGACATTGCAGTGATGTAAAGTGAATTTTCGACCGCACTAATCGGAAAAGTATGTGAAAATTTCTGCCAGCCCGTTTTATAGTCCGACGCCGTTATATTGTGCCGACCCATAAGCGACAGCACAAGCACAGCGGGCGTAATCATTGTAAAAATATAACAGATGTATTTGTCAAGAATTTTAAAAATCTCCTCGTCAATCTTTGCAAGGTTGCCGAAATTCATACTCATACGTATCAGAACTCCGACAAATATAAGAGAAAAATATATAACAATTCCTGTGATATATTTTTTCTTGTTAAGAAAAATTTCACGGTAAACAAGCCCTTTTCTCATTAAAACCACTCTCCCCTGTCACGATTGACATAATACAACATAATTTCTTCAAGCGTTGTGCGGTCGGCAATAAAATCCGGATATTTCCGCTTCATATTTTTCATGTCACTGCACATCGCCGAAACGCCGAAATCGCTTACTCTTACACTTACAAAATCCGATTTTTCGGCATTTTCATACTGCTCTGCCGTGCATTTCAAAAGACCGTGCGAGGAAAGAATGTCATCTTTGTAACCTGTCAGCAAAATTTTTCCATTATCGATAAATGTCACACTGTCGGCGATTTTTTCGAGGTCTGATGTGATATGCGACGACATGAGAATGCTGTTATTTTCGTCCTGAAGATATTCAAGAAAAATATCGAGAATCTCGCTTCTCACAACAGGGTCAAGTCCTGTAGTCGCCTCGTCCATAACGAGCAGACGGGCATTGTGAGAGAGTGCAACAGCTATCTGAAGTTTCATTTTCATACCCTTTGAAAACTGTCCTATTTTCTTTTTCAAAGGCAGACCGAAACGCTCCACATAACCGAAATAAACTTTTTCGTCCCAGTTTCTGTAGATGTCACGCATGATTTTATTCACATTTTTAATATTAAAAACATCGTGCATCGGAAGTTCGTCGAAAACAACTGCGATATTTTCCTTTATTTCAATTTCATTTTCCACGCTGTCCATGCCGAGCATTTTAACCGTTCCGCCGTCCCTGTCTATAATGTTGAGGATAGCCTTTATAGTTGTCGTCTTACCTGCACCGTTCTGCCCGATAAATCCCATAATACTGCCTTTCGGGACGCTGAAAGTCACGTTGTCGAGAGTAAATCCGTCATATTTTTTCGTAAGACCGTTTATTTCGATTGCGTTTTCATAGTCAGTCATTTTAATTACCTCCGTAAATAATTTCAACTATTTCTTTCAGTTCGTCAAGTGTAACACCACACTGTCGGGCTTTTTCGCACGCCTGAGAAATCAACTCTTCCGCCTGCCTGAGACATTCTTCACGTACAATAGCTGTATTCTGCTTTTTAACAAAACTCCCCTTGCCCGTGAACGACTCAATAAAACCTTCCCTTTCGAGTTCCTCATAAGCACGTTTAGTGGTTATAACGCTGATGTGGAGGGACAGTGCGAGCGACCGCATGGACGGCAGAGCCTCACCCTCTCTGAGTTTACCGCTTATAATCTGCGACTTAATCTGCGTGGCAATCTGTTCGTAAATCGGCACACCGTCTGCGTTTGAAATAATAATATCCATTCAATCACCTTAAATTTGTATATATACGTTATATACATTATACACTTTACACAATATCATGTCAATAGTGATATGTAACAATTTTCAATAAAAAAAGCACAGCAAATAAACAATTTTTTACAAATATAAAATTAAAAGATATTTTTTTATAAAAATGCTTGACAAACGGGATTTACTGTGATATAATAATATACGTTGTGAGAGACAATTAAATAAAAATAGGGGTATAGCTCAGTTGGTAGAGCAGTGGTCTCCAAAACCACGTGCCGAGGGTTCAAGTCCTTCTGCCCCTGCCAGTATTAATACTCTGAAATGGCTTTAAATTGCCGTTTCAGAGTTTTTCTTTTGTTTAAATTTACTTTTTGTCCTTTGTTTGTCCTTTATTCGCTTGAACTGTCCTTTGGAGTACCGAGAATACAACTTGCAACGCTGTTGTAGCTTAACACGCAAAACGTCAAAAATCAACCTGAAATATTTACAGAATGTAAAAAATATAGAAAGTATATTTAAATTTAAATCTGAAAAACCGCTCTTTACAGCAATTCCATTTAAGATAAAGAGTATCCAGAAGCAGAAAACCAACCTGA
>CAMWQJ010000108.1 GCA_947176415.1 uncultured Ruminococcus sp. | reverse complement strand
ATTGATAATTTTTTACAAAAAAAGACAGTCTCCTACTGAGACAGCCTTTCAGGGAATATCATATTTCAGAAAATCAGAAAAATAATTTTTACCGTATTTTTTCCGAAACGGTTTTATATATATCTTGAAATATTCCTTTTTTCTCCAGTTGTGCGTTGTAAATAATTCGCAGATATTATGAACCGCATAACAAAAATCATGTGCAGTTTGAAATTGTCCCGACAAAATAAATTCCCTTGCCATTTTCAACGAATAAAGAAGAATCTTCTTTTCGTTTTCGTTTCCTCTTTTTTCTATGTATAATGATATTCTTTCAAAATCAGCTAATATCAAATTGATTTCTTCCGAAAAATCCTGCTCCTCTCCTATAAATGAAGTGAAATACCGAAGCATGACAAAATCGTCTGTTATTTTTTCATATATATACTGCTCCATTATACTCCTCCGTCAGCGTTTTTGAAACCACGGAATACAGCGGTTGACTTTTCTGCAATAGTCCCTGTAATCATCGCCGTATAAGTCCCTGAGCCATTTTTCTTCGGTATTTATCAGAAAAACCGTCATATAAAGCCAGCAGACAAACGGCACTATCAGCAGAAAAATATTATTAAAAATAAAAACTATACCCGTGCAGATACACAATACACCGCTATAAACAGGATTACGCACAATCCTGTAAATACCGTCCGTTATGAGAGTGTGGTTTTCTACCTTTCTGAAAAGCTCTGATTTTATTTTTGCACTGAAATCAAGGTAAAATCCAAACGCTATCAGCAAAATCCCGATTATTTTCATAGGAATGCTGAGAAATTCAATACGCACAGAATCAAATTCAAATACAAAAGAAAGAATAATTATCAATGCGGTAATCAGATACTGACCGAAAACAATTACAGGACCGACACCATAAAGCGGTAAATGTTTTTTCTTCAAATTAAAATCCCCTTTCTGAGTTGATTATAGCATATCTCCATATAAAAGTCAACAAAAAAGTCTCCTGAAATACAGGAGACTTTTTTAAAATCAGTCTTTTCTTGCCTCGTCAAGAACGGCTTCAGTTTTCTTTTCACTGCCGTTTCTGACATATGTTATCTCCAGCGTTTCGCCTGCTGAATGAGTATTTTTCTGTGCGTTGAGTTCTTCGTAACTTGTAATTTCCTTACCGTCCACAGCCGTTATAATGTCACCTGCCCTGAGACCTGATTTTTCTGCGGAGCTGTTCTCTGAAACTTCCGTAACGTAAACCCCGACTGTCATATTATACATACGTGCTATATTTTCCGTAACGTCCTGACAGCTTATGCCAAGCTGTGGCTTGCCCGTAACATAGCCGTATTCCATAAGGTCGTCCACAATTTTTGAAACCTCATTTGATGGAATCGCAAAGCCTATGCCCTCAATACTTGCCGAGCCGTAACTTGATGACATCTTCGAGGAATTTATTCCGATAACCTGCCCTTTTTTATTGATAAGCGGTCCGCCGGAGTTTCCGGAATTAATAGCGGTATCGGTCTGAATGAGATTCATTGCCTTGTCGTTTATTGTGATATTTCTGTTGAGACCCGAAATCATACCGCCTGTGACTGTATTCATTAAATCGAATCCGAGGGGGTTGCCGATAGCTATAACCGACTCGCCGAGTTTAAGGCTGTCGCTGTCGCCGAACTCAGCAGGCGTAAGACCGTCAGCATCTATTTTCAGTACGGCAATATCACAGTCCGTATCATATCCCACAACTTCTGCACCGTAACTTTCTCCGTCATTCATATGCACTGTTATATTCTCCGAAAGTCCTGCACCATATTCACTATCATAAATAACATGGGCATTCGTTACAATATAGCCGTACTCGGTTATAACCACGCCCGTTCCTGTGCCTGTGGACTCTGAAGTTGTCGGCATATTAAATCCGTAAAAATATCCGTTTCCTGACGATTCAACCGTAAACTGCGATTCTATGCCGACAACCGACGGAAGAAGTTTTTCCACTATTGTTTCTGTCGAAAGTTCTGCTTCGCTGTCCTCCGCTCTGCTGATAAGGCTTAAACCCTCTGCGGAGAGAGAAGAATTTTTCTCTTTGTTGTCGGTGTGCTGTACTGCGGATACAACTGCCGTTTTGTTCTCAAACTTTCTGTACACTGCAATGGAGCTTCCTGATACAACGGTCATTGCCATTAGGAAAGCAACTGCTTTTCCTAATCTGTGCTTTTTCGGCTTCGGTGCTTCCTCATCAAGATTTATATTGTTTCTGTATTCGTTCATTATAATCACATTCCTTTCGGCGTTGTTGTTTTCTTTACTGTGATTATATTATATTTCAGAAATGTGATATTAAATTGCTTTATGTGTAATATTATCGGGAAAAATATGTGTCGTTTTTTTCACAATGCTGATAAATACGTGAAAAAATGTGACAGAACGGGAAATATTTCCTTGCCATTCATTATAATATGTGATATAATTATAATACATTAAAGAAAGGAGGTGTAAAAATGCGAAAAGGTTTCAGGGTTTTTCTTTATATAATCCTTGCTTTATCGTTTGTCATGGTTCTTTTTGTTATGCCGATAAAAGACCTTACCGACAAGCAGAACGTTAAAACGGTCGACCTTATATATGCAACAGAATTTTTTGAAGTAAAACACTCGGTAAACTATATACTCCCTATCGGCAAAGACTATTATTACATAGGCATAGACGATGACGGCAACTCCTATACAATTCACGCTCCGAAAAACTGGGCGGAAAAGAATTTTGACGAATATTCCGATACAACATTTGAAATTACAGCTTTGTCTAAAAAAATCACAGACTATGACATAACAAAAGAAATCAACTCCATGACGGCTGAATATGATGATTTATATTTTCCTCTCGGAAACATAATGTGTCTCGAAGTTACTTACATAAAGGACTCAATAATGAAAATCATATCAGGTATTATTATGTCGTTTCTTATAATTATCGGAATTCCGATTTTTAAAAACCGTTCTGCATTTCCGCCTGTTGCTGTGAAACTCTATGCCGTTGTGTTTTTTATCGCTATATTTTTTACACTCGTTACTATAGTATAATATCTCAGGGAGGAAATTTATGAAAACATCAGCTATAATAGTATGTGCCGGAAATTCAACCAGAATGGGCGGAAAAAACAAAATTTTACTGCCACTCGGAAAAAGCACCGTTATAGGTGTTACAATGCAGGCGTTTGAAAAGTGCAATGATATATCCGAAATAATAATTGTCGCACGGAATGACGATATTACGGCAATAAAAGCTGAAGCGGAGAAAGTCGAAATATCAAAACTGACAAGCTGTGTCATGGGCGGAAAAACCAGACAGGAGAGTGTTATAAACGGCGTTAAGTGTGTTTCCGCAGACTCGGAGCTTATCGCTGTTCACGACGGTGCAAGACCTCTTGTAATTCCTGAAAATATATCACGTACCATTAAAGACGCTTCCGTTTTTGGAGGTGCTACGCTCGGCGTTCCTGTAAAAGATACGATAAAATTCGTTGATGACGGACTTATTACCGATACACCGCCGAGAAAAAATCTCTATATTACCCAGACCCCTCAGGTATTCAAAAGAAATATCTACTTTGAAGGTATTGACTTTGCCCTTGAACACGGTCTTGATTTTACCGACGACTGCCAGCTTGTCGAGGCTATAGGCGGAAAAGTTTACATGACTGCGGGTGATTACACCAACATAAAAATTACTACTTCCGAAGATATAGAAATTGCCGAAATACTGCTTAAAAGGAGATGTTAAGATGTTCAGGATAGGTCATGGATACGATGTACACAGACTTGTTGAAAACAGAAAATTAATTCTCGGAGGTGTAGAAATTCCCTATGAAAAGGGGCTTCTTGGTCATTCAGACGCAGATGTTCTCGCACACGCCGTAATGGACGCAATGCTTGGTGCTGTTGCTCTCGGTGATATAGGACATCTTTTCCCTGATAGCGACGAAAAATATAAAGGTGCAGATAGCCTTGTGCTTATGCGTGAAGTTTGCCGTGCGGTCGCCGAAAAAGGCTATACTGTGGAAAATATCGATGCTACAATTATAGCACAGTCCCCGAAACTCGCACCCTATATTAACGCCATGCGTGAAAATATCGCTGAGGTGTGCGGTTGCAGTACGGAGCAAGTAAGCATTAAGGCAACAACCGAGGAAAAACTCGGATTTACCGGCGAAAAACTCGGTATAGCCGTCCACTCGGTAGCACTTATGATAAAAAAATAATACACAAAAACCGCAGAAAAAACTGCGGTTGATTTTTTATTCGGGACTTCCGACATCACGAAATCCCGTGATTCATTTTTTCCCTCTCTGAATTATTTTTTCTGCTAATCAACGTGAGTTCGACTGAAAAAAATCAGTCAAGCAGGCATAAAAAGCCCTCCTGCATATTAGAAACAGAAAATACAGAGGGCTTTTTAGGCAGAAATGAGTAAGCAGCCAGAGCAGAAATCAGATTGACAAGAAAATTTGTCAAACTGCGATGTCTGGAATGCTCTGTATCACAGGTATTTTTCAGAAAATCATTAACTGATTCAGAGTCTGTGTTCATAGACGTTTCAAAAGGGAAAAAGCGTGAGAAATCACAA
>CAMWQJ010000107.1 GCA_947176415.1 uncultured Ruminococcus sp. | reverse complement strand
GATTTCAAATGCTTTTATATCATATCATACTTTTCAGAAAAATGCAAGTGTTTTTATGAAAAAATTTCATTATTTTCACATAAAATTTTTGTGCGTTTTATTTTCTTTGCTTCAAAAGGATTTTCAAAAGACCTTTTCAGTGCCTCAATGAATAGTGACGGATTATAATTTGTCTGCGTACCTGCCGGAAGTCTCATAACCATATCTGCCGAATTTTCTTTCATTTCAAATATCATTATTTCAAGTTCCCGTTTGATGTCAACTGTTCTGATTCCCTTTTTGGTTTTCTTTTCTATGAGAATTTCAGGCTCATTCAGAAGTTTTTCCACAGCGTCATAAATTTCCGTAATATCATCTGATACAAGTGAAAAACTATACTCCGCCTGAGTTATAGCCGTGATTTTTCTTTTCGGCTCTGCGACCGAAATAATCCGCATTCCATCAGGCATTACGGCATTAAGACGATTTTTAACCTCTTCAAAAGGCACTTCCTCATTAAGATTGAAGTCCAGAACCTCGCACTCGCTTTCATAGCCGAGCGATAACGCAAGTGCAAAAGAAAAATAAGGGTGCGAATGAAATCCTTCCGTGTACCATATCGGCAGACCTGAACGCCTGAAAGTCCTGAGCATACAGCGGTTTAAATCAAGGTGCGAAATATATTTTGCACGGTCTTGTTTTGCAAATACGGCTCTTAATTTAATCAAAGCACTTCCCCCCTATAGCCTTATTTACTCCACAGCCTGAACATCTCTGACGGCAGTGCGGAGTGGTTGCCTCATTGTGTGCGGTCTTGTTTTCACGGATAAAAAATTCTTTTGATATATAATAATCAAGATGACTCCACGGCATAATCTCATTATATTCAATACGCCTGTTCGCATAGAAAGACATATCAGCACCGCACTCCTTAAAAGCCTCGACCCACTTGTCAAAATGAAAACTTTCTCCCCAGCTGTCAAATTTACAGCCTTTTTTCCATGCAGTGTAAATGACATCACAAAGTCTTCTGTCTCCTTTTGCAAGAACGGCTTCCAGAATGCTGACATTCGCATCATGATAGCTGACTTTCACACGTTTTCTGTTTACGGAATCAAGAAGAAGTTTCTGTTTATGTTCAATCATCTCTCTTGTATCCTGCGGTTCAAACTGAAAAGGCGTGAACGGTTTCGGCACGAAAGTTGCACAGCTGACGGAAATCTGTAGTCCTCTGCCTTTCGGACGGTTTTCCATAGTATAGAAAAGGTCTGTGATACGCTGTGTAAGCTCTGCAATGCCTGTAATATCCTCGTCCGTCTCGGTCGGAAGTCCCATCATGAAATATAGCTTTACGGAAGAATATCCCCCCTCAAAAGCTATACGGCAGGTGTTCATTATTTCTTCCTCGCTGACATTCTTGTTTATAACGTCACGCAGACGCTGTGTGCCACCCTCAGGAGCAAAAGTAAGCCCTGATTTACGCATTGCCTTTATCTTTTCAAGAAGTTCTTCCGAAAAATTATCTACACGCAGTGACGGAAGAGAGAGATTTATTTTCTCATCATAAGTATATTTTAGAAGTTCCGTAAGCATAGGGGCTATCTCGGAATGGTCGCTTGTACTCAGTGAAGCAAGCGAAACCTCGTCATATCCTGTATTTTCGCAAAGGCACTTTGTCTGCTTAACGATTGTATCGGAATGTTTTTCCCTGAAAGGTCTGTAAATAAATCCCGCCTGACAGAAACGGCAACCTCTTATGCATCCCCTCAGCACCTCGACGGAAACTCTGTCGTGGACTATCTCAGTAAAAGGAACTACAAAATTATCAGGATAATAAACATTGTCAAAATTCTTTATTATACGCTTCCTGACAACTTCGGGTGCGTTTTCGGAAACTTCCATTCCGTCAATAGTCCCGTCCTCTTTGTAACTGAAACTATAAAACTGCGAAACATATATTCCCTCAATCTGACAGGCTTTCCGCAAAAACTCTTTTCTTGTCGCACCCTGTTTCTTCATTTCGTGATATAAATCCATTAGTTCAAGATTTACTTCCTCGCCCTCGCCGAGAATGAATAAATCAAAAAAATCCGCCAGCGGTTCGGGATTGCACACGCACGGACCTCCCGCAACAACTATCTGTGTAAGTTCTTCCGTACGGTCTTTTGCAAAAATCGGAATCCCTGCCAAATCAAGCATATTAAGCACGTTTGTGTACGAAAGTTCATACTGCATTGTAAAGCCTATAAAGTCAAAATCTCTTATCGGGTCGAGACTTTCGAGTGCATAAAGCGGTATGTCATTTTCACGCATTACAGCTTCAAAATCTTCCGAGGGTGCAAAACATCTCTCACACCAGTAATTTTCACGCTTGTTAGTCAGCGAATATAAAATCTTCATGCCGAGATGTGACATTCCTATATCGTAAGTATCAGGAAAACAGAATGCAAAACGCACATCAACTTTAGATTTGTCTTTTATAACACTGCCTACTTCTCCGCCTATATACCGTGACGGTTTCTGAATTTCAAGCAGATGTTTTTCAATTTTTTCTCTTAACATTTACTCCTCCATGCCAAGTATTTTAACTGTCTCTTCGTCAACGGGATAATCAATTTCTTTCGGCAGTCTGTCATCAATTGAAAATCCCTCGTCCCTCTGCTGTTTCAAATCCCTTACAAAAGGCGTGATATCGGAAATTTTCACTATATAGTCATCAATATATCTGCAAACAAACTTTCCTCTGAGTCCGAGCTGAATTGCACGGTCTTTCTGCGGATTTCCGAAAATATCACGGTCGGGGTCAAACTGACATCTCACGTCAGAATTTTTAACCATTTCCTGCCATGTTTCACGTGGAACATTAGTTCTTTCACTGTAAGACGAAAGAACCGCATTCCTTAAAATTTCCTCAAAGCCTGTCCGCTTTATATCAATGGCGAGTATACGCTCCTGATTTTCCTTTTCAGCCCAGCCGGAACGGTACATAATCCATAGAAAAGAAGTCTTTATCCACGTCATGCGTTCACGCTTGAATGATTTTCCGAAAGTGCCGATTTTAAGGGCTTCATCGGCTATCCTGTCGTTGTATGCCTGATATACTCTTATCGTTTTTTCGTCGTAAACTGCTTTTATTCTCTTCATAAATTTTCACCTTTGAATTTCTTCGGAAGAAAGTCGGAAAGTCTGTGAACGCCGTCCGAAAGAACAATCATAAAATCATCGTCACAAAATTCTGCCATAACTTGAAGACAAGCACCGCAAGGTATACACGGCACTGAAAAATCACCGTTTTTTCCGCCTGCAACGGCTATTGCACGGAATTTTACGAAACCTGAAGAAACAGCCTTAAAAAATGCAGTCCGTTCCGCACACATAGTCATTGAATAGGACGCATTTTCAATATTACAGCCTGTAAAAACCTGTCCGTCTTCCGTGAGGAGTACAGCTCCGACACTGAATCCGCTGTATTTTGAGTAGGATTTTTCCGCAGACTTTACCGCCATGCCGAAAAAATCTTCATTTGTCATAAAATTTCACCTGTCCTTTCCGACTTTTTTCTTTTTGCCGTCAGGAGTAATTATATACGTATTTTCAAGCTGTGCCGAAAGATTTCCCACCACTGACTGCCTGTATTCATTACGTAATGCCGTCTGCTCTGCCTTTTCCTCTTTCGTAAGTCCCTCCGCCTTTGACTTGTGTGCAAGTTCGTTTATTCGGTCAATTTTTTTCTGATTCAATTTAAAAACACCTCCGTAAAATATAAATCAATTATATCATGTATCGGTATTTTTTTCAAGTATGGATTTTTATATTTTTTTGTGTTATAATTATCTGTGAAAATATTTCAGGAGGTTTTATTTATGAAAAAAACAGCACTCGTCACGGGCGGTACTGGCGGTATAGGCTCGGCAATATGCCGTAAACTCGCAGAAGAGGGATATTTTGTATTTGTAAATTATTTTAAGTCAAGAGAAAAAGCAGAAAAATCAGCAGAGGAAATAAACGGTAAGGAGGTTGGATTTAACGTTGCGGACGCTGAGTCTGTTAAAAGATTTTTCAGCGAAAATGAAAATATTGATTTGCTCGTCAATAATGCAGGCGTATCGGAAATTGAACTTTTTACGCATATTTCAGCGGAAAAGTCACGTATGATAATGGATATAAATTTAGGCGGTACGCTTGAATGTTCCCGTGCCGTTCTTCCCTCGATGATACGCCGAAAATCAGGCTGTATAATAAATATATCGTCCATGTGGGGACAGGTCGGTGCTTCGTGCGAAGTCGACTATTCCGTATCAAAGGCGGGAATTATCGGCTTTACAAAGGCTCTTGCAAAGGAAACTGCCCCCTCCGGAATCCGTGTAAACTGCGTTGCTCCAGGGTTTATAATGACGGAAATGAACAGCCGTTTTTCAGCCGAAGACCTCAGCATAATAAGGGAAGAAATTCCGCTCGGATTTTTCGGAAAGCCCTGTCATGTGGCTGAGGCGGTGGCTTTTCTTGCCTCGGAGCGTGCCGAATACATAACAGGGCAAATTTTAGCAGTAAACGGCGGAATGGTGATATAATCATATTGTTATAATGCACAAACTCAAATACTTTTTTACGTGCATAATTACTAATACGCTGAATTTTTATGATAAAAAGATGATATTTTTGGTTACTGCTTGAATTTTTTTTAAATTTATGTTATTATATGATTGAATTTATTGATACAGGAGGGT
>CAMWQJ010000106.1 GCA_947176415.1 uncultured Ruminococcus sp. | reverse complement strand
GTTATAATATTCTTGATATATTTTCCATACTCACGGAGGCGGACAAAAAATGTCACACGAAAAAGGCACTTTTGAAAACGGAAAAAAAGAAAAATATTTAACCGCATTTCTTATGGGATTTGCCTGTCTGCTCGTCTGTCTGATTCCGATAATGATTGCCGACGGCGGTTATTTCATATACTATGGCGATTTCAATGCCCAGCAGATACCATTTTACAATCTCGCCAACGATGCAGTGCGTAACGGACAATTCGGCTGGAACTGGTTTACAGACCTCGGCTCAGACCTAATGAACTCCTATTCGTTCTATCTTTTCGGAAGTCCTTTTTTCTGGTTGTCAACTGTTCTGCCACGCTCTCTTGTAACTCTCTCAATGCCTTTTCTTCTTGCCCTTAAACACGGCATTGCAACGCTCACTGCCTACATCTATATAAGACGTTTTGTCCGCAGTAAAAATCTTTCCCTTGTCGGAGCTATGTTGTATGCTTTTTCAGGATTTCAGGTCTATAATATCTTCTTCAATCACTTTCAGGACGTTACGGCTTTTTTCCCGCTTATGCTCATCGCCATGGAAGAAAACATCAACAACAACCGCAGGGGTTTGTTTGCACTTACCGTTGCTCTCATGGCTTTTATAAATTACTACTTCTTTACGGGACAAGCCGTGTTTCTCATTATATATTACCTTTTCCGCATGAAGTGCGACGACTTCCACACGTCGTGGAAAAAATTTTTCATGCTGTTTACAGAAGCCGTCTCGGGTACGATGATAGCATGTGTAATGCTTATTCCAACCGCCATGTCAATTCTCGGGAACTACCGTGTAAATGAACGCCTCTGGGGGCAGTCAATGGTGCTGTACAGCGATAAGACACGAATAGCAAGAATAATACAGACGTTTTTCATGCCTGTTGACGTTCCCGCACGTCCGAACCTCTTCGACTCCGACAACGCAAAGTGGGCATCTATAGGCGGTTATCTGCCACTGTTCTCAATGACGGGCGTTATAACGTTCATGAGAATGCACAAAAAACACTGGGCGGTCAGGCTTTCACTCGTCTGCATACTCTGTGCCTTTGTACCGATACTAAACAGTATGTTCTATACTTTCAACGCCTCATATTACGCAAGGTGGTTTTATATGCCGATTCTGATTTTTGCAATGATGACGGCACAGACTATTGACGACAAGAACGCCGACCCGTCTTTTGCAATAAAAATCTGTTGCGGTATGCTGTCCGTCTACGGAATAATTTCGCTCCTACCCATAAAAAAAGACGACAAGATAAAGTTTTTTGAGTTCCCGAGGGATATTCTCTACTTCTGGCTTACACTCGCTATAGCAGTCGGATTCCTGATTCTTTCGCACTATATTTTCATACGCAAGAAAAAGTCCCTTCCCTACAAAAAACTAACCGTAATTTTTACCGCACTCGCCTCTGTCTTGTGCGTGCTGACTGCGGTTATATACGGTGCTGTCACTCCGAAAAACGCAAAGGAATATGTAAATTCCGCAATAAAAGGCGGTGAGAGCGTTTACGAAAACGTCTCGGAGGATAACTTTTTCAGAGTTGATATTTCCAAAGATTACGACAACTACCCTATGCTGTGGAGACTTCCGTCCATGAGGGCATTTCAGAGCGTTGTTGAAAGTTCCATAATGAACTTCTATCCCGAAGTTGACATAAAAAGAGACGTTGCATCACGACCCGACACTTCGCATTACACTCTGAGAGGACTTTTTTCCGTAAAATATTACTACAAACGCATTGACAATGACGATACCGATATACAGTCTGCACTTGTCGGATTTGAGTATGTCGGAAAAAATGACTACTTCGAGATATATGAAAATAAGCTTTATATACCTATGGGCATTCCGTTTGACAGCTTCATAACAGAAGATGAGCTTTCCGAAAAAGACGGAAAAAACAAGGAAAAAGCACTTATTCACTCTCTCGTACTTACCGAAAAACAGGCGGAAAAATATTCTTCGCTCCGCCACGCCGATATTGACGAAATCGATTCTCTCAGAAAAAGCGACTACAAAAAAATCTGCACCGAAAGGCAGAAAAATTCTTCCGACTCTTTTGTGTACGACTCAAAGGGCTTTGAGTCCGAAATAACGCTTGACAAGCCCGCACTTGTTTTTTACAGTGTGCCTTATAGCAGTGGCTGGACAGCGGAGGTAAACGGCGAGCCGACAGAGATTGAAAAAGTTTCATACGGATTCATGGCAGTAAAAGCCGATTCGGGATATAATGATATAATTTTCCGCTACCATACGCCATATCTGAATATCGGACTTGCCGTCTCAGTTTCGGGACTTGCCGTTCTTGCGGTTTATATGATAGTCTGCCGAAAAGTCCGCAACAAAGACAACCGCTGTGAAATTTCGCACTCCTATGGATATGATTCATGCCATGTGATAAATGCGGAAGAAGAATACAAGCGGAAACTTACAGAGAAAAATTTTTAATATTTTAAGGAGGATAAATATGCATCTGGAGGAAAAAACAATTACAAGCGAGGCGGTTTACAACGGCAGAATCTTTACCGTAACTCACGACACCGCCGAACTTGAAAACGGTCAGACAGCTGTCAGGGACGTTATTATTCACACGGGGGGCGTTTGCGTTATACCCGTCACGGAAGACAATGAAATTTTCATGGTAAAGCAGTTCCGCTATCCGTTTTCCGAAGTAACAACCGAAATCCCTGCCGGCAAGCTCGAAAAGGGCGAAAGTCACTACGAATGTGGCAAGCGTGAACTTCTCGAGGAAACCGGCTGTACCTGTAGCGAGTATATCTACATGGGGGAAATTTATCCCACACCTGCATATAATACTGAAGTCATTCATGTGTATCTTGCGAGGGGACTTGGATTCAGTGAACAGCATACCGACGAGGACGAATTTCTCGACGTTGAGAAGATACCACTTGCGGAGGCGAAAAAACTTGTAATGGACGGAAAGATAAAAGACGCAAAAACGCAGATAGCAGTGCTGAAAGCCTGTGTGATTCTCGGTATATAAAAAAAGCCTGCCGTAAAGGCAGGCAACAGAATATTATTATTCTGCTTCGTCAGTTTCAGGCTCTGCATAAAGCTCGGACTCTTCGTCAGAAGTTTCCTTTTCAGCTTCGAGCATAGCAAGCTGTTTTGCATAGGCATCAAGGATACTATCCTCAATGAGCTTTCTTGCGAACGGTGAAATCGGGTGAACGATGTCACGGAATACACCGTTTTCGTCCTTTCTGCTTGGCATTGCAACAAAAAGCCTTGCATCGCCCTGAACAACCTTGATGTCATGCACTGCTATCATATCGTCAACAGTGATTGACACAACGGCTCTCAGTCTGCCCTCAGACATAATCTTTCTTATTTTTACGTCTGTAATTTCCATTGTAGTAAACCTCCTTGTGTTAATAAGCTGACGGGGAATAATAAAAACTCCCCTAATAAATATTATAGCGTATTATAAATAAAAAATCAAGTGATTTTTTAATATAATCAAAAAAATATATATGAAAGGTGATAGATTTTTTGAAAAGCACAATTTTAAAGGGAAAAAAACACATACATTTCATAGGGATAGGCGGTTCGGGAATGTATCCGCTCGCACAGATTCTTCACTCTCAGGGATATTTCCTGACGGGTTCTGACAACAACGAAACCGAAACCCTCGAAGCCGTCAGAAAAATGGGCATTGAAGTCTTTATAGGACAGCGTGCCGAAAATATAAACGGTGCAGACCTTATCGTCCACACAGCCGCCATAATGGAAGACAATCCCGAACTTATCGAGGCGAGGAAAAGCGGTGTGCCTGTTCTCGAAAGGGCTGAACTTCTCGGCATTATAACTGAATGGTACAGCAACGCCGTATGCGTTTCAGGAACTCACGGCAAAACAACAACAACGTCCATGATTACGCAGATTCTCTACATGGCAGGGCTTGATATTTCGGCGTATATAGGCGGAAAACTTCCGTGTATCAACGGAAGTGGAATTGCAGGAAAAAGCGATATTCTTGTATGCGAGTCGTTCGAGTTTGAGGACCATTTCCTTAAACTTTCCCCTGATATTTCTGTAATACTGAATATTGATGCCGACCATCTCGACTATTTCGGAACTCTCGAAAACGTGATAAAGTCTTTCCGCAGATTCGCCGAAAAGACTTCTCAGGCACTTATTGTAAACGGCGACGATGCAAATACAATGAAAGCCGTTGAGGGTCTCGGAAAAAATATTGTAACTTTCGGTCTCGGAGAATCAAACGACTGGCAGGCTCGCAATATTCAGCGGATTTCAGGCATGGAGACGAGATTTGACGCTTATCACGGCGGAGAATTTAAATGCACAATAACGCTCCACGTCGCAGGTACTCACAACGTACTCAACGCATTATCAGCGGTTGCGGTTATTGACAGGCTCAGCTTGCCCGTTGATTTGTGTGTAAAAGGTCTTGAGGCATTCAGGGGTGCAAAAAGACGTTTTGAAAAGCTCGGCTTTAAAAAGGGCGTTACTGTAGTTGACGACTATGCCCACCACCCCGCCGAACTGGAAGCAACATTAACTTCCGCAATGGGAATGGGATTCAATCACGTCTGGGCGATATTCCAGCCGTTTACGTTCTCACGCACAAAAATTCTGCTCGACGATTTCGCAAGGGTTTTGCAGATTCCTGACAGGACTGTATTAACAGATATAATGGGTAGCAGGGAAAAGAACACCTACGGAATTTTCACAAGACATCTCGCCGAAAAGATTCCCGATTGCATATGGTTTGAACAGGACGAAAATGGGGAATGGACGGACGAATGGAAG
>CAMWQJ010000105.1 GCA_947176415.1 uncultured Ruminococcus sp. | reverse complement strand
TTCCGATAAAAAAAAGACATTTCCGAAAAATCGGAAATGCCAGATAGTATAATTATTCATGAATTGAAACAGAGTGAAAATTCCGCACCTTTGTCAACTTCGCCGTAAGCCTTTACTTCGCCGTTATGACGCTTCATAATGCGGTTTACGAGTGCAAGACCCACACCGCTTCCCTCGAACTCCTCTTCCGAGTGCAGACGCTGGAAAACCTGAAACAGCTTGTCAGAATAAGCCATATCAAAACCCGACCCGTTGTCTTTTATCTTTATTATAGTACGTGTAGGGGTCGAGGTTGAGGAAATCTCAATAACCGCCTTTTTACGCTTTGAGGTGTATTTTATGGCGTTGGCGAGAAGATTTTTACAAACAAGCTGAATAAGCACGGGGTCGCATTTTACTTTGGGAATTTCTCCGCATATCAGCGTTATATCTCTGCCGTTCTCAAGTTTTTTAAGTTCGCCGAAAGTCTCTGTCGCTATTTTTTTTATGTCAACAAGTTTCATTTTAGGCTTGATATTGCACATTTTTGAAAATTCAAAAAGTCTCTCTATCATGATTCTTGTCTGAGTTGACTTTGATGTTATCATGTTCATAAGGTCGGAAATTTCCTCTCCGCAGTCCTCGCCGAGTTCGTTCGCAAGCATATTTATCAGCATATTTATAATATTGAAAGGTGCTTTTAAATCGTGAGAAACCGCCGAGCAGAACATACTCAGCTCGTTATTGGCTTCGGCAAGTTCTCTCTGCTGAGTGGAGATTTTGAGGTGAGTTTTCACCCTCGAAAGATATTCTTCTTTTATAAAAGGCTTTTTTACGTAGTCACAACCGCCGAGTGCAAAAGCCTGTCTTATAATTTCGGGACTCATTTCGGCAGTGAGAAAAATAACAGGTATATCCTTTGTTTTCGGGTCGGACTTTATCATCTTACACAAATCAAGTCCGCTGATGTCGTTCATCTGAATGTCAAGCATAATCAAATCGGGGATTTTTCTTTCAAGAAATTTAAGCGTTGCCTTTCCGCTCGGCGAGGCAAAAACACGATACCCTTCGCCACGCAGTATAGTTCCCGAATAGGCTATCTGGTCGGGCATATCGTCAACAACGAGTATTTCCGCATAATTTTCTGCCATTTTAAAATTCTCCCCTTAATATCGTCCGTCGAGTTTTGCCTTGTAACGTGACGGTGTTTCGCCTGTGATTTCCTTGAAAACCTTTGTAAAGTAGTCAACCGAGGAATAGCCGAGTATGTCGCTGATTTCGTAGGCTTTGTAATTTCCCGTCCTCAGAAGATTTATCGCATAGGCTATCTTTATTCTCGAATACACCTCATGAAAAGTCACGCCGAAATTTTTCTTGAAAATCTTTCCGAAATAGTCCTTGCTGTAGCCGTAAGCGTCGGCTATGTCGTCAACGCTGAAAACCTCACCGAAGTGTTCCGAAAAATATACAGCCGTATGATATATAAACTGGCTCGACTCGATAGGCACATCAAGCTGTTCAAAGACGTTCATAACCGACTCGTCTATTTTCGGGGCATTTTCTTCACTTTCAAGATAATTTTTCAGACGTGTCAGTACTTCGGCAAGTTTTTTTTCGTCAACAGGCTTTAAAAGATAGTCGAAAGCCCCTAAAATAAGTCCCTGCCTTGCGTATTCAAAGTCATCATAAGAACTTGCAAAAACCACGGGAATAGTATTTTTTCTTTCTGACAGACGGCGGAGCATTTCTATACCGTCCACAAACGGCATACGTATATCCGTAAAAATTAAGTCAAAAGACTTTTTTTCGAGAATTTCAAGAGCGTCTTTTCCGTTGCCTGCCTGCTGTGCGATTTTGAAACCGCATTCCGTCCATGTTTTCATTTTTGAGTAGATAAAACGAAGCGTAGTGTCGTCCTCTACCAGAAGCACATTATACATTATATTCCTCCATATTTTCCGAAATCCACAGAAAATCATATTTCATAACCGCTTCTTTGAGATTTTCAAAGTCGGTTTTATTAATGTTTTCCCTGAAAAGATTTATATTTTCCGTAAAGATGTCAACAGCTGAAATATCAAAATAATAGCACAGCGAAAAAAACTGTTCCCATATCTCGTCAAAACTTTTTTCCGCTGTTTTTTCCGACATCAAGGGGAGTTTTTCCATAAATAAGTCTATCTTGGTAAGGGTTTTGTCCCATACCTCCTCGAATGCGTCGAAACTGTCGGAACACTCCTGTTTAAGTTCAAGGCTGAAACGGCACGAAACGGTGTAGAGCTTATGACAGAAAAGATTTCCTGATATGCCTATTATGTTATGGAGAATTTCCCTCGCCGTTATGAAGTCTTCGGAAATAACGGCATTTCTGAGGGTTTCGCAGTCGTTTCCGTGTGCGGATATAAACTGGTTAAGCACACGCATTACCGCCTTGTCGTCGTTGAGTACAGCCGACAGGGAATCACAGTCAAAATAACTGTCGTTTTCTTTTTTTCCACCTGAAACGCTTACATTTATGTAATTCTGTAAAATCCTGTGGAGTTCGTCCGTCTGCAAAGGTTTTTGCAGATAGCCGTCAATACCGCACTCCCTGAATCTGCTTTCAACGTCGCTTATACTGTCCGCCGTGAGTGCGATAATCGGAACGGATTTATTCGTCTTTCTGATAATCTTTGCAGTTTCATATCCGTCCATAACGGGCATATGTATATCCATAAGTATCATGAAAAACTCTTCGTTTTCCGCCATTCTGACTGCCTCGCCACCGCTTTCGGCAGTTATTACATCAAGTCCGCAACTTTCAAGCATGGCTTTTTCTATTTCCATGCTTATTTCATTGTCATCAACAAGTAGGAATTTTATTTTTCATCACTCCTGTTTCTGATTTTTTTCCTTATAATAATTATACCAGTATCAGAAATTTTGTCAAGTGCTTTTTAATTCAGTGAACTAAAAAACAGCGGTACAGTTTTTTCCGTACCGCTTATATTTATTCTTCCGCCTGTAATTCCATTATCGCACCTGTGGTAAGTTCGTAGTCGGCTGTAACTTTTTCACGGAGTTCTGAAATAAGATTTTCATCGTGACTGCCGTCGCCACGGAGTGCCTCTGTCAAATCATGGCTCGACTCGTGAAGTCGGGTAAATGCGAGATTCTGGCAGACGCCTTTTAAGGTATGCGAGGCAATAAAAGCCTGTGAATAGTCGTGGCTGTCAAGGGAATCCATAAGATTTTCATAACTCTTGTCGTTAAGAAATTTAAAAATAAATTTCTTAATCATCGTTTCTCTCGGCAGACGGCTTGAGACTTCCTCAAAGCTCCCTCCGAATTTTTCATAACATTCTTTTAAATTCATGTAAAATATCTTCCTTTCTTTAGTCTGAAATTTCTTTCAGATTTTTCAGTTTTCCTATAACTCCTGTGTAGATGCTGTCACTTGTTTCAGACCACATTGTCTTTGAAATAATGTCAGCCTGTATATTTTTTCCTTTTGTAGAAATTTTTACAGTACCCTGAATTTCAGGATTCTCATATGTAGCGGTTTTCAGTTTTTCCTTAAATTCCCTGACGGACTCGTTGTCAAGAATATATCCGTCTTTTCCCGAAAGGTTGAGTACAGTTTTTTCAGAGCCGAGAAGTTCTGCACCCCATTCAGAAATAACGGCAATTCCTGTGCGTGCGTCGTAGTCGAATTGAAGTTCATCGGCTGTTGCAGTAAAAAACCTTGTTTTTTCGTGTTCTCTCTGCATATAGGTGAGGGGAGTTGCAAAATCATACATTTCATCATTCTGAATAAGTTCGTTGACAAGATTCTGCAATTCTTTTTCCTTTATCTGTTCCGTTGAATGCGACTGCAATTCCTTTATAATAGCCTCGTGAGTATCGGTAAGGCATTCAAGGAGCAGTGGACTGAACTGTCCGCACTCGCCGTTGAAAATCATCTGATAAGCCTTTTCATGAGAAAAAGCCTTTTTATAACAGCGTTCACTTGTAAGTGCGTCATAGACATCAGCAAGCGATACAATCTGTGCGGAGATTGGTATTTCCTCGCCTTTCAGACCGTCGGGGTATCCACGTCCGTCATACCTTTCATGATGCCACCTGCATATGCCACGGGCGATTTTTACAAGTGGCTCGTCCTTGTAAAGCGGTATTTCGTCAAGCATTTTCGCACCTGCTGTTGTGTGGGTTTTCATTATTTCAAACTCTTCGGGAGTAAACCGCCCCGGTTTGTTCAGGATTTTCCCCGGAATGCTTATTTTTCCTATATCGTGGAGTGCCGAAGCCATAGTTATAATGGAAATATCCTTTGAAGTAAGTTTATATTTGTCCGTCTTTTCAATGAGGGACTGCAACAGCAGACTCGTTATCACAGAAATATTCAGGACGTGCATACCGCTTTCGCCGTTTCTGAACTCAACAATATGGCTTAAAATATTTATCATCATATTGTTGTCTTTTTCTTTTTCGTAGACCTGTTCGGTTATTATGCGGACAAGTTTCTTGTGTTTTGCGTGAAGTGCAAGGGTATTCATAACACGACGGCGTACAACGGCAACATTAAAAGGTCGGCTTATGTAGTCCGTCACGCCCATTTCGTAGGCACGTTCTATAAATGAAGAATCGTTTTCGGCAGAAATCATAATAACCGGAATATCGTTTATTGCTCCGCACTCGTTCATTGCACCAAGCACCTCGAAGCCGTCCATTTCAGGCATGACTATATCAAGCAACATCAGGTCGGGCATTACTCCGCTGTGACGCACTATCTTCATAGCCTGCAAACCGTTTTCGGCTTCTGTTATGCTGAAATCCTCTTCAAGCATATCAACAAGCATAGCCCTGTTCATTTCAGAATCGTCAACAATCAGAATATTCTGTTTTGATTTCCTTTGCATTTTCAATCATTCCTTTTTGCTTATAATGGAATATTTCATATAAATATTATTATAGCATATATT
>CAMWQJ010000104.1 GCA_947176415.1 uncultured Ruminococcus sp. | reverse complement strand
GTGTATAATATTTATATAAGGTATGCGGAGAATGATTTTTTTCCGTTTTTGAAATAAATTTATTATGAAAGGGAACATACAAAATGAAAAATCTAAGAAAAAGAATTTTTGCACTCGTCGCTGTGACGTGTGTGGCGTTTGTGTCATTTGCGGGCTGTTCGGACAAAGACCCCGACGACACAAACACGTCGGCAGAAACCTCGGAAGAGCCTGTAAAGGTAGTGCCTTTTAAAGTGGGCGGAGGAGACGAAGAAGACGACGACGGTATAACAATGGACGGCGTTAAGATAAATGAGGACGACCCCGTTAAAGCCGACCATGAAGACCAAACCAAACCCGCCGACAAGGACGAGGAGTCCTCAGAAAATGAAAGCGGTGACGGAGAAAACAAGTCCGAAAAGACCACCAAAAACGGCTATACGGCAGGTCAGCCCGTAACTGAAGTTGTACCTGTTACGGAAGCAGGCGGACAGCAGGTTACAGAGGCTGGCGGACAGCCTGTGACAGAAGTGCGGACTGTTGCGGATTCAAATAACAACAGCAATAGCAACAACAATAACAGCAATAGCGGAAATAACAATACTGCAAACAACAACGAGACTTCAAACAACATCAAGGGCGAAGACTATGTTTCAAACACAAAGGGCAAGTACGCAATGTGGATTGACATATCAAAGGACGAAAACTATGTTTTTAACGACTCTTTTATAAAGGTTGAGTTTAAAGTAAAGGACGACGCCCCCGAGGGTATCTATGACATAGCTATCGAGCCTGATTTGTCCACTATCGACGCAAAAATTATCGTTCCTACTATAATGAATGGCTCTATAAAAGTAGGCGACGTTAAGGCAGACAGCGTGGACACTGCTTCTATGACTGACTTCACAATTTATGGCGACAAGGTAAGTGCAAAACCCGGAGAAACGGTTGACTTCTGCATAAACATGAAAAACAACTCCGGTATTGCTGCGTTTGTCGTATGGTTCTACTACGACAGCAACGCACTTGTGATAGTCAACTGCTATCCTGCCGGCGAATTTGCCAAAATTTCAAGCAACAACGCACAGATTGGCGACAACGAGTAATAAAAATTCACGGCACTGCAAAAAATCAACAGTGCCGTTTTTTTCATATGCAGTAATGATTGCCGTCGAAAGAGATACTTTTGTCTGCCAGGTCCTGAATGCTTATTCCGTCGAGATAGTCCGTAATAAGCCTGTAAAGCTCTTTCCATATGCTGATAGTCGGGCATTTGTCACACCTTTCACAGCTGTTCGGCTCGTATTCGAGACAAGCCACAGGTGCAAGACTGCCTTCCGTTGCTCTGAGAACGTCGCCTATAGACAATTCCGAGGCTTTGCCGTTAATCATGTAACCGCCCTTGTTTCCACGGTTTGCCTTGATAATTCCGCTTCTGCTTAGCAACGGAACTATCTGCTCCAGATATTTTTTTGATATATCCTGACGTTCTGCTATATCTTTCAGGGAAATATAACCCTCTTCGCCGTGTATTGCGAGGTCGGCAAGCATACGCAGGGAATAACGTCCTTTTGTTGAAATTTTCATTTCCGCAACCTCCTGTAATATTATACTTCTATTATAACATAGGTTTACTATGTTTTCAAGGATTATTTTAAAATAAAAATTATTTTTTTTACCTCTTGACAAATGTGTAATAACGTGATATAATGAAATATATAAACCGTTGAGGCGGAGATAAAGGTAATTATGCTTGCACAGAGAGTCTGCGTTGGTGAGAGTCAGGCGAAAAACAGATTATCAAATGGACCGCTGAGGGCATAGTCAAATGAAATTTTTTCAGAGTATTCTATGACGTTAAGATGTGCGTTAATCATCAGGAATATGGCTGTATTCCGCAGAGTGCATGGTTTTTTGCCGTGAATCAAGGTGGTACCACGGATAAGTATTATTCGTCCTTGACAGATTTCTTTCTGTTATCTGTCAGGGGCTTTTTGTTATGTTGATTTTTTGGAGGTGCATTAATGAAATTTTTACCCGAATTTGACGAAGTAAAAAAAATAGCCGACAGCGGAAAATATTCGATTCTGCCCGTAAGCTGTGAGATTTTTTCCGACATCTGTACGCCGATTGAAGCAGTGAGAATCCTTAAAAACGTATCCACGCACTGCTATATGTTGGAGTCCGTAGCCGACAAGGAAAAATGGGGTCGCTATACTTTCATGGGATTTGAGCCAAAACTTGAGATAACGTGTGCAGGCGACGAAATGACGATAGGCGACATAAAGATTAAAACCGCAGACCCGAGGGAACAGATAAGACAGATTCTTTCGTCCCACAAAAGCCCGAAATTTGACTATCTGCCGTCTTTTACGGGCGGACTTGTCGGCTATTTTTCCTATGACTTTCTTGGCTATTCCGAGCCGTCCGTTCGCATAGAAACCGAGGACACAGAGAATTTTAAGGACGTAGACCTTATGCTGTTTGATAAAGTAATAGCTTTTGACAACTTCCGTCAGAAGATTATTCTTATTGCTAACATGAGCCTTGGCGACCCCGAGACGTGCTACAACAAGGCGAAACTTGAATTAAAACAGCTTGCGGAACTCCTCCGCAACGGCGAGAAGTGCAGTGATACGCACGGTCATCTCACGACGGAAGTAACACCGCTTTTCAATAAGGAAGAGTATTGCAGTATGATTGAAAAGGCAAAAAATCATATCCACGAGGGCGATATTTTTCAGATAGTTCTTTCAAATCGGCTGAGTGCTGGCTTTGAAGGAAGTCTTTTTAACACGTATCGTGTATTGCGGACAATCAATCCGTCGCCATATATGTTTTATTTTTCAGGCACGGACGTTGAGATTGCAGGTGCTTCGCCCGAAACTCTCGTGAAACTTGAGGACGGCGTTTTGCATACTTTTCCGCTTGCGGGAACACGTCCGAGAGGAAAAACCGAGGAAGAGGATTTGGAACTTGAAAATGATTTACTTGCGGACGAAAAAGAACTTGCGGAGCATAATATGCTTGTGGACTTGGGGCGTAATGATTTGGGAAAAATAAGCAGATTCGGTTCTGTGCAGGTTGAGAAACTCCATTGCATCGAGCGTTATTCCCACGTAATGCACATAGGTTCGACGGTGCGTGGCGAGATAAAAGAGGACTTTGATGCACTCGATGCCGTGAGTGCGGTACTTCCTGCTGGAACGCTTTCGGGTGCGCCTAAAATAAGGGCTTGCCAGCTTATTGCAGAACTCGAAAACAACAAGCGTGGAATATACGGCGGTGCGGTCGGATATATTGATTTTACTGGAAATTTAGATACCTGTATAGCTATCAGAATTGCATACAAGAAAAACGGAAAAGTTTTTGTCAGGAGCGGAGCAGGAATAGTTGCGGACTCTGTACCCGAAAAGGAATTTCAGGAATGCATAAACAAGGCACAGGCAGTGGTAAATGCACTTAAACTTTCAGAGGAGGCGGAATAATGATTCTTTTGATTGACAATTATGACAGCTTTTCGTATAATCTCTATCAGCTTATCGGCGAAATATCACCAGATATAAGGGTTATCAGGAATGACGGGATGACGGTTGAAGAGATTGAAAAACTCGCTCCTGAGAGGATTATAATTTCCCCCGGACCTGGCAGATCCGAGGACGCTGGCATTATAATTGAGTGTGCGAGGACGGTTTGTAAAAAAATCCCAACACTTGGCGTCTGTCTCGGACATCAGGCTATCTGCTCGGCTTACGGTGCGGAGGTGACTTACGCCAGAAAACTTATGCACGGCAAACAGTCCGTTATTAATTTCACGGCTGACAGCGTGATTTTCAGCGGAATTGACAAAAATGCACCTGTTGCGAGGTATCATTCACTTGCCGTCAATCCCGATACGCTCCCCGAATGTCTGGAAGTTACGGCTGTTGCGGACGACGGCGAGATTATGGCAGTACAGCACAGGGAATATAAAATTTTCGGCGTGCAGTTTCACCCCGAGTCGATTATGACACCCGACGGCAAAAAAATGCTTGCTAATTTTATTAACATGAACGGAGAAGATTAAAAATGATTAAGGAAGCAATTGTAAAAATAGTTGACAAACAGGATTTGACATATGACGAGGCTTATCAAGTAATAAGCGAAATTATGTCAGGTCAGACAACACAGATACAAAATTCAGCTTTTCTTTCGGCACTTTCGACAAAAAGTACAAAGGCGGAGACAATCGAAGAAATTACAGGCTGTGCCGCCGCAATGCGTGACGCTGCCGTTAAATTTGACAACAACGGAATGCGACTTCTCGAAATAGTCGGCACTGGCGGAGACAATGCACAAAGTTTCAATATCTCGACTACTTCCGCAATCGTCATTGCCTCGTCGGGCGTTCTTGTCGCAAAACACGGCAACCGTGCAGCCTCTTCCCTCTGTGGCACGGCGGACTGTCTCGAGGCTCTCGGGGTTAATATAGACCTCTCGCCCAAGAAGTGCCATGAACTGCTTGAAAAAGTGGGATTCTGCTTTTTCTTTGCACAGAAATATCACACGTCTATGAAGTACGTTGGCGGAATAAGAAAAGAGCTCGGCATTCGCACGGTGTTTAATATTCTCGGACCTCTCACAAATCCCGCAAATCCGCAGATGCATCTGCTGGGCGTTTACGACAAATCGCTTGTCGAGCCTGTGGCTGAAGTCCTCATGAAACTCGGTTCAGAGCGTGGAATGGTTGTTTTCGGAACTGATAAACTTGACGAAATATCCCTTAGTTCGCCGACAGCCGTATGCGAATATAAAAACGGCTGGATTAGAAATTATGAGATAACCCCCGAGGAGTTCGGCTTTGAAAGATGTGAAAAGGCTGATTTAAAAGGCGGTACGCCGTCCGAAAATGCCGAAATAACGAGAAAAATTCTCAGCGGAGAAATCAGGGGACATAAGAGAAATGCAGTTCTTTTAAATGCAGGTGCTTCAATTTATATCGG
>CAMWQJ010000103.1 GCA_947176415.1 uncultured Ruminococcus sp. | reverse complement strand
GTGCAGGCAAGCCAGTTTGCAATGCCTAAAAAACAGCGGTATTCAGGCAAAACGGGAACTATATTACAGAAAGGACAGAGAATTAGCGTCGGCACGGGCGGAAATATTAAAATCGCTCTCGGGTGGGATATTCTCGATTCACGTTGCGAAATTGACGCTTCGGCTTTTATGCTCGGTGCTGACGGAAAAGTCCTCGGCGATGATTGGTTTATTTTTTACGAACAGGACAGAAGTCTCGATGGAAGTGTGAAATACACCAAGGAAAGCACGTATGATGATGCCGTGATTGATATTGATTTCAGAAAAATCAATCCGTCTGTGCAGAGAATTGTTTTTTCCGTCACAATATACGAGGCTGTCGAAAAAAGTCTTAATTTCGGCATGACTGAAAACGTCTATGCAAGAATGACAAACTTCTTCGGAAATGAGATTCTCCGCTTTGAACTTGATGAGTGTTACAGCAATGTCACGGCTATGATACTGGGCGAACTCTACAGATACAAGGGAGCATGGAAATTCAATGCCGTAGGCTCAGGGGTTGCAAAGAATCTTGCGGATTTCTGCCGAATGTATGGCGTAAACCTTGTTAACTGATTTAAGAAAGGATTTTTGTTATATGATTAAATTTGAAACTCTTAACGAACTCTGTCTCATGATTACTGCAACGGGCGGAGGCGATTACGTCTTTACAAAGGCTGGTGCATTTATTGGCGGAGAATGTTACGGCGGAAAAAATTACACATTCACAAAAGTTATGTTAGGTCCTGAGGAAAGTGCAGGTCGGGCATTTCTCGGACAGCTTGCAAGACGTTTTACAGGTGAAAATCTTCCGCTTATGAAAGTTGAGTTTAACGGCGAGAGTACAACTTATTATGCCAACAGACAACAGCACGTCATTGTCTATCATCTGGAAGAGGGCGAGACTATTTCAGTGGAGAGTGAAAATATACTTGCATTCACAAGAGACTGCAAATACGGCGTGCGTTTTTTAGGACAAGGCGTTATTTCGCAGAAAGGTCTTGCAACGTCTACCCTCACGGGAACAGGCAATGAAGCATATGTGGCGGTGCTTGTTGACGGAAACCCCCTCGTCCTCAGCAATACATATACAGGCTCGACACTGGAGGCAGACCCCGACGCTGTAGTCTGCTGGATTGGTGAAGACCCGTCTGTAAAAATGGACGTTTCGTGGCGGAACTTTATCGGTCAGAGTTCCGGAGAGTCTTATATGTTTGAATGGTCGTCAAATTCGCCGGCAACGGTTATCATTCAGCCTAATGAGAGGTCTTCGGGCGTTGATATTTCCATGGACGGCAGAAGGTCGGGAAGCAAACCTTCAACTCAGCGGAGAATTTACTGATGACAGATAATGAAATAAATAATATAGTTAATATTATTGATTCTATTCAAGATGTTGAAAATCTTAATGATATGCATTTTGAGACTATACGGAAGTACGTTTCACATGAAAATGCTTTTATACGGAGCAGATGTGCATATATGCTCAGCGAGTTCAGGACAGAAAAGGCACAGTATTTATTGTATGATTTATGCAGTGATGATAATTTTTTTGTAAGGACGGAAGCGTATGATTCACTGGTATTTTTTTCTGATAGTCACACGGAAAATATCTTGCGTAATGCAGTCATGAATGAAACGGACAGCCTTGCCGGAGGATATGCAGTTACTTCATGGTGTGATGTTGTTCACCAACTGCATGGAAAACATGATGATGATGTGAAATTCCTGCTTGAAATTTTTGCAACAGGAAAATATCAGCTTGAATGTTTGTATGGTCTGTATCTTTTCGGAGATAGACAGGCTCTGAACGGAATGCTTGATTTTCTAAAAAGCAGTGACTACACGATAAGATGTTCAGTAATTAATCTTATTTCAGATATAATGAAAGAAGAAGACAAGGATATTATCAAGTCAGCAGTTGAAGAACTTATGAAAACAGAGCAAACAAAAGCAGTCAGGTCAGATATAGAAAAAATCATGACTCTGTTTGACAGTATGTGATAAATTAAAAAAAGTGAGAGAAAAGTTTTATTCATACGTCGTATAAACAGAGAGTATTTTTCAGGACAGGGGGCAGAAATGGATAATGGCGGAATAAGCTATCAGAAGTTCCTTGACGGCGATGACGAGGGAATCGTTGAAATAATAAGGGACTATAAAGACGGTCTTACGCTTTATATCAGCGGAATAACGGGAAATATTTCTCTTGCCGAAGAAATAATGGAGGATGTGTTTTTCAGGCTTGTTACAAAAAAGCCGAGGTTTTCGGGAAAAAGTTCTTTCAGAACATGGCTTTATGCCATAGGCAGAAATTCTGCGATTGACACCCTGAGGAAACGGAATAAAATTTCAGACACACCCCTTGACGAATATACGAACATTGCAGACGAAAAGGCAATAGAAAAAGATTATCTCAGACAGGAGCAGAAAATAACACTCCACAGGGCAATGCAGAGACTTAACCCTGATTACAGGCAGGTGCTTTATTTGTCTTTTTTTGAGAATTTCAGCAACGGCGAGACGGCAAAAGTTATGCACAGAACGAAAAGGCAGATAGAAAATCTTCTTTACAGAGCCAAGCAGTCGCTTAAATCCGAGCTTGAAAAGGAGGGATTTGAATATGAAGTCCTATAGGGAAGTTGCGGAAAGGGTTTTCGAGAGAAGAGACAGATATTTAGCCGAAAAGAGACGGAAGAGAAATATTCTTATTAAAAGGGTTTCCGTTGGTCTTAGCGTGTGTATAGTTATTACGGTCGGGTTCGGACTATGGAACAATGAAAAAATCCGCAGTTCTCTGGAGTCTCTCTATAAAAAAGGCGAGAGTGAGGTTATAATTGACATTGATAAAAGTGCGGAAAATATTACAACCGAGTCCGTAACTATACAGTCGGAAAAAGTCACGGAGCAACGGAACACGGCAACCGCATTGCAGACTACCGCAGAAACAAAAAATTCCCGGACAATGCCCACACAGACGACTTTTTTAAATAATTATAGTGTTACTGCTTCAACGTCTGCAAAAATCCCTGAAATCCCGACAGAAACTTTTACTTCATATGCGACAGTATGGGCAGAAACTCCGACACACACGACAGTTACAACAAAAATAATCCCATCGCCTGTGTATACAACGTTGACTTATGGTACAGTTGCGACGGAAAAAGCAACCGCAACTGAAACGCATTTTACAGGGACTACAAGCACAATATCCCCGAATATTCCCGACGGTACAGAAACGAATTTTACAACACGGACAACTACAACAACGCATCTGAATATTCCCGACGATACGAAGACAAATTTTACAACAAGAACAACTACAACCACTCGTCCGCATTTTTCCGAAACACAGACTACTACAATGACACATACAACGGTATATCCGTGTTTGTCGGACACAGAGACCACAACAATAACGTATACAACGGTATATCCGTATTTTTCTGACACAGAGACTATAACGATAACGCATACAACGACATATCCGTATTTTCCCGATACAAAGCCAATAACAACATATACAACAACCACTGCGGTTATTGAAAATACAGCCACCTGTGAACAGGTTACGGCTACAACGTATAAATATTTTTATGACTGATATTCAGGCAGACCGATTTTTTCGGTCTGTATTTTTTTGTCCCACCACTTGAAAAACGTGAAAAAACAGTGTATAATAAAAAAATAAGACAGGAGTGATTATATGGAAATAAAAACGGAACTGTGTTTCAGGGAGTTTACGGATTTTTTAAAATACAGCGAGGATATTAAAAAATCTTCTGATATTACGCTTTATAATTATTACAGGGACTTGATTATTTTTTTCAGATATATGAAATTTATCAAGGGCAAGGCAAAGCCTGAGCAAAAAATTGAGGATATAGACATTACTGACATAAACCTTGATTTTATCGAAAAAATAACCCTTGACGACATCTACAGATATTTTTACTATCTTACGGAAATCCGTGAAAACAGTCCGGCAACAAGAGCAAGGCGTGTTTCCTCGATGAGAATGTTTTTCCGTTATCTGCATCTGACGGTTGAAGTTCTTGAAAAAGACCCGACGGAAAAAATAGAATTTCCCGATATAAAGAAAAAGCCGATTCAGTATATGAATGAAGCCGACTGCATAAGGCTTTTAAATTCAATTGACGGTGTAAATATGGAGAGGGATTATTGTATCCTCGTGATTTTTATTAACTGCGGTGTGCGTCTGAATGAACTTGTAAACCTCAATGATACGGATATTCAGCCTGACGGAACAGTTACAATAAAAGGCAGAGGAACGCAAAAAAGAACGATTTATTTTAATCAGGCGTGTATGGAGGCGTTGCAGGAATATCAGAGCATAAAGGAGGAATTTTTTAAGGGAAAAAGTTATGACCACCATGCGATTTTTGTCGGAAAAACAGGCAAAAGACTGACGGGCAGGTGGATTGAGGAAATAGTAAAAAAGCGTATGAAAAAATCAGGTTTCGGCGAAATGGGACTTAGTCCGAACAAGCTGAGGCACACTTCAGCGATGGCTATGTACAGGCGTGGAGTTGATGTAAGCGTATTAAAGGAAATTCTAGGACACAAGGGCATGACAGCAACACAGATTTATACACGCACGCTTGAAAGTCAGCTCGAATCAGCCATGAAAACAAATTCAATAAGCAGAAGAAAAAACAAAAAATAATGACATTTGTCACTTTTTCAGTGACGCACGGCACTTTAAAAAGGAAATTTTTTCTGATATAATTATTTTATCAGATATGAAAGGTGCTGATTTTATGACGTGGCTGGTGCTTGCATATATTGTTATTTTTAGTCCGATTGCTTTTCTGGCGGGACTGATAAAAATTATTGTAAAAATTATCAGAAAAAACAAAGAAAAACCAAAGCGTGAAAAGCCCAGTTTTTCGGCAGTTATGTTCATTGTCGGCACGCTTCTGGTTATGTTTTCGGGAGTGGCTTTCGGCGTTGCAGGGTGGGTAAAAACAACCCCTTGCGGACGGGTCGGAAT
>CAMWQJ010000102.1 GCA_947176415.1 uncultured Ruminococcus sp. | reverse complement strand
ATTCTATTGAAAAAAATCAAGAAGAGTGTTATAATGGACTTGTCCATTTTTTTATCAGGAGGTTTTATATGAAGTACTGGACTATCAATAATCCCGACAAGAAGATTATACATAGCTTTATGACTGATTATGATATAACTCCGCTTACGGCAGTTGTTCTTGCGTCAAAGGGTTATGATACGACAGAATCAGTTATGGAAAGTCTTGAAATGCGTGAGCTTTCAGACCCTTTTCTGATAAAAGATATGAATAAAGCAGTTGAAACAATTAACAATGCCGTCGATAACGGCGAGCGTATATGTATTTACGGCGACTACGACTGCGACGGCGTTATGTCAACTGTTATTATGTATTCATATCTGCTTGAAAACGGGGCAGACGTTATTTATTATATCCCTGAACGCTCCGAGGGGTATGGTCTCAACAAAGGGGCGATAGACAAGATTTCGGCGGAGGGGGTCGGGCTGATAGTTACCGTAGATAATGGCATATCAGCGATTAACGAGGCTGAGTATATATATTCGCTCGGAATGAAACTTGTTGTTACTGACCATCATCAGCAGGGGGAGAAGTTGCCGAGAGCAGAAGCCGTTGTCGACACGCACCGTCACGACTGTGAATCGCCTTTCAAGCATATGTGCGGTGCGGGAATTGCACTCAAAGTTATTTCGGCACTCGGCGGTGGCGACTGCACATTTGCACTTGAACAGTTCGGAGACCTTGTCGCAATAGCCACGATTGCCGATATTGTGCCGATTATCGACGAAAATCGTTTTTTGGTATCGTACGGTCTGCAACTTATGGAAAATACCGACCGTCCGTCGCTTATTGCGTTGAAAAAAGTCTGCGGACTTGATAAAAAAACTATTACTTCGCACTCGGTCGGCTTTGGAATCGCTCCGAGGATAAACGCTTCAGGGCGGTTTGGCTCTCCGAAAACAGCGGTTGAACTTTTTCTCTGCGACGAGTACGACAAGGCGGAAAAAATAGCTGAGGAACTCGACAGGCTGAACACCGAAAGAAAAAATACGGAGCGTGAAATAACCGAGGAAATTTATGCGATGATTAATAAAAATCCTGATATTATGAGGGAAAGAGTTATTTTTTTATGCGGTAAGGACTGGCATCACGGCGTTATCGGAATCGTCGCTTCAAAGATTGTCGAGCATTTCGGAAAACCCTGTTTTATTGCCTCGGAGTGCAACGGCGAGACGAGGGGGTCGGCTCGTTCTTTCGGCAAATTTTCCGTTTTCGACACACTTTCATACGCTTCTGAAACTCTTGAAAAATTCGGCGGTCATCTCGGAGCAGGTGGCTTTACAATAAAAAACGGTATGACGGAAGATTTTCACGCTATGATTGAAAAATATGCACTCGAAAATCACAAAATTATGCCTGTATATACTGTTTCGGCGGATACGGCGGTTGCTATGTCTGAACTGAGCGTTGACAATGTCAAAGGGCTTGAAGTCCTTGAACCGCACGGATTCGGCAATGAAAAGCCGTTATTTTTTATCGGTCATGTGCATATTGACGAAATTATTTCGCTTTCAAACGGCAAGCACACGAAACTGCGTATAAGTTCACAGAATTTACATATGGAGGCACTGGCATTTTTTACTGAGCCGTCCGCACTCTGCGTTAAAGTAAATGAACTGTGTGATATGATGGTTTCGCTCGGCGTGAACGAGTTCAGAGGGCAGAAAAGTGTTAATATTATAGTGGAGGACATAAGACCGCACGGCTTTATGCAAAAGAAATATATTTCCGCACAGAACGCTTTTGAAGCGTTCATGAGGAACGAAGAACTTCCCGACAATTATTACAATGCTATGTTGCCTGACCGTGACGAATCGGTAAAGGTTTACAAAAATATTTCCGCAAACGGCATAAAACTTGACAGTTTATACATGAAACTCCATGAGGAAATGAATTACTGTAAGTTTTTGGTAGCGACAGAGGCTTTCAGACAGCTTGGTTTTATCGAATTTTCATCGTCGGATTTATCGGTTAGAAAAATATCGTCAGACGAAAAAAAAGACCTTTTTTCAGCACCTGTATTTATTGCACTGAAAGAAAAAATCAAAGCCTGAAAATTTTATCATAACGAAAGGAGAATTATTATGGATTTACAGAAAGTTCCGATACCTGAAAACAACGAAATAGCCCTTGAATATCTCAAGAGTATTCCGGACTATGACGACAATTTCAACATCGAAATGCTTATTCAGAAGATTCTGACAGATGACAAGCAGTACGACCTGAGCAAGATTATTTCCGCATATCAGTTTGCCGAAAAGGCACACAGAGGGCAGAAACGTTCTTCAGGGCAGGACTATATCATACACCCGCTTGCCGTGGCGTATATTCTGCTTGAACTCGGAATGGACACGGACACGATATGTTCGGCACTGCTCCATGATGTCGTAGAGGACACCCCCGCAACGCTCGCAGACCTTAAAAAGCGGTTCGGACAGGACGTTGCCATGCTCGTCGACGGCGTTACAAAACTCGGAAAAATACCGCTTTTCAACAGGGAAGAACAGAAAGCGGAAAATATCCGTAAAATTCTCCTCGCCATGTCTCAGGACATAAGGGTCATGATAATAAAGCTCTGCGACCGTCTCCACAATATGCGTACTCTGAAATACAGACCGCTACACAAGCAGAGAGAAACCGCACTCGAAACCATGAACGTCTATGCACCAATTGCCCACAGGCTCGGAATAAGGGCGGTAAAGGAAGAACTTGAGGATTTGGCTTTTCATTATCTCGACCCGTTCGCTTATTCGGAGATAGAAAATATTCTCGAAAGCAAAAAAGAAGAGCGTGAAGAGTTTATAGACACCATAAAGAAGCGTATATCCCAGCAACTGAAAACGCTTGATTTCAAAGAACCGCCGAAAGTTGAGGGACGTGTAAAAAGCATTTACGGAATATACAAGAAAGTTTTTATCCACCAGAAGAATATCGACCAGATTTATGACAAGTATGCGGTGCGTGTTATCGTATCGACAAATATTGAGTGCTACAGCGTAGTGGGACTTATACACCATATGTTTACGCCGATTCCGGGGCGTTTCAAGGACTATATAGGTAATCCGAAAGGCAATCTTTACAAGTCTCTGCACACTACCGTTCTCGGCAAGGAAGGCATTCCGTTTGAAGTGCAGATAAGGACATGGGAAATGCATGAGACGGCGGAATATGGAATTGCTGCACACTGGAAGTACAAGGAGGGCATACAGGGCAGGGACAAAATGGAACACCGTCTTGCATGGGTGAGGCAGATTATTGAGGCACAGCAGACTTCCGACGACGTGGAGGAAATAGTTCACAGCATAAAAACCGACCTCGTTCCAGATGATATTGTTGTGATGTCGCCGAAAGGCATGGCGGTGACTCTTCCTATAGATTCGACTGTGATTGATTTTGCCTATCATATCCATACGGAAATAGGTAACAAGACGATAGGGGCAAAGGTGGACGGAAAGATTGTTCCGCTTGATTACAGGCTACAGACGGGGCAGATTTGCGAGATAATCACAAGCAAGGACAGTGAAAAAGGACCTAACAGAGCATGGCTTAATATCGTAAAGACGAATGTTGCAAAGTCAAAAATCCGCTCGTGGTTTAAAAAAGAACGCCGTGAGGAGAATATTATTGAGGGCAAGGCACAGCTCGAAAAAGAGTTCAGGCACAACAAGATAAATCTTGACAGGGAACAGTATGCCGAATTTCTCTCGGACGATTTCAAAAAACACAACTGTGAAACGCTCGATGACTTCTATGCGTCGATAGGCTACGGCGGTATATCGCTTTCAAAGATTATGCCGAGGCTGAAAGACAAGTACACAAAGCTCTATTCCGCAGAAGAGGAGCTTTCGGTTGTTCCGCTTGTACAGCCGAAAAATACGACGAAAAACAGCATAGTTCTTGATAAGGTTGACGGGCTGGCGGTGAAGTTTGCACAATGCTGTAATCCACTCCCTGGGGACGATATTGTAGGCTATATAACAAGAGGTTTCGGACTTTCGGTACATACAGTGAAGTGTACGAACTATCAGGCTGTAGTCAGCCGGAACAATGCGGAAGAGCTTGAACGGTGGTGCGATATACAGTGGACGGAAAACAGCGATTCGCAGTTGCAGACGAGTTTTGAAGTCCTTGCATCAGACCGTGTGGGACTGGTTTTCGATATAACGGCAATACTCCGTGAAGCGAGAGTGCCGATAGTTCATTCCTCGTCGAGAAATCTTAAAAACGGAAACGCTATTTTTGAATGCACAATAGTTATTTCGAGCCGAGACCAGCTCAAACTTCTTTTTGACAAATTTCGCAAGATAAAGGGCGTTATTTCGGTAGACCGTGCGTCCGTATAAGGAGAAAATTATGAATGTACACACTTTACAGCTCGGCGAACTGAGGGCTAACTGCCATATCGCCGAAACGGCAACAGGACAGTGCGTGGCGGTGGACGTGGGCGGTCAGCCACGTTTACTGCTTGAATTTCTTAACATGAAAAAACTGAAACTCAATAAAATTCTGCTTACTCACGGACATTTTGACCACATGGGCGGAGTTGCGGAGGTTGCGGAGGCAACGGGGGCGGAAGTATTTATACATTCGGACGATGCCGAAATGCTCGGAAGTGCGAGTATTTCGCTTGCCTCGGCTTTTTCGTGTATGCCGTTTTCACCCGTCAGCAAGTACACTGAAGTGCATGACGGCGATATTATAACCGACGGTGACTGCGAATTTCATGTTATGCATACCCCAGGGCATTCTATGGGAAGTGTCTGCTATATATGCGGTGATGTGATTTTTTCGGGAGATACGCTTTTCTGCTGTTCGATAGGACGGACGGATTTTCCGAAAAGCGACCCCGCTATGATGATTCAGTCACTTGAAAAACTCTACAGGCTTGACGGAAATTACAGGGTCTTCACAGGGCATAACGACAGGACGGAGCTTGAATATGAGAAAAATTCAAATCCTTATTTCAGGAGATTCAGAAAATAATGAAAAATAATTTTAAAATGCCGGTTATT
>CAMWQJ010000101.1 GCA_947176415.1 uncultured Ruminococcus sp. | reverse complement strand
GTGGTATTGATGTCAAATAAAAAATCATAAAACATAAAAAAGTATTGACAAATATTACAAATTATGTTATAATAGTAATATTAGTTATAAAGTTTAAGGAGGTTGAAAAAATGACAAGAGATGAACTTAAAGAACAGATTGATGAGTTAATGAGACAGTATGCTGATGAAGAAATTGACGGTGCTACTTATGTACAAAAGATGATGGAGTTAACCACATCTGTTCGAAATGAAATCGACGAAAATCAATAGTCAAATTTTTCTTTATCATAATTGAAATAATAAAAGTGAAGTCTCTGCCACATTACACGGCACATGTTACCTTATATTTCTGACAGGCTGGAGAGAATTGACCCACATTGCGAAAACGCAAAGCTGTATAGAAATCTGATTGGATTTGACTGCGAATAATAGAAAATCCACACTAAACAGATTGACAATTTAAATATTGTATGATATAATCAGCATATATTTTTTTAGGAGATGTTTTAATGAAAAGAACCGACTATATCGGCTGGGACGAATATTTCATGGGAATAGCCATGTTTTCAGCCGAAAGGAGCAAGGACAATTCAACTCAGGTGGGAGCCTGCATAGTCAACGCCGAAAATAAAATAGTAGCTGTCGGATATAATGGTATGCCGACGGGTTGCAATGATGACGAAATGCCGTGGGAGAGGGAAGGGGACAGCGTTCTTGATACGAAATATCCTTTTGTATGTCATGCGGAGCTTAATGCGATTTTAAACAGAAATTCTGCGTCGCTTGACGGCTGTACGCTTTATGTAACGCTTTTTCCTTGCAATGAGTGTGCCAAGGCAATAATACAATCAGGTATAAAAAAAGTTGTGTATAACTGCAATAAATACAAGGGTAGCGAGTCCGTGACAGCCTCGCAGTTTCTTTTTGACAGGTGCGGAGTAGAGACAGTGCAGTACATAAAAAGCAACAAGGAAATAAATATTTCGCTCTAAAAAACAACACCATAGTGGCTCTGCTATGGTGTTTTGGTTTTTTATTTTTTTAAGTATTTCGAGAGTTTTTTTCGGCGTTTCGTCTCATACATAACCTTGTCCGCCTGTGTTACGAATCTAAATATATCTTCATCAGGTTCGGGACAGGCAATTACATATCCTATGCTTGCGTTGAGTTCAAAAGGATAAACCTCCGTTTTATTGATTTTCATGATATTTTTTTCTATTTCTGCAATCAGCCGCCCTGCTTTTTCGCTTGTATAGTTCGAGGCGAATACAATAAACTCGTCTCCGCCGAAACGGCAGTAAATTTCGTCATGGGTGCATGAGGTGCGGAGGACGTCGGCTATACTGCATATGGCGACATCGCCGACACTGTGTCCGAAAGTGTCGTTTATACCCTTAAGACCGTCGAGGTCGATAAACATCAGCATTATATCAGTGTGTGCGGAAATACACTCGCTATAGATATTTTTTGTTGCCTGAATAAATCCGTTGCGGTTGTATATTCCCGAAAAAGTATCCTGTGCGTATAGTTTTCTAAGGTGCTTTACTGCTGTGTTAAGGCACATCAGCTTGCGGATATTTTCAAGAGAGTTGCTTATATTTATACAGAGGGTTTCAAACATAGTGTTGTGTATCAGAGCAGGCGGATTTAAAATTGCCATATACCCGAGACAACGCACGCCAAAATGAAGGGGAATGATATAATAGAACCGTCCCGACCGAGCCGATTTTGCGGTATCGGGAAGAATATCGCCACGCAGTATTTTTCCGCACTCGTAAAAAATCCCCTGTTTGTAGGCAATCGGCACAAGCATTTTTTCAGTATATTCAGAGGGGATAATTTCGTTGCTTTCACCGCCGTATGCGTTTTCGTCGTTCATTGAATCAATATCCCAGTTTTCGCAGAGGCAGAAATAAAACTCTTCGGGATTTATTTCCCTGACAAAATTTTTCAGCGAGCTTATATATTGGTTATATGTATCACAGCCGAGCAGGACACATGAAAGATGGTTGAAAAGCGACATATAGCTCTGCGACTTTTCAAACCTCGTATAATTGTTATAGGTGAATTTTCTGAACTGCTCCAAATCCAAGGGCGTTCCGTCGGAACAGCCACAGCTTTCGGTAAAATGAGTTGACATATCGAGTATAACGCTCCGTTCCTGCTGAACGCCGTTGAAGTGGTTCATAAGCATTTCACAGGCAAGGCGACCCGAAAGTGCAAGCGGGCGGCTGACGGACGTTATTTCAATCTGATAGTTATTTTCATTGTATGTATTGTCAAATCCCGTAACGGCTATATTTTTCGGCACTTTATATCCTGCCTCGGTGAGACGGCTTATCGCAGAAGTTGCCATAACATCATTTGCACATATGATTGCATCAGGCAGTTCTGTCCACTGTTTCAGGAAATATTCAACCGCTGTTTTTCCTGACGGCGACCTGAAATCCCCGTAATATATTTCCTTTTCGTCAATTGAAATATTATTTTCTTCCAGCACCTCAAGAAATGCGTCAAGGCGGTCGGCACTTTCAGGATTATCCGACGGTCCGGAAATATAGCTGAATCTTCTGAATCCGTGTTCCTTAATCATGTGTTCGGTGATTTTCCGCATTGCTTTTTTGTTGTCTATTCCGATATGATAAAATTCTTCTATGTCGTTGTCTATGCTTACGGCAGGAATGTTTGATTTTTTTATGCATTGGAGAATGTCGCTGACAACAGGTTGATAGTCAATGGTATTTGTAAGAAGTATTGCACCGTCATAATTATTGAAGTCGGGGAGATTGAAGATATTAAATTCACCTGTATCATGCGTGGGATTTCCCATTGAACCGATAAACGATATAAACGCTTCAACGTTTATCGGACTTCCTGAGGCATAAGAGGCTATTCCGTTCAGTATTTTGCTCTGATAGCTTTGGTCGATTCCTGCAATGATTACTGCAATTCGGTAAACAGGCATGGTTTTATCATCTCCTTGAAAAGTTCTTTATATATATTCTACAATAATTTTTCAGAAAAATCAATAGAATTATAATATATTAATTATTAGCTATATTCATTATTTGTTAATATAATTTCCGCTGTTTCGTTATAAAATAACATTTTTCAGGATTCTACAGGAGACAAAAGCCGAAAGTTTTCGGAATTTTGGGATATTTTGCACCATTATGCCGAATTTCTGAAATATTATTGACAAATTATAAAAACATGATATACTTATTATTAGAAGATAATTCATGTATGACATTGGAGGTAATTATGAATATCTGGCATAAAATCAGTCCCAAGAGAATCAGCCCCGAGCATTTCTATGCAGTTATAGAAATAGGCAAGGGCAGTAAGATAAAATATGAACTCGATAAGGAAACAGGTCTTATAAAAATGGACAGGATTCTTCATACATCAACTCATTATCCTGCAAATTACGGCTTTATTCCGAGAACTTATTCAGACGACAACGACCCCCTCGACGTGCTTGTCCTCTGTTCAGAAAGGCTTATACCGCTTACTCTTGTGAAGTGCTATCCCGTCGGCGTTATCAGAATGCTTGACAACGGTCACCACGATGACAAGATTCTTGCCATTCCGTTTGACGACCCTAATTATAATATGTATAAGGATATCGACCAGATTCCGAAGCATATTTTTGACGAGATGAGCCATTTTTTTACCGTTTACAAGGAACTTGAACACAAGACGACGGCTGTCAATGAAGTTGAGGGTGCGGAAGTTGCAAAAAAAATTATCGCAAAAGATATAGAGAGCTATATTGAAAATTTCTGTAAGTAAAAAAATATAACTGAAAGGAAAGAGTTTATGACTGCTTCAAATGAAAGTTTATTCAGCCAACCAAACGTCGCACCTGTCGGCGTTATCGCTATGGAGAGTGTCAGGGAAATAGGTGCGAAAATCAACGATTATCTTGTTGGGTGGCACGGAAATGATGTAGACACATTCCTTATTGAAAGTGAATGCCCGAGATTTTCTTCAGGCGACGGAAAGGGTCTTATAAAGTCAACCGTACGTGGCAAGGACCTTTTTATCATCGTCGATGTCGGAAATTATAGCATAAAATATAATTACTTCGGCAAGGAAAATGCCATGTCTCCGGACGACCATTTTCAAGACCTAAAGAGGATTATTCAGGCTGCCAGCGGTAAGGCACACCGCATAACAGTAATTATGCCGAATCTCTACGGTGGCAGACAGCACAGGAGAAGTTACCGTGAATCCCTTGACTGTGCATGTGCATTGCAGGAACTTGAGGCTATGGGCGTTTCAAATATCGTAACTTTCGATGCACACGACCCGAGGGTACAGAACGCCGTGCCTCTTATGGGATTTGACAACGTTATGCCGACTTATCAGGTGCTTAAAACTATGTTTAGGGATATAAAGGATATCGACTGTTCAAAGGACAAGTTCATGATTGTAAGTCCCGATGAGGGTGCACTAAACCGCAATATGTACTACGCTTCCGTTCTCGGCGTTGAAATGGGAATGTTCTACAAAAGGCGTGACTATTCCACTATCGTTAACGGCAGAAATCCGATTATTGCACACGAATATCTCGGAAACTCGGTCGAGGGTAAGGACGTTTTCGTTGCCGACGACATTATTTCTTCGGGTGAGTCCATGCTCGACCTCGCTTATGCCCTCAAGCAGAAAAAAGCGGGCAGAATCTTTACTTATGCCACATATGCTATCTTTACCAACGGTCTTGAAAAGTTCGACAAGGCTTACGAGAATGGCATAATTGACGGCGTTTTCGGCACAAATCTTACTTACAGAACTCCCGAACTCCTGAGCCGTCCGTGGTTTCACGAGGTTGACGTTTCAAAGTATATCGCTTATTTTATCGAAGCTATCAATCATGATGTTTCAATAAGCAAGATAATCGACCCCCACGAGAAAATACAGAATCTTCTTGAAAAATATGGAATGAAATGATTTTCAGACCTTAATGTGTCCGACTTGTGTGAATTGAGTGAAAATTTCAAGGAAATTATTGACAAGAAGCAAATAAGCTGATACAATAAACATAGTTGGTAAAATTCGTTTTCATTTTCTGAAAGGGTGAACTAATGCTTCAACTAAAAGACGTTTTCAAGCAGTACGGAAACGGCGAAAATGCTGTGACGGCTCTAAACGGTGTTAATGTGACGTTCCGTGAGAA
>CAMWQJ010000100.1 GCA_947176415.1 uncultured Ruminococcus sp. | reverse complement strand
TCCTGCTTTTTATCCTGAATATTTTCGGTTTTCTTCTCTTCATTTATTCCAACCCCCTGAATTTTTTATATTATATTCAGAAATATTTTATCGGGTGAAAATTAAGACTGAAACGAGGTGATTTAATGAAAAAAATAACTCTTGGAATAACTGCCCACGTTGATTCGGGAAAAACAACCCTTTCCGAAGCTATTCTATATAAAACAGGTGCTGTCAGGACTTTCGGACGTGTGGACAATGGGACTTCCTCGCTTGACACTGATGTTACGGAGCGTGACAGGGGAATAACTGTATTTTCACATCAGGCGGATTTTGTTTACGGAAATTCGCATTTTTTTCTGCTTGATACCCCCGGACACGCCGATTTCTCCGCCGAAACTGAAAGAACTATGCAGGTTATTGATTATGCGGTGCTTGTGATAAGCGGTACGGACGGAGTGCAGAGTCATACGGCTTCACTGTGGAAAATGCTTGAAAAATATGGCATTCCTGTATTTATCTTCGTCAACAAGACCGATTTGGCGGGATTTGATAAAAACTTTATACTTGATAACATTCAGAAACATCTTTCACCTTTCTGTGCGGATTTTTCGGGAAGCGATTCCGATATACAGGAAAATTCCGCAATGTGTGACGAAAAACTTATGGAAAAATATATTGAGGGCGGAATTATTTCAGACGGCGACATTATAAACGCCGTTTCCGCAAGAAAAATATTTCCTTGTCTTTTCGGCTCTGCACTCCGCATGGACGGCATAGAAAATTTTGTTGCCGTTATCGACAGATTTACACAGCAGACCGACTATAAAAGCGTTTTTAGTGCGAAAGTTTACAAAATATCGTACGACGCAAAAGGAAACCGCCTTACACATATGAAAATCACAGGCGGAAAAATCAGTGTTAAAGACAGTCTCGAATATGCCGACGGTGATGGAAATATTACAGTTTCAAAAATAAATTCAATACGTTTCTGCAACGGCGAGAAGTTCCGCACAGCCGACAGTGCCGAGTCGGGTGATGTATGTGCTGTAACGGGCTTGTCGGGGACTTTTTCAGGACAGGGTTTAGGTACGGAAAAAAATACAACAGGAAATTTCTTTGAGCCTGTAATGTCCTACAGAGTGAATATTCCGCCTGACGTGAACGCACACGAGGCTATGGAAAATTTCCGCATGATTGAGGATACCGACCCACAGTTGCACGTTATCTGGAACAGATACAGCAGAAGTATACACATTCAGCTTATGGGAGCGATTCAGACCGAAGTGCTTACACAGATTATAAAGCGAAAATTCGGGTATGATGTGACTTTTGAGGACGGTGCGGTTACATATCGTGAGACGATAAAAAACACCGTCGAGGGCATGGGACATTATGAACCACTCAGGCATTATGCGGAAGTCCGTCTTCTGCTTGAACCGCTTGAACGAAATAGCGGACTTATCTTTGATTCGTCGTGCAGTGAGGATATTTTAGACCGCAACTGGCAGAGGCTTATTTTAACTCATCTCGCTGAAAAAGTCTACAGGGGAGTTTTGACAGGCTCGCCCGTAACCGATTTGAAAATAACTCTTCTCACGGGAAAAGCTCATCTCAAACATACAGAGGGCGGAGACTTTCGGCAGGCTACGTACAGGGCTGTACGTCAGGGACTGAGAAGTGCGGAGAGTGTGCTTTTAGAGCCTTTCTATCAGTATGAACTTGAAGTGCCGTCCGAAAATACAGGGCGTGCAATTGCCGATTTACAGCGTATGTCAGCTGACTTTGATTCTCCCGAAACAAGCGGTGTAATGTCGGTTATAAGAGGATTTGCACCTGTTTCTGAAATGAATAACTATCAGCATGAAGTAACAGGCTACACGAGGGGCAGAGGTCGGATCGTCTGCATAGCAGGGGGCTATCGTGAGTGCCACAATGCCGACGAGGTAATAAAGTCTTTCGGCTACGACTGCGACGGCGATATTGAAAATACGGCGGACTCTGTATTCTGCTCGCACGGTGCAGGGCATTCGGTAAGGTGGTACGACGTACCACAGTATATGCACACATCGTCGGACTTCGCCGACGGCACGGAAGTTCCCGAAAAAAAAAATTATACTTATAAGCCGGTGAAAAAAGACGTTTCGGAAGAAGAATTGTTGCAGATTTTTGAACGCACCTACGGAAAAATAAACCGAGACCCACGGAAAGCGTTTAAAAAGACGAAAGCTGTAAACATAACTCAAACAACTGCAAAACGGCGTGTTTATGAACCGCCTGACTATCTTCTTGTTGACGGCTACAATATTATATTTGCGTGGGACAATCTCAGAAAAACCGCAGAAAAAAGTCTTGATTCGGCGAGGGCGGAACTTGTCGGAATGATGTCATCATATCAGGGATATACAGGATACGAGATTATAATTGTTTTTGATGCGTACAGGGTAAGCGGAAATTGCCGTGAGACTGAAAATCACGGAAATGTAAAGGCTGTCTACACAAAGGAACATGAAACAGCCGATACATATATAGAAAAGCTCTCCCACGAACTTTCGGAAAAACATAGAGTAAGGGTTGCGACCTCCGATGGAACGGAGCAGGCTGTAATACTCGGCAACGGTGCTATGAGAATATCAGCAAGGGAGTTACTCTCGAGATATATAATGGCAGAAAAATCCGTGCGTGAGGAAATCGACAGGATAAACGGACATGACATAAAAGGACAGATTAAGTCCAGATAATCCGCAAAAACACATAAAAATCATGTATCATCTGTCACGATATGATATTTTTCACTACGACCTGATGTTATAATTATCATATCTGAAACAGGTTGGTGATAGTGATTGAAAAAGATTAAAAAAACAAACAAAACTAATCCCGTTGTTACTCTTATAAGCCTTGCGGTTTCTTTTGTCATGGGATTTGTCTTTTCAGGAACGGATATGGCTGGCGTTGCATCATTTGCGGATATTTCAGTTTCGGGGGCTTTGCCCTTGCCTGAATCCTCGGCGGTGCTTGTCGGAAGTCTTATTCACTGCATTGCAGGAAAAAGTGTCGGGCGTAATATCGTCAAAATATCGGCAATGGTTCTTATTGTGATTGCAAAGATGTTCTACGAGCCGAGAAATGACCCTAAGATAAACGGCTTTATTACGGCTCTTGGCGTATTCGTTTCGGGAATGGCTGTTTCCGCACTTATCGGGGAGATTCCCTATAAACTTATTTTCTACATATTTTACGGCGGACTTGCAGGCTTCACTTCTTACTCGCTGTCGTGTATACTTTCGGGGCTGAAAAAGCGTTTTGTACTTGATTTTTCCACATCGGACGGCTGTGCATACGCAATTGTCTATACGGTCTTTATAGCCTCGCTGTGTTCGCTCGATATCCCTTATATAAATATAGGACTCATTTCAGGCATAACCGTAACGCTTACGGGGGCTTATTATTACCGCCATACAGGAGGCGTTATATGCGGTTCGCTTACCGCCTGCGGAGCTTTTCTTTCGTCAATGGACTGCGGTATGTCGGTTGTACTCCTTCCTGCAACGGCTCTTCTCACAGGCTACATGAACAGGCTGAAAAACACAACCGCCTCGCTCTGTTTCGTCGGGATAAACTTCACTCTTATGGTTCTTACGGGAATAACGGAAAACAGCATTTACAGCATGATTGATATAATTTGCGGTGCTATGCTTTTTATTGTGATTTCGCCTGCCTATTCGGACAAGTGGATTGCAACGGGAAGCGACTATGTTTCCGCACTTCCCGATATAATATCCGCAAGGTCTGACTTTCTTTCGGCAACCATGCGTTGTGTACGTAGTGAGTCAGAAAAAATATCCGAAGTTCTTACACGAAACAACATCAGAAACATAACCGCCAAGGAAGTTATAAATGCCGTTTGCATTGAGTGCAGAAGAAAAAGCGAGTGCTGGAAAAACAACTACTCCGCCACAAAATCAGGCTTTAACCGCCTGTCCGCCATGAACGAATTTTCTGCCGAAAGTTTTCCATACGAGCTGAAAGACTGTCTTTACAGGGACGGGCTTGTCGCTTTTTTCAGAAAAAACGCAATTGAAAAAGCCGAGGCGAAAAGGCGTGAAATAAGAAATGCCGAAAACATGACAATTCTGTCAGAACAGTTCAGGACTATGGAGGAAATAACGCTTTCTGTAGGCGTACGTCCCGAAATAAGATATTCCGCACCGATAAGCAAGATTGTTATAAATAAACTTAACAAATTCGGGTTTTTTCCGTCCGACGTAATCGCCTATTATAATGACAAAAACCGTCTGCACATCGAGATTTATTTTAACATCAGCAACGCACCCGAAAATTTCACGAGAGTGAGAGATTTAATAGCCGACGAACTCAAAATAAATCTCGAAGAATCTTTGCCCGTTAGTTCGGACGAAAAGACAAGAATAAGATTTTTTGAGAAACCAGAGTACAGACTTGAAGTATATACTTCGTCGCTTTGTGCGGATATATCGGGCGAAAATGGCGATACGTCGGCGGTTTTCAACGACGGTACGGGAAAATCTTATGTCATCATTTCTGACGGAATGGGCAATGGCAAAAACGCTTCCGTGGAGTCAAGAATGGTTGTTCAGATGTTCAGAAGGCTTATCAACAGCGGAACGGAATACAGGACGGCAGTTAGGATTATAAATTCTGTTATGGTGAATAAATCGCCTGAGGAGACTTTTGCAACGCTTGATGCCATGTGTATTGACCTTGATACCTGCGGACTTACGGTTATGAAGTCAGGTGCTTCGGCAACGCTTATCCGTCACCGGAACACGATAAGAAAAATAACTGCACCTACTTTTCCGATAGGCATTTATAACCGTGCGGAGCTTTTTGAGTCGGTCTGTGATTTTGAGGCAGGAGACATAATAATAATGTTTTCGGACGGAATAAGTGAAAATGAGTACCGCTTTATAAAGGAACTTCTTCTCCGTACCGATGACATAAAAAATATAGTTGACGAGATATGTGCAAAGGCTGATGTATTCAATCCGACTGTACATTCCGATGATATAACAGTTATCGGAATAAGATGCCACAAAAACATCTGAATGAATATTCATGTGTGCATTTTAACAGTACAAAAAGTCAAAAGCTTTATAAAATATGGCAATATGCACTAAAAAGTGGTATTAAAATTAGTGTATTGTCTGAAAATTTTACCGATTTTACAAAAAAACTTGAATATTTTTTCCTTTTATGATAAAATGTATATAGCAAAGGAGGCTGAATTATGTCAGACAAAAATACAAAT
>CAMWQJ010000099.1 GCA_947176415.1 uncultured Ruminococcus sp. | reverse complement strand
CAATTTATCTTTGTAATAATTATACATCAAAGCTGTTACATTGTCAATAGAAACGCCATAGCACTTTTGAATGAAAATCATAAGTGCTATGGCGAAAACTTCTTTATGAATACTCATCTTTAAAACGGAGTTTTTGCGGTTTATGCTGATTTTCTGGCGAGCGAATATCGTTTTGAGGGCTTTATAACCAGCGTCATTATCAGGATTGCGAGGGACGTTATTCCAAGGCTTATCGGGTAAACCTGCATGATTGTCGTGAAAGACGGCGACTTTTCAAAAACTGTGAAAATCCACACCAGTCGCACTCCGCAAATGCCGACAACCGAGCATATCGCAGGGATAAATGAAACTCCGTAGCCACGCAGATAGCCCGAAAGCACTTCCTGTGCAAAGCTGAATGCATAGGCGAAAAATATGTAGCAGAGCCTTGTATAGCCTATTTTGATTACTTCGGGGTCGTCGTTGAATATATGTAGCAGAGGTTTGCCGAAAATAAGAATCATACCGCACACGACAGCGGTTGAGGAAATGCACTGTATAAGGCAGAGTTTTAGGGTTTTTCGACATCTGTCGTCCTTGCCCGCACCGTAGTTCTGGCTGACAAAAGTTGTACAGGTCTGATTAAAGGAGTTCATGACATAGTAGGCGAATATTTCGAGATTATAGCCAGCCGAGGAAGACGCCATGACGGTTGTGCCAAGACTGTTTACCGCCGATTGTATAACTATATTTGCAAAAGAAAAAATCATGCCCTGAATGCCCGACGGCACGCCGATTTTCAGAATATTAACAAGAATATTTCTGCTGATTTTCAGTTTTTTCGGACTTACTTTTATTTCGAGGTCTGTTTTCATGAGTGCAAAAAACAGGATAGCCGAGCTTATGAAATTTGAAATAACCGTAGCCGTTGCCACGCCGTCGACGTTCATTCCGAGGAGTGCGACGAAAAACAGATTAAGCACGATATTTACCGCCCCCGAAATCACAAGTGCTATCAGGGGAGTTTTTGTATTTCCGCAACTTCTGAAAATTGCCGACTCGAAGTTATAAAGCAGAATCACAGGCATTCCGAGTAGATAAATCCGCAGATATTTTACCGCCATAGGAAAAACTTCGTCGGGAACGTCAAGAACCCTGACTATTGAGGAGGCGAGAATTTCCCCTAAAACAGCCACTATCAGACCGCCGATAACAGCAAGGATAATTGAAGTATGTACGGCATCTGAGATATTTTTCTGTTTTTTCTGACCGATAGCTTTTGCGATTACAACGTTACTGCCGAGCGAAATTCCGACAAAAAGATTTACAAGCAGACCAATGACGGGAGCGTTACCGCCGACCCCCGCCATAGCCGATTTACCCGAAAAACGCCCGACAACAGCGAGGTCAGTTGCGTTGAAAAGCTGTTGGAGTATGCCCGTCATTGCAAGCGGAACGGCATATTTTATAAGTTTGTCGCCGATAGAACCGTTTGTCATATCAATCTGATTTTTCATAGTTTGTTAATAGATTCTCCTTTTCTGAAAAAATCAATATGAATAATCGTTAAAATAATTTTCGTCATAATCATCATTGTCAGTTATTGTTACTGTCGGTGTTGTTCCTGTCTCCTGCATTGCGTCGTCGAGATAGGGGGTGTAGCCATAGTTGCCGTAATCCTCGCTGAAACCCTTACCCATTGTGACTGTTATAACAAAATCCGTGTGGGTTGTTTCTTTTGAAGTTGTCTGTGCGGTCGTTGTGGTTGATTCCGTGGTAACCGTTACCGCCTGAGTTGTGGAGTATGCCGAATTGAGTTCGTATGTGCTTCTTCGTCCGAGGGTTGCCGTCATTTTTTCAGGCGGTTCAATAGGAAATTTCGTAAGAATCAGCAGACCGCAGAACGTTGCGACAACAAAAGTTCCGCACGATACAAGAGTTATTATTGTAGACTTCTTCAACTTTGAAAAAAAAACTTTTTTCCTGCTCATTAAAAAACACACTCCACAAAATTAATTGATATTATTATTGTAATACATCAGGCGGAAAAAGTCAAGCAAAACGATGAAAAAAATCGTAATATGTCATACGCTGTCCTTTATCCTGTTTATTGCACTTTTTTCAAGACGTGAGACCTGTGCCTGTGAAATGCCTATTTCCCCAGCAACTTCAACCTGAGTTTTACCCTTGAAAAACCGCAGATATAAAATATTCTTCTCACGCTCGCCGAGACTGCGTATTGCGTCACGTATGAAAAGCTCATCAAGATGACTGTCAACGTCGTTTCTGTCGCCAATCTGGTCTATCACATATAGATTGTCTTCCGAGTCCGAATAGACAGGCTCATAAAGCGATACGGGGTCGCTTATGCTTTCGAGAGCAATAACAACGTCCGCCCGTTTTTCGCCTATTTCCTTGGCTATTTCCTCGATATTCGGCTCACGTTGAAGTGATATGGTAAGGCGTTCCTTTGCCTGAACAGCTTTATATGCAAGGTCTCTGAGTGAACGGCTTACTTTTATCTGACTGTAGTCTCTGAGATGACGGCGGAGTTCACCGCTAATCATGGGTACGCAGTAGGTGGAAAATCTGACTTCTTTTGACAGGTCAAAATTATTTATTGCCTTAATCAGACCCATGACGCCAATCTGAAAGAGGTCGTCAATATCTTCTCCCCGTCCCGTGAATTTCTGAATAACGCTTAGGACGAGCCGTAAATTTCCCTTGATGAGACGGTCTCTTGCCTGTTTGCTGTTTGTTTCCTTTATTTCTCTGAGGAGAGCTATTTTCTCCTCTTCTTTCATAACCGTAAGTTCAGCGGTATTTATTCCCGAAATTACAACTTTATTATAAGCCATAACAATATCTCCTGATTTTTGAAGTATATTGTTATTATTGCCCCTGAAAAAAGGCATTAATCACGGTAATAAATGCCATTTAAAAGGACTGTCTTTTTAAAAAAACAGTCCTCTTGTTTTTTATGAAATTCTTCTGCCCTTTGTTTTTTTACGCTTGCCTATAGGTTTTTCCTTACCGCCCATATCCTCGCAGATAACTTCTTCACTGATGTCGTCGGAAGGCGTTTCGTTTACAAGTTCGGGATTGATTTTTCCCATGCTTGCGTAATATGGATTTATAACATATTTCTGAATTACGGGATAGCTGTTGAAGCAGGTCACGAAACACAGAAAAGCCGACGGGACAAACGGAATAAGCATAAAGAAAAGATAACGCATATAGATATAAAGAAGAGCCATTCCGACGATTACAACGGCATTTACAGCAAATGTTATAATGTTGTTTTTCATTGCGACAAAAGCGAGGGCAAATGAATTTTTCACAAGGTTCTTAAAAGAAAGATTGGTTGCAATAAGCATCAGATATATATAATAATTCATCATCATGACGACTATTGCAAGGCTCAGTGTTATAACCATAGGTATATACATAAGTTTTGTGCCTGACTGTTTCGCAAGAATCGGATAGACCACGAATGACGCATAGACCGAAAGCATGATAAAGCAGTCAATGAATCCGATAAGCGAGGCTTTTTTGAAATTCGCTTTAAAAGCCCTGAAAAAGTCGTGGACGATAAACGAGTGTTTTTCGAGGACATAGTTACGCATGACTTTAGTCATTCCGGCAGTTGCAGGACCTATAGTCGCCACGAAAAGCACGAGCATTATTCCGCATAAAGTCAGTGCGACGGGCATATTTTCATAAATAAAACTTATTGCGACAAGAATAATTAACAGCGGTATAAAAAAAACAGTGTAAAGCATATTTACCTGTAATAACTTCCAGAATTTTCTTATAAAAATCTCAAAGAAAAGCATTAGTCCTTTTTTCTTCGGAGCGTTTTTTGCGATTCCCGAGCCTCTGGATTCAAAGTCGTTTGAAAATTTTGAAAACATTGACAATTTTAAAAATCCTCCGTTTTTTTGAAAAAAGCCGTTATCTCAGTCCTGAGAAGATGTAGTTTAATATAGCTGTAATAACCGAGATTACGGCAGAAATTGCGATAAGTACGGAAAATTTCAGACAATACAGCCTGAAATTATTTTCATTGTTATTGTGCGGACTTCCCTGTATAAGATACACAAAAAGCGAGTTTGCGGAGCGGAAAATTTCCCTCACAGCAAGCACGGATATTATAACTGCGGTCATGCACTCGGGGAGCATGAGAACGGCTACGGACGGAAGAGCGTTTGCTCCCTTGCCGAGATATTCCGCCGAGACGGAAGCACCTATGCCGAAACCACGGTATATAAGCATTGCCACGCCCACAGGCTGTCCCGAAGCGGATATTCCCATAAAAAAAGCAACTATAATAAATACGGCGAGTGAAAGAAAAGTATTTTTAAATACCTGATAAAGAGTGTTTCCGCAGTGAGAGGGAAGAAAATACTGATGTACAAGCGGACTTTCTGCCGAGTTTTTTACGGCATACACAGCACCGCCTATTATTCCGACCGCCACAGCCGTATACATCAGAAAAAATCCCATGTTTCTTTTTTTGGTTTCCGAGTTGTTAAGGTGTTTCATTTGTGTTCATTCCTTTCCTTTTAAGAAAGGATATGCAGTGAGCGTCCGCATTAGAACGTCATTTTGAAAGTTCGTAAGCCCTCTTTGTACAGCTTTCACAGCAGTTTTTAACAGTATCCGTCAGATTTCCCTCATAAAGCCTGTCCAGTCCTGCGAGTGTAGTACCTCCGGGGGAGGACACCATTTTTATAAGTTCGTCGATTGTATAGCCTGAATCGGTAATCATATTTGCCGAGCCGATTAAACTTTGTGCGAAAAGCTCCGTTGCGGACTGCCTGTCAATTCCAGCACCCTCGGCATAGTCAATAAAACCCTTTGCAAAGAGATAGATAAATGCAGGACTACTGCCGTTTATTGCGATAATTTCTTTCATTTTGTCCTTTGAGATGACAGAGGCTTTACCGCACAGCCTGAAAATATTAAGTACAGTTTCAAACTCTTCCTCCGAGACATTCTCATTGTGAGAGAGTGCCGAAGCCCCTTCGCCGACAAGGAGGGGAGTATTTGGCATGACAAGGATAACCTTGGCATTCGGAATCGTCTTTCCGCATATATAGCTGTCGTCGATTCCTGCCATAATTGATATGATAACTTTTTCTTCCGTGACAGCAGGTGCGATTGTATCAAGCACGCCGTCCACAATCTGTGGCTTTATGGCAAGGAAAATATACTTGCATTCGCTGACAAGTTCTTTTTCGTCCGCACAGGCTTTAACGCCGTAATCCGCCAGACTCTCGACTTTTTCACTGCTTGGGTCGAAAGCGTACAGACTTACATTTTCCGAAACGGCTGACGAGGAAATGCCTTTCATTATGGCAGTACCCATATTACCAGCACCGATAAATCCGATTTTAATACTCATTTGCAAAAAACTCCTTTTTTGATATAGTTCCCGAAAAACAGGATTTATACTATTATACTACAT
>CAMWQJ010000098.1 GCA_947176415.1 uncultured Ruminococcus sp. | reverse complement strand
ATCATATATCATGAAATATTGCAAATAAAAAATTCCCCCGTTTTTTATTTCGGGGGAATCACGTCAGGTTATACTTTCAAGTTTTATGCGTAGTTTCCTGATTATTTTCTTTTCGAGCCGTGAGATGTAGGACTGGGAAATTCCTATCTGCTCGGCAACTTCTTTCTGTGTTTTTTCCTTGCCGTCGACAAGTCCGAAACGCATTTCCATTATTTCACGCTCCCTGTCGCCGAGTTCTGCAACGGCATTAAGCAAAATTTCCCTCTCCGCCTCAGACTCGATACCCTTGTTTACTATATCGTCCTCTGTGCCGAGAACGTCCGAAAGCAAAAGCTCGTTTCCGTCGTAGTCGATGTTAAGCGGTTCGTCAATGGAAAGGTCATTTCGGTACTGCGAGGACTTGCGGAGAAACATAAGTATTTCGTTTTCAATGCAACGTGAGGCATATGTGGCGAGCTTTATTTTCTTTGTCGGACAGAAAGTATTTACTGCCTTGATAAGTCCCACAGTTCCGATAGAAACCAAATCTTCGAGACCTATGCCCGTTGACTCGAACTTTTTCGCTATGTAGACGACGAGCCGTAAATTATGGACGATAAGCCTGTCACGAGCCTGAGGGTCGTTTTCGGTAAGCCCCCTGAAAACTTCCTCTTCTTCCTGACGAGTGAGCGGGGGAGGGAGAGTGTCCGAGCCGTTGATGTAAAAAATGTCACTGCCGAGAATGTCCCTGAATTTTTCGAGAATAAGTTTAAAGATATTCATTGTGTTTTCTCCTGTTCTGTTTGTATTATCTTTTTAAAATTTTCGGATTGAAAATAGCCTTTTCCGAATTTCCGCCGAGACCGATTAAGACGTTTACGGGTTTTCGCTCGCCGTTGAGACGGTTAAAAATAACCACTTCGTCGGGGCGGAACACAGGAATCAGTCCGTCCGAAGAAACCGTGGAGCAGGGGAGCAGGCGGAAACCTTTAGGGAGCGTTTTTCCGTGAATATCGCCGAAAAACTTTTTTCCGCAGACGATTACCGGACAGCCTGAAAAAAAGTCCGTGAGAGAATTTCCCGTATCGGCGAGACCGTCGAGCGTGACAGTCTTTCCGCCGTATTTTACGGAAACGCTGTAGCAGTCCGTTCCCTCGGGGGTGCGGTCGGAAAAATTCCCTATAATCCGCACGATTGCGTACATCACGGCGGTTGTTATGACAAGAAGCAGAAGTGAAAAGTCTATGTAAAAATATGAATTATTGAAGCGGACAAAATCGGGTTTCAGCCATGTGTAAACGCCGTAAACCGTCCCCGCAAGTATGAAGTTTGCCGAAAAAAAAGCAGAAGTATTCAGAAAAAGTCGCTTTTTCCCCTGAAATCCGAAAGCGATTGTTACTATAGTCACGGCAACAAAAATTCTTATCAGCAGATTTACAAAAGCGTTCAACTGCGGAAAAAGTATCAGCAGGGAGAATAAACTTCCGTATATTGCCGAAAAAATGCACCTGACCGTGCGTAGCGGAGAATGGGTTATAGCTGATGTCATGCGGAGAAGAAAATAATTCACATATATGTTCAGTATTATTAAAACATCTATATAAATAGTCTGCACTATGCACCTCCTTATGTTCCGCAACTTGTCTTATATTATTATAATGCAGACTTTCTGCGAAATATGTCGCAATGTGTAGCGGATATAAAAAAAAGTGCAGTCGCTCGGAACTGCACCTGACTATATTTCAATCAGACATTATGACGGGTTTATATAAACTCGTCACCGCTGGTTTTCCCCTGTTTATAGCCGAAAAATAGTATTTTTTCAATATAGTGGTGACGGGTTTTAAGCTATTTATAAACCCTTTCGTATGAAAAAAATTTTTTATAAAGGTTTTATAAAAACGGTGTCAACCCGTCATCATATCATTCTGAAATTGCTTGTTTTTGGCTGAATATAGCCATTTTTTAAAGATGACGGGTTTACAGAAACCCGTCATCATGAATAATATCAAAGAAAGGGAAGAATTATCGCTCCCAGAACCATAAGAACGGCAACCGCAAGCACCGCCAGTCTCTTTGCCGTGGTTTTATTGTTGTTGTTCATTTAATCACCCTTTTCTCTTCTTTGTGCGTTTTCTGCGTTCGGGAATGTAGTCGCTGTAAACGTCGGCTTTGCTCCGCCTGCCGTATGCCGACTTTCTCCTGTCAAATTTCTTTCTGTCCGTTTCGGGACGTTTTCCCCTTACAACAGGTATATTTCCCGTGAATAGCTTTACTTCAACCTTATTGCCGTTTATCTTCATGGGATTGACGCTTTCAAGGATATAGTCCTTTTCTGCTTCGGGGATTTCCACTGTCGTGTGTGTGTCAAAAATATCAATCTTTCCGAAATCACGTCCCGACATACCTGTAGCGTCAACCAAAGCACCGAGAATGAAATTAGGAGCGATTCTCTTGTTTCTTCCTATATTGATGTCAACTTTAACAGTGCCGACCGAATTTTTACGACCTTTTGCAAGAGGTCTCGGCATATCAAATTCGGGGAGGGATTCAAGCTCGGCGTTGAGTTTTTCAGATATAAGCCTTGCACCTGCCTCACGGTAATCAATGCCCTTTTCTGCGAGTCTGTCGAGGATTTTATATGCCTCTGGTGATATATTGTCAGAATCGCAGATTTTTTCCGTCAGGCTTTGTTTTTTCATTTCAACTATTTCCGCACGCTGTGGGAGGGCTTTTTCCTTTATATCGGCTTTTGTGTATTTTGCGATGTCTTTCAGTGCATGAAACTGTCTCCTACCGCTGATGAGGGTATAGGCTGTACCCATATGTCCTGCCCTGCCTGTACGTCCTATTCGGTGTATGTAGTATTCGTTATCCTGTGGCAAATCATAGTTGAAAACTGCGTCAATACCGCTTACATCTATTCCCCTTGCTGCCACGTCCGTTGCAACAAGAATCTCAACAGAACGATTTTTAAAACCGTTCATAACCTGTGTACGCTGTGCCTGTTTCATATCGCCGTGAATGCCTGAGGCTCTGAAACCCGATTTGATGAGTTCTTCTGTGAGTTCGTCAACCATTTTTTTCGTGTTGCAGAAAACCATTGACGAGGCAGGGGAGTAGGCGGAAAGAAGAAGTTTTAGTGCATCGGTTTTTCTGCCCATTGCAACTTCAAAATAAAACTGTTCTATCAGCTCAACAGTTTTCTGCGGAGATTTTATTTTTATCTGTACGGGGTCTTTCTGATATTTTTCAGTTATTGCGAGGATAGCGGAGGGCATTGTTGCGGAAAAAAGAACGGTCTGCCTTTCTTCAGGTGCTTCGGAAAGAATAGTTTCTATATCCTCTCTGAATCCCATGTCCAGCATTTCGTCCGCCTCGTCGAGAATAACGCACCTCAGACCGTTGAGTTTGAGCGTTTTACGCCTCATGTGGTCGAGGATACGCCCCGGAGTGCCGATAACGATATTAGCACCCCTTTTAAGTTCATGTATCTGCTTTTCCATGCTTGCACCGCCGTAAACCGAGACGGACTTTACAGACCTTTTGAATTTCGAGAATTTTTTTATCTCTTCTTCTGCCTGCATTGCAAGCTCTCTTGTCGGACAGAGTATCATTACAGCAACGTTTTTTCTGTCGTTTTCGGTTATGCTCTCGACCGCAGGAACGCCGAAAGCAAGGGTTTTTCCCGTGCCTGTATTTGAACGTCCTATTACGTCCCGACCCTCAAGGAGCAGGGGAATGCTCTGCTCCTGTATTTCCGTCATCTCCGTGAAACCGAGTTCGTCGATTGCCTGAATAACCTCCTGTGATAAATTCAGTTCATTAAAATTCATTTAAAAATCCTTTCGTGATAAGATAGCACTTGATTTAAAAAAATCGTCCTGATATATAATAGCATATTTTTTCGGATACGTCAAGTGCAAAAAAACGGCTGTCCGAAAAAGACAACCGCATTTTATATTTAGTCTATATTTGCAAAAGCCTGTTCGATGTCGGCGATTATGTCGTCAACGTTTTCAAGTCCGCATGAAAATCTTATCATACCGCCGTCTATGCCCGCAAGTATAAGCTGTTCTTCGGTAAGCTGTCTGTGCGTTTCGCTTGCAGGGTGGAGAACACACGTTCTTATATCTGCTACGTGTACTTCGTTTGAGGCGAGTTTAAGGCTGTCCATGAATTTTATGGCATTCGGACGACCGCCCTTTATTACAAACGAGATTACGCCACTGCAACCGCTGAGATATTTTTGTGCGAGATTATAGCTTCTGTCCGATTTAAGCCCAGGGTATGTAACGGATTCTACTTTGTCCGATTTCTCGAAATATTCCGCAACTTTCATTGCATTCTCGCAATACTGCTTCATTCTGACGGCGAGAGTTTCAAGACCGAGATTCAGCAGAAAAGAAGAGTGTGCGGACGGATAACAGCCGAAGTCACGCATGAGTTGCATTCTTGCCTTGACGATATACGCAGACTTGCCGTAGGTTTCAACGTACTTTATACCGTGATACGATTCATCAGGTTCGGTAAACTCAGGGAAATTGCCGTTTGACCAGTCAAAATTACCGCTGTCGACGATGACACCGCCCGTCTGTACGGCGTGTCCGTCCATATACTTGCTCGTCGAGTGGATTACGATGTCAGCACCGAACTCGATAGGACGGCAGAGAATCGGAGTGGCAAAAGTATTATCGACAATCAGCGGAACGTTATGTTTATGGGCAATGCGTGCGAATTTTTCTATGTCAAGTACCGAAAGTGCGGGATTTGCGATTGTTTCACCGAAAACAGCCTTTGTATTTGGCTTGAAAGACTTTTCTATTTCCTCGTCACTCGCCGTCGGGTCGATATATATACACTCAATACCGAGCTTTTTAAGCGTATAGGAAAAAAGATTTATCGTACCGCCGTAAATTTCGGGAGTGCTTATAATGCTGTCTCCTGCTTTGCAGATATTGAGAATCGAGAGCAGGGAAGCGGACTGTCCCGAACTTGTACACATTGCACCAATACCGCCCTCAAGTCTGGCTATTTTTTCTTCAATAGCCATAGTGGTGGGATTTTCAAAACGTGAATAAATAAGGCTCTTTGTCGGGTCGTCAAAAACTGAGGCGACCTCTTCGGTTGAATCGTATACGTAAGTAGTGCTTTGAACTATCGGCACAACCCTCGGCTCGCCGTTTTTAGGGTGATAACCTTCGTGCAGACACTGCGTTTCTATCTTCATTGTTAATTCCTCCTTGTAAAAAATATCACCTAAATTATAGCATATTGCCGTTGATTTGTCAAGACCGCAAAAGTCAATTGTTTGTCAGTAAATATTTGCCGTTGTAATATTATCGTGGCGATAATCGGCTATGTTTCGGGATTTATATTGGCATATAGTCAAAAATAGCTTCAAAAGTCAATTATGATAGAGAATATCATTATTTGAGATTATATAACTATTTAATCTTATAAATTACATTATACGAACTCATGTAACAAAAACTATAATAA
>CAMWQJ010000097.1 GCA_947176415.1 uncultured Ruminococcus sp. | reverse complement strand
TGACAAAGTAGCCTGATTATAAAAAGTTGCCATAAAAAAATTCCTCCTTTTTTGTCGGGAAAAAATTTTCTTCCCTTGTCATTATATGAAACGCCGTTGCCAACGGTTACTTGTCCGCAAAAAAATACGGACACCGAAGTGTCCGCATTAACTGAATCAAGCCTTGTCAACGCTTCCGAAGAGTTCCATTTTCTCCTTGACTTTAGCCTTGATAGCCTCAAAACCGGGAGCAAGAAGTTTACGTGGGTCAAATCCCTTGCCCTGCTTGTCCTTGCCTGCCTCAATGTAGCCTCTTGTTGCGTCTGCAAAAACGAGCTGGCACTCAGTGTTAACATTAATCTTTGCAACGCCGAGAGAAATAGCCTTTGTAATCATATCGTCGGGAATGCCCGTACCGCCGTGGAGAACGAGTGGCATTTCACCTACTGCATTGTTTACAGCCTCGAGAGTTTCAAAGCTGAGACCCTCCCAGTTTTCAGGATATACGCCGTGGATATTGCCGATACCTGCTGCGAGGAAATCAACGCCGAGGTCTGCAATCTGCTTGCATTCATTCGGGTCTGCACATTCGCCCTTGCCTACTACGCCGTCTTCCTCACCGCCTATTGCACCTACTTCTGCTTCAATAGAAAGTCCGAGCTGATGTGCAACGTTTACGAGTTCTGTAGTCTTTGCGACATTTTCTTCAATCGGGAAATGCGAGCCGTCAAACATGATTGATGTGAAACCTGCCTTGATGCACTTATAACAACCGTCATATGAGCCGTGGTCGAGGTGAAGAGCAACAGGAACAGTTATTCCGAGTGATTCGTCCATAGCCTTAACCATAGCCGAAACGGTCTCAAAACCTGTCATATACTTTCCTGCACCCTCAGAAACACCGAGGATAACGGGAGAATTGCACTCCTGTGCCGTGAGAAGAATAGCCTTTGTCCATTCAAGGTTGTTGATGTTGAACTGACCAACCGCATATTTGCCAGCTCTTGCTTTCTGAAGCATTTCTGTAGCCGAAACTAACATAATTAAATTCCTCCTGATTTATACTTTGAGAACAGTTTTACTGTCCGACATTTTTATTATACTACATTCTTCATAAAAATGCAAGCCCTTAAAGGAAAAATTTACATATTATTTTTTATACTTCCTCATAATAGATTATGTAAGAACCCATAAAGTTTTTTACACTTGTAACTTTCACTGTTACCTCATCGCCTTTTTTTGCTTTCGGCTCGTCGGTGGAACAGAAGTTCAGATGCTCGCCTGCACAAAGGTTGAATCCAAATGTACTGTCAGGTATATAATCGTCAACTTCAAAAGTAACTATTTTTCCTGTCAGGTCTTCCCCAGCATTCAATGCGGATTCAAAACTTTCAGCGTTTTTATAGTCTGCCTCTGCTCCGCAAGCAAAAAGTACAGCGGACATAGCAAGTGCCACTAAAAAAGATAAGATTTTTTTCATAATATCACCACCTTCCATATTATTATACATCTATTTGAATGTTAAATCAATAGAAATTCGACAAATTGTGATATAATAAGTAAAATTTTGTTCTTTTGAACAATTTCAAAGAGGTGTTTTTGTGTATTATTTACAACGCATGAAAGATTTAAGAGAAGACGAGGATTTAAGGCAATCCGACATCGCAAGACTTCTATGCACGACACAACAACAATACTCACTCTATGAAACGGGCGAACGAGAACTGCCTATAAGACATCTCGCAACTCTTGCGGATTTTTACAAGGTTTCGGCGGACTATATTCTCGGACGCACCAACAATAAAAAGCTGAATATATAAAAAACCGTGCAGAATATGTACGGTTTTAATTTTTTCCTGCATTTTCAGACATATAAACACCTTTTTATACTTTTTTCGACGTCGTAAAAATATTATATATCTATTTGGATATATTGTCAATAAAATTCAGACAAATTGTGATATAATAATAAAAAATTTGTTTCTTTAAACAGTTTTAAAGGGGTGTTTTTGTGTATTATCTACAACGTCTGAGAGACTTACGAGAGGACGAGGACTTACAGCAATTTGATATTGCAAAACTTCTTAAAACAACACAGCCACAATATTCACGTTATGAAACGGGCGAGCGAGAGCTTCCTATAAGACATCTCGCAACTCTTGCGGATTTTTACAAGGTTTCGGCGGACTATATTCTCGGACGCACCAACAATAAAAAGCTGAATATATAAAAAAACCGTACACCAAATATGTACGGTTTTGTTTTTTTACCTGATTTTTTCAAGACGGAGATTATAAAGCGTGACGTTATAGGAATCTTTTCCGCCCACCTGAAAAACTATCTCCGCATTCGGACAGTCTTTTTCCATTGTAATTTCCGTTTCAAAAGATGACTTCTCGCCCGTTCCCGTGAAAACATCGCTGAAGTAGACTTCCGAGCCGTCGGCACTTCTCATAATCACGGGAATTTCTTCGCCTTTGACGGTCGATATTTCAAAGCTGAGATTATAACTGCCACCCTTTTTGAGACCGATTCCCGAAACAACCGCCTCTATCGAGTCATCGCCTGCACCGCCGTTCACCATGTTAATCCAGAAAGATTTGTCATAATCTGAAAAATACGTTGAAGCGGTAGCACCTGTTTTTTCGTCAAATCTTATGCTGTACTCCGCATCGGACGCAACGTCAAGTCCTATCTGGTCGGACTCGATACCGAGTGCATTACATATCTTATCGGCGAGAATATAAGCATTTTTCTGCTGTGTTGTCTCCGAGGGGTGCCAGTCCGAGCCAATGCCGTCCGCCTGATTTTGAATTGGTGATTTATAGCACATTGTCCTGTCGTCGCCGAATTTCTCCACAGCCTGCTCAATCAGTATATATTCGTCCTCACCGCCCATTATTCCGAGCGTGCAGATTATATAAGCATCAGGATTGCAAGACCTGACTGTCTCGAGAAAATCAACATAGCCGTCGATAAAATCCTGTTTTCTCGCATCAAAATCCTTGCTTACATATGAAGAGTCATTAGTACCGAGATTTATAACAACAACGTCATTCGGCTTTTTCTCAAAGTCCCACGGTTTAGCGTAAATCGGCATACTGCCGTAATTTTTATAATAAGGCGGAACAAGACTGGCGGTGTTTATTTCGCCGTCATTGGAATAGCCTGAAATTATTCCGTGACCGCTGTACGATACCGCACTGTAGTCCGCATTGAGTTTTTCCGCCGTAAGATAGGCGTAGGACTTCATGAAATTCTCGGTTGCGGTCGTGAAATTATCATAGGCGGACTTTCCTTCAACGCCATACGCACACGTTATGGAGTCTCCTATAAACTCAATTCGCAAATCTTTTTCATTCACGGGAGCAACAGGCACGGCAAAATCCGAAACGGTTTTTATTTCCGAAACGCCGACCGCACCGTTATTTGCTTCGGATAAATGAATTACTTTAACTTCGGCGGTGCGTGCGGTCTCTCCGTCAAAAAGACTTACGGTTTTTGAATTTTCACTCAGGCACTCGTCAATAATTACTTCGCCGTCCACGATTACCGCATATCTCGGACGATATTTTTCTTCATGATTCTCCGAGCCGTCGCCTTTTATCGTAACTTCCGCCGACTTTGCATTTACCTTAAACTCCACCGCCGAACCGCTTTGTATAAGCCATGCGGTCTTGCCGTCATAATAGTTGCGACCCGTATACTTGACGTTTTCTTCTGTAACCTCGTGTGAAGATTCCGAAAATTCCCCAGTCGGTACAAAAGTCTTTCGCATAGCCGTAAGGTCGAAAGCGTCGACATTATTGTCCCCTGTAACATCCATTTCGGGATTTATTTCTTCTCTGCACAGAAGTGCGTTTCCGAGACTTTTTAGGTCTTTTGCGGAATACCTGTTCACAGCGGAAACCGTTGTGCAGACAGTACCCGAAATCACAGCCACAGCCGATGCCGATAAAATTATTTTCTTTAACATATTTCTGCTCCTTTGCATAACAATCCTTTAGATAATTATACAACACAGACAATAATTTTTCAATACTTTTTTAACTTTTTTTGCCTCTGAGGAGCGTACTGTTCATGTGTTCGCAACAGCTTACCATCATATTCCACACCTTGCTGTCGACGTTTCCGCTCTGTGGCAAGCCGATTCTCTGCTGAAGAAATCTCACGGCATTTGCCGTATCAGCGTTATATTCTCCGCATACTTCTACTTTCGGGGCATTGTCATAACAACTACCTATATCATTCAGCATTGCCTGCAACACATATATAACCTGCCCTTTTTCGCCGATATGTGCCACATAAGATGCCGACGGAAAAACATTGTACGCCACAGGCTCGGTGTGCATATACGAACGGTAAATGCTGACAATTTTATTCCACGTAACAGGGTCTGTATTGCCTGTCTCGGTAAGATTATATTCACGCTGAAAGCTTCTCACCGCAACAATTGTTTCTTTTCCATATATTCCGTCGGGAACTATCCTCGGCACTCCGCCGTTTACAAACGAAATAGCATTAAGATATGTCTGCAACTCCATTATGTGTTGTTTCCTCTGATTAACGGTGTATGGCATAAAAAAACTCCTTTCAATCAGCAGTAATTGTATATCCGGGGTTCTGATAGGGTCGCTTGTCGAATCCATACTTCAAATCTGAATATACCTCGGCTATTCTGTCCCAAGTAACCGCCCCGACTATTCCCGTCGGATTTATTCCGAACTGTTTCTGAAATTCAATAACCGACTGTTTCGTAAGCGGTCCGAAATAGCCCGTATTGTTGACGGCTGGGATATTTGAATAAGTCTCGTTTATAAGTGTGAGATATTCCTGAAGAATACGCACATAATCACTTGTTATGCCCTCTTTGAGAACGGTATTCGGATAAAGTGCGACATCGGTATAGTCAGGCGGTACAGAGTCCAAAATACCCTGATAAGCCCTGTAGATGTCATTCCGTGTGGCACGGTCGATTTCTCCTGTCTGCGGAAGTCCGAAAACCCTTTGGAAAGATTTAACGGAATTTTCTGTTTTTTCCCCGAAATACCCAGTAATTTCAACAGGACTTACCGCCTCGTAGTAAGCACCTATAACGGCAAGGTAATATTGCAGAACACTTACCGCAACGCTCTGCATTCCGAACTTCAGATTTTCATAATCGGGGGCTATTTCCTCGATATGCAGTCCCTCGGAGTCAAGTTCGGCAATACGTTTTACACTGTTATAGATATATGTTATCTTATTCCATGTTGCCTGATTTACAACCCCAGTAACCTCAAGTCCGAAAATTTCCTGAAATTTCTTTACAGCCGACTCCGTAGCAGTGTCAAATATTCCGTCAGCGGAGGGGATTTTAGGAATAGCCGGATAGTTTCTTGAAATCCTGTTCAGATAAATCTGCAATGACTTAACGTCGTTTCTTGCCGTTCCGAGCGACAGTTCAACACCTGGATAAGACGGCATTGTGCTATTTACAGGTGCATTTTTGACTATCTCTATAT
>CAMWQJ010000096.1 GCA_947176415.1 uncultured Ruminococcus sp. | reverse complement strand
AAAATGTATAATAATATTACGGTGCGGATTATGAAATGCGTTCCGTAGAATATATTAAAAAAGGAGATTTGTTTATGAATCTGAACGGACTGTCCGCAAAAGAGGTTGAAGAAAGCCGTAAAAAACATGGCAGTAATAATCTGACGCAAATTCCGCCCGACCCGCTATGGAAAAAAATACTTGAGGGTTTCAAAGACCCTATGATTATGATTCTAATTGTGGCGTTGGTTGTACAGGTAGTGCTGTGCTTTATGGGACAAGCTGAATGGTTTGAACCCGTCGGCGTTCTAATTGCGATTCTCATTGCAAATGGCGTTTCCTCAATCAGTGAACACAAGCAGGAAAACAAGGCTTCGGCTCTCAAAGAAGAAGAAGAAGCAAAGGAAACTGCTAAAGTTGTACGTGACGGCAAGCTGACGGAAATACACGTCAGTGACGTTGTTGTGGGTGATATTGTTTATTTACAGGCAGGCGACAAGATTTCCGCTGACGGTGAAATCGTTGAAGGTGAAGTAAAGGTAGACCAAGCCGCACTCAACGGAGAAACCGAAGAAGCTGAAAAACGTCCTGTAAACAGCGGTGAAAGCTATAACACAAAGGATTTACTCAATAAACATTATGCTTATCGTGGCACTGTTGTGTGTGGCGGTGAGGCACACATGGAAGTTAAAGTTGTCGGAGACAAGACGCTTTTTGGTGAACTTGCCCTCGAAGTTCAGGAGGATACCCGTGCAACGCCTTTACAGGTTAAACTTTCAAAACTCGCAAAGCAGATTTCTACTTTCGGATATGTCGGTGCTATCGCCATTATTATATGTACCGTATTACAGACGGTTGTCGGTGGCGGTACTCCTGATGATTTTATCGGCTGGCTGAAACTTTTAATGAACGCTATAACGGTTGCCGTTACGATTATAGTCTGTGCAGTGCCTGAGGGTCTGCCTATGCTGACTTCTATTCTGCTTTCTTTCCAGAGTCTTAAAATGTCAAAGGACAATGTCCTTGTAAGAAAAATAAATGGTCTTGAAACTGCCGGAAGTCTGAGTCTGCTTTTCAGCGACAAAACAGGCACTATAACAGAGGGTAAACTCTCGGTTGTGGAATTTGTTACAGGCGATTTGAAGAAGTTTTCAAAGCTCGCTGATACTTCTGACAATTATATCATGGACATGGTTATCGGTGCAGGCGTAAACAACAGTGCTTCCGCAAGCGACGGTAAAGTTATCGGCGGTAACAGCACTGACCGTGCTTTAATGCAGTTTCTCATTGATGCAAAGGCTGAGGGAAAAATAAATAAAGATGATGTTACTAATTTCAGTCCGTTTGATTCGACAAAGAAAATGTCAAGCGTTACCGTCGGCAACGGCGGAAAATCCTGCACATATGTTAAGGGCGCACCTGAAAAACTTCTTGTAAGGTGTACAAAGTTTACTGATTCGGACGGAAATATCAGTCCGCTGACAAACAAAGATGCAGTTACTGCCTATATTGACGAACAGGCAGGACGTTCAATGCGTCTTCTTGCCGTTGCAAAACGTGATGGTGACAGCGATGAGGGCGAGCTGACACTTGTCTGCATTCTCTGCATAAGGGATAATGTTCGTAAAGAGGCTGTCGACGCTATAAAGGAAGTTCAGAACGCTGGCATTCAGGTTGTTATGGTTACAGGTGACAGAAAAGAAACCGCCGTTGCTATCGCAAAGGAAGCAGGGCTTATAAGGCAAGCAAGCGATGTTGCACTTACGTCTGCTGAAATGAATGAAAAATCTGATGAGGAACTTAAACAGATTATTCCGAATTTACGTGTTGTCGCAAGAGCGTTGCCGACCGACAAGAGCCGTCTTGTAAGGTGCGCACAGGAACTTGAATACGTCGTGGGCATGACAGGCGACGGCGTTAATGACTCGCCTGCACTCAAAAAGGCAGATGTCGGATTTGCAATGGGCAGTGGTACGGAAGTTGCAAAGGAAGCAGGAGACATTACTATTCTTGATGACAATTTTTCGTCTATTGCAAAGGCTATTCTCTATGGACGTACAATGTTCAAGGGAATAAGAAAATTCCTTATATTCCAGCTTACCGTAAACGTGGCTGCGGTATTAACCTGCTTTATCGGTCCTCTTCTTGGCGAGCCTACTATGATGACGGTTATTCAGTTGCTCCTTGTAAATCTCGCTATGGATACTCTCGCAGCTATTGCTTTCGGAAGTGAACCCGCACTCAAAGAGTATATGAAAGACAAGCCGATTCCACGAAATGAAAGCATTGTAAGCAAAAGTATGCTTGTGCAGTTTATAATAGGCGGTCTTTATATTACGGCAATCTGTCTTGTTATACGTTTCGTTCCTGCTATGCGTGACCTCTTCGGAAGCGACCCGAAAGATACGACTTATTTATGTTCGGCATTGTTTGCAACATTCATGATGGCTATAACTTTCAACGGATTCAATGCACGTACTGAAAGAATAAATGTATTTGAACACATTGGCAGAAATAAAAACTTCCTTATCGTAATGGGTGCTTTACTGCTGATACAGTTCGTTTTTGTAACATTCGGCGGAGAGTTTCTCAGCGTTGAACCGCTTAATGTTAAAACATGGCTGATATGTATAATTATGGCATTTATGGTTATTCCGATTGACATTGTACGCAAGGCGGTTACGAGAAGCGGAAAGCAGAATTAACAGAGAATATCTCGGGAGGAAAATAAAATGAGCATAAATCTTCAGAAAGGTCAAAAAATAGACCTTACAAAAGGCGGTGGCGGTCTCAAAAGAGTTATGGTCGGTCTCGGCTGGGACGAGGTTAAGAAAAACACTGGCTTTATGGGACTCTTTAGGCAACAGCCACAGGATATTGACTGTGACGCTTCCGTTATTATATGCGGTAACGACGGAAAGATTATTTCAAATGACATCAAGCAGTGTGTGGTATATTACGGAAATTTAAGACACCCGAGCGGTGCTATTGTACATCAGGGCGATAATCTTACGGGGGCTGGCGACGGTGATGACGAACAGGTTATGGTCGATATAAGCAGACTGCCTGCACAGGTCGGAAAGATTATTTTTGTCGTAAATATCTATGACGGCAAGGCAAGAGGACAGCATTTCGGACTTATCGAAAACGCTTTTATAAGACTCGTCAATATGGACAGTAATCAGGAAATATGCCGTTTTAATCTTTCGGAAAATTATTCAAACATGACGGGACTTGTGGTTGGCGAGATTTACCGAAAGGGAAATGAATGGAAGTTTAATGCTATCGGTCAGCCTGTCAAAGAGGCAAGCAGACTTGACGCATTAATCTCACTCTATAAGTAAAAAATAAAAAACAAGGGGGAGCTTTTTTTCCCCTTTGCTTTAATTAAGGAGGTAATTTTTTATGGCTATCAATCTTCAAAAAGGTCAGCGTGTGGCTCTCGATGAGTCTCTGAAACTCGCTCTCGTCGGTCTTGGCTGGGACACAAACAAGTATGACGGCGGTTACGATTTCGACCTTGACGCTTCCGCTTTTCTGCTCGGCGACAACGGCAAGTTACTTAAAGATGAGGACTTTGTTTTTTATAATAATCTCAACGGCAGAGACGGGGCGGTTATTCATACAGGCGACAATCTCACAGGCGACGGCGACGGTGACGACGAGGTTATTATTATTGACTTTACTAAACTGCCATCTGAAATAAAGAAAATTGCTATATGCGTTACTATTCATGAGGCTGAACTCAGAAGGCAGAATTTCGGACAGGTCTCCAACGCTTATATCAGGGTTGCAAAAATGGCAGATGAGTTCGATACTTCGGGTGAAACTGTTCTTAAATTCGACCTTGAGGAAGAGTTTTCAATTGAAAACGCACTTGTTGTTGCGGAGTTTTATTTCAGAAACGGTGAGTGGAAGTTCAATGCCGTTGCTTCGGGATATAAAGGCGGTCTTGAGGCAATTGTACGCTCATATGGCGGTAATGTCTGAATAAATTATTTTTATAAAGTCTGTGCTTTTAGAGCGATACGCATAAAGAAGTTTAAGCCATAGTACTTTTGATTTTAAGTCGGAAGTGCTATGGCGTTTCTATTGACAAAACAACTTCTTTGATGTATAATATTAATATAAATCAGAATTTACCAGAAAATTGAATAAGGATGACAAGTCTTATGAATGAAGAAATTTTTGAATGGTATGACAGCTTTTTGAAGCTGTGTAAGGTTTTGGAAGCACTTGGGTGTTCGTATCAATTTGAAGCACCTGCTACAGAAGAAGAAATTACAGAATTTGAGCAAAAAACAGGATTTACACTTCCAGACGACTACAAAGAATGGCTGAAACTCACAAAATATGCCCATATGGAAAATTACGATTTAAACATTTATATGCCGAATGAAGTCTGGGACAGCGAAGACGGCTATAAAATGACTCAAATTGGAAATATAGGCATTTCTCCGAGAGACTATTTTATTAATGCAGAAAATGGCAAGCCCTTTGTTTATGATGATTTTGAACAGGAAATCGTTGAGTTTGATTCTTTTGACGATATGTTTGGTGATATTTACTATGAACTTGAAGCATACGCTAATCATTATTTCCCCGAAAAATGGCTGACTATTTACGATGAAATGTTTCCGGAAAACTAAATACTTCTTTATAAGTAACTGCCTTTCAGGTGCGGGCTTTTCTTAAAATATAAGGCTTACGGCGTTTATTATCATGCATAAAATTATTCCCGTCAATGTCGGCAGAAATATACTTAATAACGTCCATTTGTAACTTCCGGTCTCTTTTTTTATCGTCATGCATGTTGTTGCACACGGAAAGTGAAAAAGCGTGAATATCATCATGCACAGGGCAGTTTTTATTGTCCAGCCGTTTTCTGTTAAAAGTTCGTGGATTTGTACGGTGTCGGAAATTTCAATAAGACTGTTTTGTGCAAGGTATGTCATAAGAATTACAGGTATTACTATTTCATTGGCAGGAAATCCCAGCAGAAATGCAAGCAGTATAACGCCGTCAAGTCCCATGAGAGTTGCAAAAGGGTTCAGAAAATCTGCCGTCTGCGAAAGTATTGTGCCGTCGCCTATGCGGACGTTTGCCATTATCCATATCAGCAGACCGCACGGCATTGCAGACGTACACGCACGTGCAAGCACGAATATTGTACGATCGAATATTGAACGTATTAAAACTTTTGTGAATTGCGGTCGGCGATAGGGGGGGAGTTCAAGTGTGAACGACGACGGAACGCCTTTTAAAACGGTCTGAGACAGAAATTTTGATGCGACAAGTGTCATCAAAACGCCCAGAAGTATTATACACAGCAGTGTCACCGCTGACATTACACTGCCTGACGTTACGAAAAACATCGTTATCATCATGATTATTGTCGGAAACCGTCCGTTACATGGAACGAAATTATTTGTGATTATTGCTATCAGTCGTTCCCGTGGTGAGTCGATAATCCGACAACCAGTTACTCCGCAAGCATTACAGCCAAATCCCATTGCCATTGTTATCGCCTGTTTGCCACAGGCATTTGCACAACGAAAGCAATGGTCTAAATTAAATGCTATTCTCGGAAGATAGCCGAAATCCTCCAAAAGCGTGAACAGCGGAAAAAATATTGCCATGACTGGGTATAAAAAAAGCCGACCAATGAAAAATCCACCTATCAGTTATTAA
>CAMWQJ010000095.1 GCA_947176415.1 uncultured Ruminococcus sp. | reverse complement strand
CCTACTGCTTAGGAGGCAGTCGCTCTATCCTACTGAGCTATCGGGACATCTTCTATATTATATCACACTTTTTCGGAAAATGCAATAGTTTTCAGAAAAAATTATTTTTTAACAAAATCTTCCTGCAATTGACATTTTCTATAATTCTGCTATAATATATATAGAAGGAGTGAGAAAAATGGAGGAATTAATAACAACGGCGACAACCGAGGAGTTCGCCGAAACGACCACGGCAACCGATTTGGCGGTTCAGGCGGTCGAAACAATACAGGAACAAGTGAACAAGGCTTCAAGTGTTTTTTCGGATATGGCAAAGTATTTCGGTAACATTCTGCCATCGCTGATAACAGCGGTGATTGTGCTGATTCTGGGCGTGGTTATTTCGAGGCTGATAGCATTTCTGACCGCAAAGGCAATGAAAAAATCAATAATCGAGGCTTCGGCGAGGAATTTTCTTGTGTCGCTCGTCAGGGTTCTGCTATACGTTGTGGTGATAATCATGGCACTTTCCGTGCTTAACGTTCCAATGTCGTCAATAATAACGATTTTCGGTGCGGCGGGACTTGCAGTCAGCCTTGCTTTGCAAAACTGCCTTTCCAACCTCTGTGGCGGATTCATAATACTTTTTTCAAAGCCGTTTGTTATTGGTGACATGATAGAGCTTGACGGTACGCTCGGAAAAGTAAAAACTATAGGCGTTCTTTACACAACAATTAGCACTTTTGACGGAAAAACCGTTTTCATTCCAAATGGAAAAATTTCGGACGCAAAAATCACCAACTACACGGAAAGTCCGACACGGCGGATTGATATGGTTTTTGAAATCGGCTATTCGGCTGATTACGAAAAGGCACGAGCAATTATTCTCGAAATTCTTAAAAACGACCCTCACGTGCTTGACGAGCCGTCACCGATTGTGCGTATGAGTATGCACAAGGAAAGCTCGGTTGCGATTGATACGCTAATCTGGGTCAATAACGAAAATTTCAATTCTGTGAAGTACAGCGTGACGGAAGATGTTAAAGAGGCTTTTGACAAAAACGGCATTGAGATTCCCTTTAATCAGCTTGATGTACATATTAAAAAGTAATTCGGAGGAAATATGGGCAAAAATGTGCATAAACACAGGTTCGGACGGGATTTTTTACTGTTTTTTCTGATAATTATTTTTGTCTGGTGGTTTAATAATTATACACTTAAATTCACAATTGTGAATATTAAGTCGGGGAAAATTGTGAATCCGATGAGAATTGCAGTTATAAGCGACTGTCACTTTACAACGTATGGTATAAACAGCAGACAGATTATACAAAAAGTTGAAAAGTCCGAACCTGATATTGTCCTCCTGCTCGGCGATATGTACACGAGAAACAGTTCCGAAGAGATTATGAAGATACCTGTTGAAATGGCGAAAAACCTTGTAAAATCGGGGTTTCCTGTGTATTTCGTTACCGGCGACCACGATACCGATGCGGATTATATAGTCGACATGACAAGGGCAGGGGCGAGGGTTATGAACTATAATTCCATGCTGGAGGATATTAACGGTAATCATATAAGAATTATAGGAATAGACAATGTTTACTATTCGGAGACTTTCGACCTGAAAAACGCATTTGTGCCTGATAAAAATATTTATACAATTCTTATGGCACACATTCCGAACTACGAAAAATTTTCGGATTTTGGTGCTGATTTGACTATTTGTGCCGATACGCACGGCGGAATGGTGCAGTTGCCTTTTGGTCTCGGCTCGGCAATAGACCCGTCCACAATGGAATTTTTTCCCGAAATAAGAGGAAAAACCGTATATGACAAGGGGCTTTTTGAGTACGACGGCGGAGCAATGTTCATTACTTCGGGAATCGGTGCGTCGCCTGTTCCCCTGCGTTTCAATAACCGTCCTGAAATTGCGGTGATAGATATAAAGTTAAAATAATTAATAAAGTGAGGCGAGAGAATGTATGCAGATATTGTAATTATCGGTGGCGGAGCTTCCGGCTATTCTTCGGCAATTTCGGCGAAAAAAACCAACCCATCGGCAGATGTCGTGATAGTCGAAAAGCTCTCGAGAACGGGCAAAAAAATAATTGCAACCGGAAACGGAAAGTGCAATCTCAGCAATATTTCGATTACGGAGAAGAATTATCATGGCTCTCTGAATACTGTTAAAATAATTAATAATACTCCTGACTGGTACGAACTTTTTGAACGTGAGCTTGGCGTTATGTGCGTGCAGGGCAGTGAAGGGCGGTCAGGCGGAATTTATCCGCACAGCAACAGCTCGTCAACCGTTGTCAACGCTTTTCGGCTAAAAATCGGCAATCTTGGCATTAAAGAGGTCTGCGATTTTGAAGTTAAAAGTATTGATGGAATAGACGGGTATTATATAATTAAATCTTATGACAAACAAATTATCAGCCGAAAAATAATTATTGCTACTGGCGGTTATGCCTCGCCGTCGTTTGGCACGGACGGTGGTATGTTGCGAATTTTTCGGGAAAGAGGCTATAAAATTTCAAAAATCTGTCCTGCCGTTTCCCCGCTGAAAGTCTCTTCCGAAAGCCTGAAAGGACTTAAGGGCGTGCGTGTAAAAGGCGAAATATCGGCAATTTCTGACGGTAAAACACTCCGAACCGAAAGGGGAGAAATTCAGTTTAACGAAAACAATATTTCGGGTGTCTGCGTTTTTAATCTTGCGTATCTTTTTCAGAAATATGGGGAAAAACTTAGTTTGTATATAGACTTACTTCCTGAAATGGACTTTGAAAGTGTTTTTGAATATATTAAAAATATTAAAAAAGACAGAGCAGAGTGCAGTATTGACGAATTGCTGACAGGGATTTTTGTGCGAAATATGGCGGTTTATCTCATGAAAAACACTTTACGCCGAACTATGACAGACAAAATAAAAAGCCTTACTGACGGTGAAATCAGGGGGCTTGTCAGGCGGATTAAGGGGCTGAATTTTGACGTTTCCGGTTGTGCATCGTGGCAGAACGCTCAGGCAACCTGTGGCGGAATCCATGGCGATTGTGTGACGGAAAATCTTGAATCAAGGCTTGAAACTGGGATTTATTTCTGCGGTGAGGTACTTGATACGGTCGGCGATTGCGGTGGCTATAATCTACAGTGGGCTTGGTCGTCAGGGCTATGGGCAGGAAAAAAATGTGCGGAATCACTGAAAGGCGGAAGAAATGATTAGAATAAATAACATAAGAGTGCCACTGGACTTTGATTTTTCGGAGATTGAAAGTTTTTGTGTCAGGAAATTCCGCACATTATCGGGAAAAATTGACAGTATAAGGCTTTCAGGAAAATCGGTTGATGCACGAAAAAAATCGGATATACATTTTATAATTTCAGTTGATATTGAGTGCGAAAATGAGAAAAAATTATTGAAATCGCTGAAAAATGCTGTTTTAACTGACAAATATATCTACAAAATTGATAAGGTTCATCAGCCGTCACAACGCCCTGTTGTTGTAGGTTTCGGACCTGCTGGAATGTTTGCCTCGCTGGTACTCGCACTTTCAGGTGCGTGTCCTATCGTCCTCGAGCGAGGGGCAGATGTTGATACACGCTGTGCGGTGGTGGAGAACTTCCGTTCAGGCGGTCGGCTTTCTGCGGAGTGCAATGTGCAATTCGGCGAGGGCGGTGCAGGGACTTTTTCGGACGGAAAACTTACAACGGGCATTAAAGACCCTCGAAAACAGTGGATTTTAGAGAAATTTGTGGAGTGTGGTGCACCTGAAGAGATTCTTTATCTTGCCAAACCTCATGTTGGTACGGACAAACTTGTGAATATTGTGAAAAATATTCGTGAACAAATTAAGAATTATGGCGGAGAAATTATTTTTAATTCTAAATTTTTTGACTTTGATGTGAGTGATAACCATATATCTTCCGTAAAATATTCTGACAAAAATGGCATTCACACGCTTAAAACAAATAATTTAATTATCGCAACAGGACATAGTGCGAGAGATGTTTTTGAACTGCTTTACCGTAAAAATATTGAACTTTCGCAAAAGAATTTTTCTTTAGGCGTGCGTATAGAACATCTCCGAAAAGACGTGAATAAGGCTATGTATGGCAATTTTTCAGAACACCCTGCACTAAAGTCAGCTGACTATAAACTGGCTGTCCATTTACCGAACGGACGTTCTTTATATACTTTCTGTATGTGTCCTGGTGGGGAGGTTATTTCGGCAGTTTCGGAGGAAAATTGTCTCGTGGTGAACGGCATGAGCCGTTTTGCACGTGATGCGGAAAACTCAAACAGTGCGTTGCTTGTGGGCGTGAATACGAGCGACTATGGGAGCAGTTACCCACTCGCAGGAGTCTATTTTCAGCGGAAAATAGAGGAAAAAGCCTTTTTAGCAGGTGGTGGAGACTATTCTGCACCCGTGTCGCTTGTGGGCGATTTCATGAATCATCGGGTCAGCGAAAAAGTCGGAAAAGTCAAGCCCTTGTATCGTCCGAGCGTGAAATTCGCTCTCCCTGATGACTATCTGCCTGATTTCGTTTGCGAAAGTCTCCGTCTCGGCATTGCTGAAATGGGGCGAAAAATAAAGGGTTTTGACGATTCTGAAGCCGTTCTGACGGGGGTCGAAAGCCGAAGTAGTTCGCCCGTGCGTGTGAACCGTGGCGAAGATTTTCAGTCGGTGTCGGTCGGCGGACTTTTTCCGTGCGGTGAGGGGGCAGGCTATGCGGGTGGTATAATGTCGGCTGGTGTGGACGGCATGAGGTGTGCAGAAGCGATTATTAAAATTTTAAACAAAGGAGAATGACTATGAAAGTGAATGTTATTGGCGGAGAAATGGACGTGCGTGAAATTGATGAATACATGAAATACGTTGGCAAAAAGTATGCCGGAAGGCAGATAAAACAGCTTGATATCGTCATTGACGGCGATTTTATTGACCTTAAATGTCATTTTATGGATACGGATTTTCAGCGTGCCTATCGCTCGGCTGACTATCTCGTTAATGACATGGACAAGCTGAATGATGCCAAGCAGAGTGAATTTGCGGAAAAAGAACGTCATAAAATTTAAGGAGTACGGTAAATGAATTTGACTAATATAGGCACAATTCGTGAAATTATGGCACGCCATGGGTTCAACTTTTCAAAAGGTCTTGGGCAGAATTTTATAATAAATCCTGAAATTTGTCCTAAAATAGCTGAAAACGGCAATGCACGTGAGGGATTTGGAATAATCGAAATCGGAACAGGAATAGGCGTTCTCACGGCGGAGCTTGCCAAAAGGGCGAAAAAAGTTGTGGCGGTTGAGATTGATACAAGGCTTATGCCTGTGCTTGATGAGACGCTTGCGGAATTTGATAACATTAAAATAATTAATCAAGACGCAATGAAAACCGATTTGCACAAGATAATCGCCGAGGAATTTGGCGGACTTCGTGTGGCGGTCTGTGCGAATCTTCCTTATTATATAACGTCGCCAGTCATTATGCGAATTCTTGAGGACAGGCTTCCGCTTGAGTCCGTCACGGTTATGGTGCAGAAAGAGGCGGGACAACGGCTTTGTGCCGAGGTTGGCACGAGGGAGGCGGGGGCGATTACGGTCGGCGTGAATTATTACGGCACGGCACGGCGGTTATTTGACGTTTCGAGGGGGAATGTTATGCCCGCGCCGAAGGTGGATGCTTCTGTTATATAAATTGACATAAAAAATCAGTGCGGACGTGACGAAAATGG
>CAMWQJ010000094.1 GCA_947176415.1 uncultured Ruminococcus sp. | reverse complement strand
TGTCTTATGACTATTTTATTATATCATAAGATTTCAATTTTGTCAAGTCTTTTTTAGGCATGGCAAAATTTTTTTTGTCTGTGTATTGCCATTGTAATTTATATAGAAAAGGACTGATAAAATGGAAATAGACTTACAAAAAATCAAGGTACATCTTCTTGATTACATTGAGGAAATCACGAAAAAGTCCAAGGGCAGAAATCAATACATATGCCCGTTATGCAACAGCGGAACAGGAGCAAACGGCACGGGTGCGTTTACATTTAACCCTGAATGGAACAACTTCCATTGCTTTGCCTGCGGAAAAAGTGGAGATATTTTCACACTCTATGCAGAAATGAATAACCTGTCATTGACTTCTGACTTCCGTACTATCTCCGATGAACTCTCAAAAAAGTATCATCTGCTGTCATCGGACTTCAGGAACACTAAAAGCCATTCAAATCAGTTGACATTATTACGTTCTCATGTATACATGAATATGAATCGTGATAGAATAGCTGTGAAGACCATTTTTAAAAAGCCTGACGGCTCAAAAACAGCACGCTGGGAACGTTATGAGGGTAACACCCTTGTGAAAGGACTTAACGGCTTACAGTTGCCTTTATATCACGTCCATAACCTCACCGACAACACAAAGCCTGTATTCATTGTCGAGGGCGAAAAAGACGTTGAAACAATGGAACGGCTCGGATATATAGCGACAACAAGTCCAAATGGTGCGGGTTCTAAATGGAAACCAAAGTACACGCCACTTTTTCGTGGTTTTGATGTGGTTATCCTTGCTGACAATGATGAGGTAGGTTTGAAATATGCTATACATATGGCAGAGAACGTCACTCAAACAGCACGTTCCGTCAAATTAGTACCCTCACAAGCCCTGTATGCCCCTTTACAGCTCAAGGGGGATATATCCGACATTGTGGACTGCATAGGTGCTGAAAAGGCTGTACAGCTTATTGAAAGCGTTCTGAACGGCAACGAATATATTTTCACATCTGTGCCGTCATCGTCATCAGAACTACAACAGGACAACACAAACAAGAAAAAACAGATGATTGACTTTGAATTATTCTCTGAATTTCTCGAAAAGCAGGGATATTCAATGAGATATAATCAAATTACCCATAATTTTGAGTTCTTCGGCTTCGGCGACGGCGAAAGCAAGGAACATTTAGCGGAGAACGTGCCGACAATCCTCCAAGACCAGCTGAAAAAGATGTATACCCGTGTTTCAAAACAGACCATTATAGACTACATCACACTGTATGCAACAAGACACAAGTATAACCCCGTTCTGAGTGCTATTCAGTCGGTAAAATGGGACGGCAAAGACCATGTAACACAAATTTATGACATATTCAGAATACCTACAGACACGGAAGAGGGTTTATATAGTCGTACTTTCATTTTCAAATGGCTGAAACAGTGCGTCTGTGGGCTGTTCAATGACATTGAAAACCCGTTCTCACTGGATATTATCCTTGTATTTCAGGGCAAACAGGGCATAGGAAAAACACGCTTCTTTGAAATGATGGCTCTTAACTCTAAGTTTTTTGGCGAGGGTATCTGTTTAGACCCTCGTGACAAGGACAGCATCATTCAGGCTACAAGCAAATGGATAAGCGAATTAGGCGAGATAGGCTCTACAATGCGTAAAGATATGGACAGCGTTAAGGCGTTCCTCACGAAGTCCACAGACGAATACAGAACACCTTATGGAAAAGCAAGTCTGCAATATCCCCGTATGACTTCTTTCGTCGGTACAGTTAATGACGACCAGTTCCTGATAGACCAGACAGGCAACAGACGATTTGTTACAATCCCCTTGCCATTAGACCTTGTAATTGACTATAACACGCAAATCAAGCCGTTTGATGCATTACAGCTATGGGCGCAGATATATCACATTGTTAAAGACGAGGACAAGTCAAGCTGTTTCAGACTTACCGAAAATGAAAAAAGATACCTCGAAAAGCGCAACTCTGCATTCGTAAAGCCCATGAAAGGCGAATGTGAAGTGCTTGACATACTGGAGGAACAGCAGACACCACAACAGGGTTATACTTGTACATTCAAGGAAATGACTATAACTGAATTTATCCAAAGACATAATTTAAAATATGATGCTCGAACTATTGGAAAAGTGTTAAATAAATATGGCTACGAAGCAAAACAGAAAAGAATGGACGGAGAACGAAAAAGAATAATCAGATTGCCATATAAAAAATATGTTGGCAATCCCTGATGTCACGATGTCACAGTGTGACACTGTGACAGTGTCACACTGTGAAAAATTACATTGTGACACCTTTTTTTGCCTGTATTTCGAGAAAAACAATGTTTATTTGTGCAAATGTCACAATGAGTGTCACAATGTAGAAAAAATTACATTGTGACACCTTTTTTTGCCTATTTTTAGGGATTTTTTGAGAATTTTTTGCTAAAATGTCACACTCACGTTTTTTTGTGAGTGTGACACCTTTTTTACCTATTTTTAGGAATAAAATGCCTTAGTGTCACGATGTCATAGTTAAATTACTACTAAACTCTAAAATTTTTATAGTTAGTAATTACTAATAGTTACAAAATAGTAACAAAAAAGTGAAAAATGGTACTTTTTCAGATTTTCTAAGAAGTTTAAGTGTGACACTGTGACACTTTCTTTATTTTTGGCTTAAAATAGCATAAAAAAGGTGTCACACTTAAATTTTCTTTACATTGTGACACATTGTGACACCAGACATTTTTTTCGTTGTGCAAAATGCCAGTCCCCTGTAAAGTATTTTTGTTTTACTGTGTTTTTATTCTTGTTCTGAAAGATTTATATTTTCAATTTTCGGTCAACGTGCCGGAGTATGTTTTGCCATCGACAGTCAAAGTGATTTCTTTGGTCTTTTTTGTGGTTACAGGATAAACATCTGATTTTGATAACCCATAGTATTTATAGAAATCGTCCGTCACCGAATAAGCCGAGGTCACAACCTCGTCGCCTTTCCAGAAGTTTGACGGTCGGACATCAACGTGTGTTGCCGTGTATGTGCTGTCAATGTTTGCGATACCGCCGAAGCCAACGTCCTGAGCGACACAGCTTACTTTTTTAGACGATATACGGTTGTTTTCGCCGTCATAACAAACAATGTCAGCAGCATAACCTTTTGTGTGATAGTCCGTTGCAGAACCGCCGATATTTACACTGTGTGTCGGACAGCGATAACCCGAATTGATTATAATTTTTGAGCAACTCAGAGCTTCAAAAAGTTTTTCAAGCTTTTCAGGCAGTTCAGGATTAATGACTGTATCGTGTGTTCCGCCACATTTACAGCGAAATTCCGACACGTTGAAGTGTTCGGTCAGCTTTGTATTGTCGTTATACTTGTAAGATTTAGTCATAATTTTTACTCCTTTTCATTCTTCGGGCAGTCCTGCAACGCTTGTCAGAAGCGACAGAACGCCTGCAAGAATTGCCGAGCTTCCGACCGCAAGCCAGTTGACCTGACCCATAACGGCGGACGTTCCGATAGTTGCGACTGCCGTCTGTGCGACGGTTTTCAATGCTCTTATCATAGCCAATTTAAGCCATTTTTCCCAGTTTCTCACCTGTCCGCCTCCTTGTCCGTCGGAAGTTCCATAAAAGCTGTATGTAACTGCGTCATCACGCCATTTCCGCCGAGTCCATGATACTGGACGTACATATTTTCAAAGTTTTCCTTTGCGAAAATCGGTGCATAGCCAAGCTCTGTATACTTGTTGTAGCTGTGGAGCATACGGTCACGGAGCAGAGCCTGTACACCGAGTTCAACGGCTTTCTGTCTGTTTTCCTGCGTTTTCAGGCGTTTGAGAATCGCCCTCGTGCCTATGCCAAGGATTCCCGATGCGGACAGTATGGAGACGACAATTGTTAAAATATCATGCATTTTCTCCCTCGCTGTTCTGTGAGACTTTCAAGTGCCGTCAGACGTGTTTCAATCTGTAAGATTTTCGCCGATATTTCGTCAAATTTTTCATTTATATCGTCGTCGGTCATGTCGTTCAATGCACGGCTGAACGCTTCCGCTATCTGCTCGACTGTCAGTCCCGTGTCAAGAATTTCTGGCAATGCCAAAAAAATCACTCCTTTTATACAAAATGTATTTTCCATCTGTTGTTGTTAAAAATTTTCCGTCAGCGGTTGCAATCGGCGTGCTGACAGTTGAATTGAAAATTGTTTCATCAAGTTGTTTCTGCTGTTCGTCGGTGAGTAAAAAGGCGTTTTCTCCTCTATAATTCGGACGAATCAGGGAATTGGCAGTGTTGCCGAGCTTGATATTCAGCACGTCCCCCGTGAGTTCGTCCTTTTCCATGCTGACAATCTGCTGAACCGTGTTTATATCAAGAAGACCGCAATAAATAGTTCCCCTGTCGCCGACGTTATAATTTTGCAGATTAAGAAAATCCCTGTATTTCGGGTGTTTCCGCAGACTCGCAATGTTCACCGTATAAGTGACGGACGGCAGCCAGATTTGTCCCCAGAGTTTGAATGAATCTCGCCTGAGTAGTTCCATTGTGCTGATTTTCAGCGAATTATTGAGCTTTCCGCCGTCATCTGACTGAGATTCTTTCTGATATGTAAACTTCTGATAGCGAAATTTATGGTGGTGAATCCTGTTATTTAAAGTAAAAGATACAGCAAAATAATCCCCAAAATTGTCTTCTGTTATCAGATACGTACACCAGTCGGAATAGTCTATTTTCTGCGATATACCTTGAATATCGCCACCATAGCGGAGCGAAAAAGCATTGTCAGAAGCATTTTCCATGCGTGAATTTACAGAAAAGTAAAAATTATTACGATAAAGTTCACCGCCAAAAAGATTCACAAAACACTTTTCGTCGCCGATTAAAGCCCCGACTGGCGAAACATTGTCAAACTCCGCACTGTGATAATTGCTTTTCGGGAAGTCGGAATTATACTGAAAATTATACTCTTTGTATTCATTATTTATAATTCGGGAGTTCATTATGAAATTGATAAAACTAATACCGTTTAAATTTTTAGCTGATTTGTTAAGCAGAAGATTGTCCGCAAGGTCGTAAAAGATGTGTTTTGCATGGACTTTTATAGTCTGTGCATCGGTATCCGCCTCTGTCTCATCGATTCTGAAGAGCTGACCACCGATTTTCAGCACGTTGTGTGGCAGAAGAAACCGCCAGCGACCGAAGTCGTCCATCGGGTGCGTCAGTTCCACGTCCCACCGCCCGTTGAGTTCGTGCGTTGAAACACAGCTTGACGGGGCTAAAATCGCCAGCCCGTTGTGCTTAAAGCCATCCTGTGGCTCGTGCAGGTCGTAAACTCTGATGATGTTTTCACGCTCCAGAGACCATATGTCAAGCCCGTGAATGTTCGGAAAAAGCTTGTGATATGGCAGATTCGGGCTTGTATAGTCGATACGCCAAAGAGCTTTCGGATATGGCTTGGATATTGCTTTTTCGGGTGCAATATTTAAATCTTCATGAATAAGTTTGTTGTTTTCATTCAAATTCCACTCTACACACTGGCAATTGGTTGAAAAATCTTTCAAATAATATCCTGATTCCTTTATGGGAATATCATCATCGTTAGGATAAAGATGAACAGTAATCAGAGTAATGTAAAAACGGACGTACTTTGCACCAAGATATTTAAAAAAATCAATAGGAGAATCATTATTTTTGTTGCGATATGTATAACCCATAAAGTTCTTGTTTTCGTCATAAAAATAAACATAACGGAGAGTATCAGTTGTGCTTTCAGCAT
>CAMWQJ010000093.1 GCA_947176415.1 uncultured Ruminococcus sp. | reverse complement strand
GTTTTATACTCGCTCCGATTTCGATTATACTTGCGGTGATTTCCCTTGCAACAAAGAGGGGCGGAAAAGGCTTTGCGGTGGCTGGTATAATTATTTCGGCTGTAGGAATAGCGGTTTTCAGCCTGATGATGTCATTTGCCATGAAGATTTCGCCCGATATCGTGTATTTTGAAAATAACAGTCAGGCGATTATTTCCGAATTTGAGGAGACGGGAGAAATTCCCGAAAGATACGAAAAATATCGCTCCGCAGAATATGACAAATATTGGTCGGCTATGGGCTGTGAGGATTTTGACGAATTTTTCAAGATGTTCATAAACAGCTATACAAGTGGCGGTACACGCCGTGTTATTCCTGAAAAATCCGAAGATTCAAAGGAAAGCAGAGACAGAGAAACACCTGTTGAATTATGAATCACTCGCCGAATATTTTACGCATAAACTCTTCAGTGGAATAAAGTCCGCTTCTGTTGTAGCGGTTGAGACCGTAAAGGCATTCAGGGTTATGCGTGATGTAGTTCGGACGTTCGGTGCAGTTGAGAGTCACCGCAAAGCCGAGTTCACGGAGAACAGGCACGGACTCGTCGCTGACAAATCCGAAAGGATAGGCGAAAACAACGGGCAGAATATCGGTGTGTTCTTTTATTTCGGACTGTAGTCTGCTTAAATCGCTGAAAAGAATGTTTCTGTAGTCCTCTTCGGTCTCGGAGATGTTTTTTGAACAGCCTTTTCTGTCGCCACGGAACGAGTGCATATTATAAGTATGGTTGCCGATTTCCACACGCTCGGACTCAATAAGGACGTTTATATCGTCCCACGTGAGATATGAGTAGGCAGGCATATGAGGGTCATTAACGGCAGTAACGTCCGTATATTCGCCGACGACCGAAACAACAGCTCGCATATCGTACTTCTCAAGCAGGGGGAGGACTTCCGACAGATTATTGTAACAGCCATCGTCAAAAGTTATCATGACACACTTTTCGGGGAGTGTGTCTTTATTATTTGTGTAGTCGACAAGCTGTCGTGCAGATACCGAAGAATAGCCGTTTTCCGAAAGCCATGCGAGGTCTCTTTCAAACTGCATGGGCGTTGCTATGTACTCTTCGGGGGAGTTTCCGAAGACGCTGTGGTACATGATTACAGGAAGAAATACCGGCTCGTCGTCGGACTTTTCAACGGAAAGTGCGAACAGATTTTTTCCGATAAGAAAAAATGCTCCGCATAGCGAAAAGACAAGTATATCAAGCAAAATCAGCCTCAGGAATCTTTTCAGGCTGTGGCATTCGTACATAAAAACCACCTCAAAGAATAATATGATTTTCGGTTAAGAAATATTCTGCAAAAACGGCGAATATAATTTATCTGAAAGGAAATAATAGAGGTGAGCGAATGACACGACACAAGAAAAGAAAAATAACGGCTCTGGTTAAAATATCAACGCTTATCGCCGTTCCCTTGCTTACGTCGTTTGTGGCGGTGCATATTCCCGACATAAAGCGGTTCGGCAGTATCAGAATCGGGACGGACGAAAATATCACGGAGGAGACAACTGAATCAACCACGGCTGACATCAGGGCGAACGAGTTTATTTTGTCCGAGGGGTACGGAACGAGCGAGGAGACGGACGAAAAACCGCAGACGACGACCGCAGGGATTACAGAAATGGACAGTCCGCTTGACATGGTTTCCGAGAATGCGGGGGAAAAGCCTTATCCGTCAGAAGATTCGTGGACGGCTGGCGGTGTAATTGTGCGTACCACCTACGGCACGTATAGCGGAAACTCTTTTTTTGACCTCGACAACGGCGGACAGGTTAATAATCAGTCCTCAATATCCAATGAAACTCTTCTTTCCGAAAGCCGTTGCGGTGCGGATTTTACCGTTGATGATACGGACGGACCTCTTGTACTTATCTACCACACTCACACAACGGAGAGTTTCGAGCCGTATGTAAGGGAAAACTATGATGCGGATTTCAATTACCGCACGACAGACGAGACAAAAAATATGGTTATGGTGGGTGATGCGATACAAAGTGAACTTGAGGCACAGGGGATAGGGGTTATCCATGCGAGAACGATTCACGACTACCCGTCCTACAACGGCTCTTACGGGCGGAGCAGAGAAACGATTGTGCCGATTCTCGAAGAATATCCGAGTATAAAAGTCGTGCTTGACATTCACAGGGACGCAGTTTCGGGCGAGGGTGTGGCGTATCAGCCATATGTTGAAATTGACGGAAAGGAGTCCGCACAGATTATGATTATTTCAGGGTGCGACGACGGTACACTTGGAATGCCAAATTTCATGAAAAATTTTCATTTTGCCTGTCGGCTTCAGGAACAGCTTGAAAATGATTATCCTAATCTGACGAGACCGATTCTTTTTGACTACCGTCAATATAATCAGGACTTGACAACGGGAAGTCTGCTTATTGAGGTCGGCTCGCACGGAAACACTCTTGAGCAGGTACAGTACGCAGGACAGCTGATAGGAAGGTCGCTCGGACGGTTATTGAATTTCATGAAAGGAGAAAATTAAATGCATAAATTATTAAAAAAAAAGTCCGTGAGGGCGGTGTTTCTTTACTTGCTTTTCATGTCGGGAGTATATATGTTTCTGCGGTCGTGCAGTAACTCATACAACAGGCTGACAGCGGACAAGATAGTGCCGGCAAGCCTCGTCATAAACGGAAATACCGCCTCGGTCAGCATTCTTGAACACAAGGCGGATTTCAGCATGGGAATAATTTCACCTGAAAGCAGGCTTTATTATGTGGCTTATCTTGTCGCTCCCGACGATGCGAGATTAATGGCATACCTTGTTTCGTCGGCTGATAAAATCTTCTGAGCGGATATTGCAGTAAAATCTGTTAAGCTCCCCCGAATAGATAAGGTCGGCATTTGGGAAGTTGCGGAAATCATCAGGCTTGTAAAGGCAAAAAGGCTTTTCGAGCGGTATGCCTATTTTGTCCATTGTATAGGCGACAAACTGCGAACAGACAAAACTTCTTTTTCGTTCCCAGCAGATATTGAGATATACAGGAATCAGTCCGAGAACGTTATAAGAATATATGTTTCTGTTTTTTGCAAAATGACTTATCACGAGATTGTATTTTTCTTTCTGTTCTCTGGTTACGGGTATGCGGTAAATCTCGCACGGTATGAAACCGTACTGACCGAAAGTCCCTTTGCCGACTGTTTCCTTATTGAACGTTGCGGGAAGCGGAAAAGGCGTGTATGTACGGCAGAAACTGTACATCTGCGAAAGTTCGATATCCCCCGAAAGTGAGACATGATTATAAGGTTTCCGAGTGAAAAACTTGAAAAAACGGGCAGGGTTTGTACCTGTCTGTGACATTATCAGATAGATGTAATCTTCCAAAACGTCCCCTCCTAAAAATTTTCTTATATAATTATATCATAAACACTTGCAAATTACAATACTTTGTGTTATAATATTATTACGGAAAGATTTTTCCGCTATATGCGTCTGTAGCTCAGGGGATAGAGCAGTGGCCTCCGACGCCATGTGCGCAGGTTCGATTCCTGTCAGGCGTACCAGAAACAAAACCGCTGTAAATCGGAATTGACCGAAATACAGCGGTTTTTTTACGTTCTGAACTGAAACATTTTTCACGTAATTGTAAAATTCTGCAAAAAAATGCAGTGTTTTTCAGATAGATTACAAGCCTTTGCGACAAAAAAACGGACACCCTGCGATGTCCGTTGAATATTTTTTCCGTTAAATCTTTGTGCAGATTCTGGAAGTATTTTTATAAAATAAAAAGACGCTTTTTAAAAAAAAGTCGCCTGTGCGGATTTCTGCCGTAATATTAATTTAATGATTTGTCCATCACAAAAAAATTTCCACGGCTGATATATTTTTTACTGATAAAAACTGTTCGCCAACGGTGAAGTTTTCACCTGTAATCTAAGTTTGTCCGTCACAAGTGCTATAAATTCCGAATTTGTCGGTCTCGTTTTGTAATTTCTCATGGGATAGCCGAAAAATGAGTCTGCCGTTTCGGCTGTACCTTTTGCCCATGCAACTTCAATTGCGTTGCGGATAGCCCTTTCAACTCTCGGAGCGGTCGTTTCATACTGCCGTGCGACCGTCGGATAAAGCTGTTTTGTCACGCTTTTCATCACAGAACCGTCGTTTATGGCGTTCAGGATAGCCGTCCGCAGATAGTGATAGCCTTTCAGATGTGCTGGCACGCCGAAACGGCAAATCATATCGGTGACGAGTATTTCAAGGTCGTTGCAGTCGTGCGATGACGGCATTTTTATAACCGACTTCACCGCCGAGCAAAGCGTTTCGGCGTCAAACGGTCTTGCGATGCAGTAAGAAGCACCATTTTCAAGAAGCTGACGGTCTATGAAACTGTTCTTTATGTCCGTAACCACTATGAAAGACGGCACTTCCGAAAGGCTTTTTTTAGCGGTTTTCATGATGCTTATAACATCGAGTTCGGGGACGGAGAGGTTGACAACAGCAACGTCGGGCGTATCGTTTTCAAGCGAGTTCAGAATAACCGTGCCGTCATTCCGGCGTGTGTAGGCATAAACGCCCATTTCTCTGAGTTCCGAGGCGAGCTTTATGCCGTAATCGGTCGTGTTGTCTCCGATTAAAACTTTTATTTTATCGTTCTTCATTTTTTTAACTTCCTTTCCTAAAACTTCCTACAATGTATATTTTACTCTGTTTGTCGCCATATTTCAATTATTTATTTTACTCATGCCGTCGGATTTCTGAAAAGTATATGAAATTATTGTGGTTTTCCATATTAAAAAGCCGATATTCAGTGAAAAACGCTGTATATCGGACTTTTACTTACTGTAATAACATGTAGTCGGCGACGATTTTTGAATCATGTGAATTGTTTAAAAAAATATCTTACTACTTTGTGTCGGGTAGTAAGGACAACACCGCACAATTGCCAAAAAGAGAAAAAAGTGATATAATAGGGATATGGAAAGACAAATGACGCTGGCAGAAATAAACGATGAACTTGGTGCAGCCAAAACCAATAAAAAAGACTTTTTGAACAAGCTTGAAGGGATAGTTCAGTGGAATAAATTTATAGAGATAATACAGCCAAGCTATTATAAAGGAGAGTTCGGAAACAAACCCTATCCACTGGAATTAATGCTGCGAATTTTCATATTGCAGAACGTATACAATCTTGCAGATATGGCAGTCATAAACGAAGTAATAGACAGTCGAGCATTCTCAAATTTCTGTGGAATAAATTCACCGGATGAAGTTCCGAACGGAGATACCATAGGAAGATTTCGCAATATCCTAACACGCAATGGATTACAGGAAAAGATATTTGCAGAAGTCGTAAGAATCCTGATGGAACGTGGACTGATTTTGAAAAAAGGAACGATTGTGGATTCTAAATTTATTGAATCACCGTCATCCACAAAGAACAGAGAAAAGAAGCGTGATCCTGAAGCACATTCTGCAAAAAGGGCAATACATGGCACTTCGGGTACAAGGCACATATTGGTGTTGACGAGAAAAATGGACTTGTTCATACCGTAAAAGCAACACCTGCAAATGAACATGATGTTACAGTGATGAGTGAATTACTTCATGGTGAAGAAGAACGTGCATACGGTGACAGCGGTTATATCGGAGCAAAGAAACGTCCGGAAGCAATCAAAAAGAACAAAAATGGCAAAAATATCAGGTACATCATCAACAGACGTCCATCTTCAATCCGAAAATTATCTGGAAGCGGTCAGTATGCCGCTACAGCAAATCCACTATAGACAAACAGCAAAGAGAATGATATAATAGATG
>CAMWQJ010000092.1 GCA_947176415.1 uncultured Ruminococcus sp. | reverse complement strand
TTCAAGATGCTGTACAAGCTGTCTTAATCAGTCAGCTTATTTATTATACCACAGAATTTTCATTTTGTCAAGCCTTTTTTTAACTTTTTTTCAAAAATTTTTTTCTGTGAACCGTCACTCAAAAAGCGACTTAATTAGTATATCACACTTTTTTCAATTTGTCAAGTCTTTTTTTGGACTTTTTTCAAGTTTTCGTATTCATGTGTCATTTCTCGTGACGACTATACCAGTATAGCACAGAATATAATATTTGTCAAGCAGAAAAAATACCAGATTAAATATATATTTTTGTAAAAAATATCCAAAAAATCACGAGAAGTCAAGTGTCATGCAATGCTCTTCCTTGGTTTCACGGAGCGTCACAGCTACCTGTTCTCCGCCTGAAAAGCCTGATTCAAGGAGTATGTCAAAAACTTTCTGCTCCTCAACAAATTTCTTTTTAAAGTCAGCATACGCCGTATTATCGGCAAATTTGAGTTCTATTTTTGTATTGCCGTCCGCAAGTTCACGGGTAATAATCGCCCCTGCCTGTTCAGCAGTTTCGGCAAACAGTCCGTTCTTTATATAGTAACTGCTTTCCGTTGCGGTACAGGAAAAAGGCTTAAAATAGGCGTTTTCAGCGATATGAGTATTGCCGAATGTCTCGTCATTACATAGGAAATAGACCTTTCTTGAAATATCCTCCGAATCCGTTTCGTCCCACGTGACATCAAGATTATACCACTCGCCGTCGATTTTCACCTGATTCCACGCATGATTTTCTCCCTTGTCAGTCTTTCCTGTGACAAGCACGGAACTTAGTCCGAGACGTGAGGCGAGACAGCCAAAAGCCTTTGCATACCCCTCGCAATTCGCCGTCCCATCGACCAGACAGCCATATGCGGTTGAACAGTAAATATAGTCGTCGCCAATGTCGTACTCGCATATTTTAGTGATATAGTCATGTATATAAAGTGCCTTTTCGTAGTCGTCGGACTGCGGAGCATCGGCAAGTGCGGTCTCAACGGCTTTTTCAAACTCTTCCCTTTTCGGAGCGATTTTCTCGGCATTTTCACGCATTATCACCTGTGCGTTGCGGACTTTTTCGGCTGTATAATAAGTTGAATCTATGTAAAAAAATTCACTCTCCTGTTTTTCAAAAATGCAGTAGATTTTTGAATATACATCGCCTGAAATTTCATAGGGTAGCGGAATATCGGTATTTAAAGCCTCTACGCCCCTGTACATTGCCGAATAAACAGCCTTTTCCTTTTCGTCAAGAAACGCATAGACGGGTCTTGAAAAATCCCTCTCGGAATCGAGATACTCAGCTTTAGGATAAGGTGCAAAAACTCCCGAATCTTTCACGAATTTTCCGCTGACAGCCACAAAAGCAGCAGTTATGACGACTATCAGAAGTGTTAAAAGTTTTTTCGCCAAATCCGTCCCCTCCCTGAAAAAATTATTTTTCGCATATCATGACAGTATTGTTTTTTATTCTGAAATCAGGCAGATTTTCGACAAAACGGCTGAATTTTGAATAGCCGTATGTTTTGACATTGAAGTCAGGCATTTTTGTGCATAACTGCTTTTTAAGTTCGCCGAGATTATAGCCCTTTCCGCCATTGCCCCTGACGAGTTCGACTAAAACTTCCTCAATCTGCTGTAATTCGGTCTTGTCGGACTTCTGCGACACAAGTATGCTACTGCCGACCTGTCGGAAACTCAGGCAATCAAAATCCTTGAGGAACTGGGAGAATTTAGAATATCCATAATTTCTCACATCAAAATCGGGATAACGTCCTTGCAAACGGCTTCCAAGTTCACCTATGTTTATTTCTTCCTCTAAATTAGCATTTTCGGCTATAATTCGTATGATTGCAGATTCAAGCGTTTTCAGTTCGACTTTATCGCTGTCGTTCGTCTGCACTTCTTCTTCCGCAAGAACTTCCAGATATTTAAACAGATTGCAGGCTGTACTGAATGGTTTTGGAGTCTTTTTTTCGCCCATGCCGATAACGTGCTTACCCGATTCACGCAGGCGGATTGCAAGTCTTGTGAAATCACTGTCACTGGAGACAATACAGAATCCGTCTGCATTATCCGAATAAAGAATATCCATAGCATCAATAATCATAGCCGAATCGGTTGCATTTTTGCCTGTTGTGTAGCTGTACTGCTGAACAGGAGTAATAGCGTTGTCGAGAGCCATATTTTTCCACGAGGCGAGATTGGTTCTTGTCCAGTCGCCGTAGACACGTTTATAAGTCACAACACCATAGTTTGACAGCTCATCAAGTATATATCTTGTGTATTTTGATGCCACATTGTCGGCATCAATAAGAACAGCATAACGCATTTCACTACTCATAGCACACCTCATTTCAAAAAAAATTATTACATAAACAAAATAATATTATAAATTGTATCCGTTGTTATAATAACGCAAAATATCCACAACAACAGGCACACCGCAAAACACACAACATTTTTATTATAGTAAACATTCCCAGATTAGCAGTATGATTCAGTGTGTAGACGTTCACGGTACAAGGATATTTAAATTTAATTATCGGCACATCAAACCGCTGGTGAAATTTTATATTGTTTTCGTCAACCCAGTACACATCATGCCCGCAATTCCAGTGTTCCAGTTTATAGCCTGTAAACGTTCCGGAAAACCTTTCACCTTTTCGGAACACAGTAATATTTTCAACGAGAGTTTTTCCGGCAAAGACCGCAGGCATTGCCATTACAACCACTCCGAAATCAATATGTATAATACAAGTCATAATTTTTATATTGAATATTCCAGCCACAAGAGCCGCACCAATTATAATAAGCGGTATTCTGAAAACATAAAGTACTGACACTATAATCCAATATAAAAATTTAAAAAAGTTTTTCATGACAGTCACTTTTTTCTATTTGGAAGTTCGTCGTAAATTGCATTAAATAAATCAGCTAAAAACTCCCTGTCGTCAATCCTGTCCACCAGCAACATTTCTTTTGCTTTTTCATATGGAATCTGATGGACAGCTTCCGGCAACATTTCAGCAGACGATTTTGTTATTTTAACAAGAAATCTGTTGTCATATATTCCGCCGATTATTTTATTTTTATAATAAATGATATATTCGCCCATCATGGCACGGCAGGATATATTTTCAAGGAGCGATAACTGCTCCAGTACAAAAGACAGATATTCTTTGCTTGACGGCATTCAGCACCTCCGAACACACAAAAATCTAAGCTGATAAAAACAGATTATATAGAAAAAAATCCCGAAACTATTGCTTCGGGATTGTTTTAATACCAAGGTTACTACCCCAGTACTATGGAGCGGATTACGAGGCTCGAACTCGCTACCTCCACCTTGGCAAGGTGGCGCTCTACCAGATGAGCTAAATCCGCATTTTAAAAGAGTACGAGGAAAAACAAACCGTTGTGCCACGCACCCTTTATGGTGCTTCCGGTCGGAATCGAACCAACGACACGAGGATTTTCAGTCCTCTGCTCTACCGACTGAGCTACAGAAGCAATAAGAAAGCGACCCGGAAGAGACTCGAACTCTCGACCTCCGCCGTGACAGGGCGGCGTTCTAACCAACTGAACCACCGGGCCATTTTGGTGGGGACTACAGGGCTCGAACCTGTGACCCTCTGCTTGTAAGGCAGATGCTCTCCCAGCTGAGCTAAACCCCCGTTGCTTTCTTATGTTTTTCATCGTCATATCCCTGACGACGTATATTATTATATCACAGCTTTTCGGATTTGTCAAGGGTTTTTTGAAAAAAATTTCAGATTTTTTAAAAAAGTTTCAAAACGGCTGTAGATAGCCTGAAAAAAGACCTGAATTTTTCCATAATCTGCAAATCAGCCTGTAATGCCATTCTGAAATAATTTAACTATTTCATTTTTCAGACATTTATTGTCCTCGCTTTCAAGAAGAGGGTCAGCCAAAAGAATCTCTTCCGCACATCTGTGAGCCGTCTGCATAAGCTCCATATCGCACGAGATGTCAGCGACCTTGACAGGCGGAAGTCCGTGCTGTGCATTTCCGAAAAAGTCACCAGGTCCACGCATTTTCAAATCCTCCTCGGAAATTTTAAATCCGTCCGTCGTCGAAGACATAATTTTCATGCGGTGTCTGCACTCCTCGGAAAGATTGTCAGTAATGAGAATGCAGGAGCTTTCAAACTGACCACGACCGACACGTCCACGGAGCTGGTGAATCTGTGACAGTCCGAAACGCTCGGCGTTTTCGATAACCATAACAACGGCATTCGGAACGTCAACGCCCACCTCAACGACCGTCGTACATATAAGAACGTCAGTATTGCCGTCACGGAATTTTTTCATTACCCTGTCTTTTTCGTTGGCGGACATCTTGCCGTGCAGAATCTCAACGGAAAATCCCCGCAAATCCTCTTTAACAGCGTTTTCCGCATATGAACGGACGGCGAGTAATTCGCTGTCGCTGTCCTCAATCATAGGGCATACGACATAAGCCTGACGACCTTCCGAGAGTCTATCACGCACGAAATTAAAAGCCCTGTGACGCATTTTCCCAGTGACCGCATAGGTTTTAATCGGCTTGCGACCCTGCGGGAGTTGTCTTATAACAGATATATCCAAATCGCCGTAAATCATAAGTGCAAGAGTACGTGGAATAGGCGTTGCGGACATTACGAGCCTGTGAGGAGAAATCCCCTTGCCTGCGAGTGCGGAACGCTGTGCAACGCCGAATCTGTGCTGTTCGTCGGTTATCACGAGACCGAGGGACTTATATTCAACATCTTTCTGAATAATGGCGTGCGTGCCGACGATTACATCATAATATCCCGAAAGTATTTTTTCACGTATTGCGGATTTGTTCTTTGCCGTGACAGACCCCGTAAGCAGACAAACATTGATTCCGAAAGGCTCAAGAAATCCGCAGAGAGTGTTATAATGCTGAACGGCTAAAATTTCGGTAGGTGCCATAAGTGCGGACTGTATGCCATTTTTGGCGGAAAAATAACAGGCAACCGAAGCAACTGCGGTTTTTCCGCTTCCGACATCGCCCTGTAAAAGCCTGTTCATAGGAACGTCACGGCATAAATCGGCTGTAATTTCGTCTGTAGCTTTTTTTTGACCGTCGGTAAGCCTGAACGGAAGAGAATCAAGAAAATCCGAAATATCAGTATTCTTATTCATTTTAAAAGCCGTGTGGGATTTTGAACGGCTTTTCAGCATAAGCATACCGAGCTGTAATTTTAAAAGTTCCTCAAAAGCGAGCCGATAGCGTGCATTGTCGGCAGATAAACTATTTTCAGGAAAATGTATATTCTCGAGAGACCACACAAGCGGAGCAAGATTATATTCCCTGCGTATGCTTTCGGGAAGAGTTTCAGACGGTTCATTCACGAGAATTTCGATAGCCCTTTTAATGTCGTTGCGTATAACGTTAAGCGAGAGACCTTTTGTCAGACGATATACAGGCTGTATAAGATTATCGCCCTCCGACAAAAAAACAGGTGCATTCATTTCTTTTTTTATAAGATTGCCCGTCACTTTGCCGTACATATAATAAATATGATTTTCTTTCAGGGTGTTAAACGTATATATATTGTTGTAGAATACAAGAAGTATATCGTCCGTACCGTCAGTTGCGGTTGCCTTTGCGACTGCGAGACCTTTTCTGACTGACTGTACAGGAAGTTTCTTTATCACGGTAAGCCGAAGAAAATTATTCTCTCCTGTCACCGCCTCGCTCAGAGGAACGCAACGGCTGAAATCAAGGTAGTTTCTCGGAATATGGAAAAGCAGTTCATAGGGAGTTGTTATTCCGAGCCGGCGGTATTTTTCACCTTTTATACTGCCTATGCCTTTCATGTATTCTATATCGCCGAATAATTTTCCCGACATGATTTTTTTACCTCCTAGTATAATAATGATATAGTCCAAAGACGGTTCCACAATAGACAACCAGA
>CAMWQJ010000091.1 GCA_947176415.1 uncultured Ruminococcus sp. | reverse complement strand
CATGTGTCAGCTTATATCCTGAAAACAGAAAAAGGCACGCCGTTTGAATGTGATGAGATAAAAAATTCTCTTCCCGACGACGATACGCCCGACGAACTTTATATAGCAACGGCTGAATTTCTCAAAAAATCGGATTTTATTCAGTATGAGGTGTCTAATTTTGCAAAAAAGGGCTTTGAAAGTCGCCACAACTGCCGTTACTGGCGGTGTCTCGACTATATCGGCATAGGTGTGTCCGCCCACTCGTGCTACGGCGGAAAGCGTTTTGCGGTGGACAGAAATCTTGATGACTTTATATCCCGAGAGGTGCAGAAGGTTGAAATCACGGACGAAAGCCCATGCGGTTTCGAGGAATACTCAATGCTGAGGCTCAGACTTTCGGAGGGACTCGACGTTGACGTTTTCCCTGAACATAAAAGTAGAATATTAAAAAAAATCCCCGAACTGATAAAGTCGGGTTATGTAAAATATGAAAACAATAAAATTTCACTCACGCCGAGGGGTTTTATTGTTTCAAACGCAATTATAGAGTATCTTGTTTTCTGACTATTCGAGAAGTTCCTTACGCATCTGTGTTAGGAGCTTTTTTTCACGTCTTGACACCTGTACCTGTGTCATTCCGAGTGCCTTGGCGGTTTTTGACTGCGTCATATTCCGAAAATACCGCAGTTCAAGCAATATGCGGTCGTTCGTTTCGAGCCTTGCCATAATCTGACGTAATGCGAGTAAGTCAACAATCGCTTCGTCAGGCGACTCGGACGGTATGTCTATTTGTCCCTCGCCGTCCTCGGAGGAAGTCAGCGAAACAAGCGGTTGACTCACGCAAAGTGCTTCAGAGATATTTTCTTCCTTTTCGCCCGAAATTTCGGCTAACTCGCTTATTGTAGGCTCTCTGCACTCACGGTGGCGGAAATCCTCGCATATTTTTTGAAGTCTGAGGGAAAGTTCTTTCAGGCTTCGGCTTACCTTTATAGTACCGCCGTCACGGAAAAGCCTTTTTATTTCGCCCAGAATCACAGGCACGGCATATGTTGAGAACTTCACGCCCCGTCCCGTGTCAAAAGCCTTTACTGCTTTCAGAAGTCCGACACAACCGGCAGAATATAATTCCTCGTAATCAATGCCACGCCCACGGAATTTATTTGCACACAGGTGAACAAGCCCTAAATTTTCCTCCGCCACAGGTTTTTTTACATCAGTTTCCATGAGTTGCCAGCCTTTTCCGCATGGTTACAGTCGTGCCTTTTCCGACCGTGCTTTTAACTGTCAGGCTGTCCATAAACGACTCCATAACCGAAAATCCAAGCCCCGAGCGTTCTTCTTCGGGGGCGGTCGTGAAAAGAGGTTGCATAGCTTTTTCAACGTCTGCAATTCCGCAACCCTTGTCCCTTATCCTTATGTATATTTCACGCCTCGGCAAAAGCTTTACAGTAAGCTCTATATCGCCTTTTCTGTGGCGGTAACCGTGTACAACGGCATTTGTAACCGCCTCGGAAACAGCCGTGCGTATATCCGAAAGTTCCTCGACCGTCGGGTCTGTCTGTGTCAGAAACGACGAAACAACAGCTCTTGCGGTACTCTCGTTCACCGACTTCGACGGCATTGTGAATTTGATTTCGTTAAGCACTTCCATGTATTTTTCCTCCGTTAATCAGGTTATTTTTACTATTCTGTCCATGCCTGCGAGTTTCAGGACACGCCTTATATACGGCTGTGGGTCTTTGATTTCAAGGCTTCCGCCACATTCATTCATAAGCCTGCTCCGACCCATAATCAGACCGATGCCCGAACTGTCCATAAAAGTTATGCCCGTGAAGTCCATTGTCAGTTCGGACGGCTGTGCAGTGATAATATATCTGTCAAGCTCCGTGCGTAATTCCCTTGCGTTGTGGTGGTCGATTTCACCGCTGAGAACGGCAACAGCGTGTCCGCCTGCCGATTTTATATTGATATTCATAATTCATGCCCCCTTTGTTTTATTATAATATATACCCTCTGTAGAAATATGTCAGAAGCGGTCGGCGGAATCTGATTTTTCCAAAAAATAAATTTTTTAAAAATATTGAAAAAGCTGATTTGCAGTGCTATAATGATAGAGGAAAAAAATTTTTTCCGCAAATTTAAAACGGACGGTGAAAAAATGTCTAAACAATTCTGGAAAGGCAGTGCCTTGCTTGCTCCCGTTCCTGCGGTACTCGTGACGTGCGGAACAGCAGAAAAGCCTAATGTTTTAACAATAGGCTGGACGGGCATATGCTGTACTAAACCACCAATGACATATATTTCCGTGAGACCCGAAAGATTCTCACACGACATAATAATGAAGTCAGGGGAGTTCGCTATAAACCTGACTACCTCCGCAATGGTAAGACAGACTGATTTCTGCGGTGTGAAAAGCGGAAAGGATACCGACAAAATCAGTGTGTGCGGATTTCATACAGTATCGGCGGAGAAAATTTCCGTGCCGATTATTGAGGAATGCCCTGTTTCTCTTGAGTGCAGAGTAACAGAAAGTAAGCTCCTCGGCAGTCATACAATGTTTCTTGCGGAGATAGTCGGCATTGATGTTGACGAAAAGTACATAGACAGCAAGGGAAAACTGAATCTTCAGCAGTGCGGTCTTAATGCATACGCACACGGCGAGTATTTCGCACTCGGTCGGAAACTCGGTGACTTCGGCTATTCCGTCCGCAAAAGGAAAAAGACGAAAAAATCACGTTGACATATCTTCAATGAATTTCCGCAACTCCTCGTCGCTTTCCATGACTATGCCGTTTTCTATCTGTTCACGGTCGTAGTCCGAAAGAAGCGAAACATCATATTCAATCACTTTGTAAGGCGTATTGCTTCCGCCACGGAATACCCCTATTTTTCCGTTGTATTCCTTTACTATGCACTCGGGTTGCGTGACTTCGGGAACATTTACGGCGTATTTTGTCTGTATTTTCTGATGACGGACGCTTTGTGCGAGCGTGCATATTGTCAGGAATCCCGAAACCGTCACCGCCGTGAATATGGTAAAAAATATTATCCTGTCTATTGTTTTTTTCATAATATATTACTCCCTTGCTGAATTTACTGCTAATATCATTGGCGGTTTTTGCTAAATTATACAAATTAATGTTTTTTTTCAGAAAATACTTAACAACGGGGAAAAAATGTGGTATAATAGTTACATATATATAAATCAGAAAGGAGCTGTTACCGTCATTGCACGGTGCATATGAAAAATGAATAATCAAATTGCCCACAACACCGCCCCGCAGGGCAGACAACAGGGTAACCGCCACAAGAAGAAACCTAATATTTTCGTAAGAATACTGAAAAAACTTGTGGCAGTAATTGCAACAACTCTGCTGTCGCTTTTCCTTGTGATGATTATCACGGGAACGATTGTTGCAACCGCACTAACTGTATACGTTCTTGACTTTATGGAAGATTCGACAAGCGTTACTCTTCAGGAGCTTGAGTCAGGAAGTGACACCTATTTTTACGGTATCCAGACGGACGAGGACGGAGACGAGGAAATCGTTATACTCAACAGAGTAAAAACCGATGTACAGCGCATTCCCATATCGATTGAACGTGTGCCACAGCACGTGAGGGACGCTTTTGTCTATACCGAGGACGAGCGTTTCTATGTACATGAGGGCGTTGACTATAAACGTACTCTCTCGGCGTTCCTCAATATGTTTCTGCACTTCTACGACACAAATCAAGGTGGTTCGACTATTACCCAACAGCTTATAAAGAATCTTACAGGCGACGACGAGCAGTCACCACAGCGTAAAATACGAGAGATTTTCAGTGCCATGCAGTTGGAACGCTCGTACTCAAAGGACGAAATTCTTGAAGAATACCTTAACTATATAGGTTTCGGCGGTCCTATAAACGGCATACAGCTTGCCTCTATAAGATACTTCGGAAAGAACGTTGACGAGCTAACCGTTGCGGAGGCGGCTGTACTTGCTGCTATTCCGAAATCTCCGCAGTATTACGGTCCTTTTGTTGAGACTTACAACGACGAAAACAAGCTGATTGTTGACGGACGTGCAAACAACAAGGAGCGTCAGCAGTATGTTCTTTATCAGATGTATAAGAACGGTGCTATAACTTTTGATGAGTATCAGAAATATCTTAATGCAAAACTCGTCTACACCGATTCAGAAGAATATCTCCGTATGCACCCTGAAGACAGAGCGGAAGAACTCGAACAGGAGCAGACGGCTTATTCATGGGTTGTCGATGCCATGTACTATGAAGTGGCGGATTTTCTTATGAATGAACACAACATAGACCAGTCGGAAGCTATCAGGCGTATCAACAAGGGCGGATATAAGATTTATTCTACCGTTGACGATACAATGCAGAAGTATGTTGAGGAAAAATTCCTTGACCTCGGAAATCTTGTCAATGTTGACAGTGTAAGAAGATGGGCGGATATAGATGGTGACGGCGAAAATGAAGAATATCTGCCACACGTTGCTTTTGTTGCACTCAACTACGACGGCTCGGTAAAGGCTCTTGCAGGTGACTGGGGAGAAAAAACAACGTCTCTTTCCACGAGCTATGCAGTACAGGAAAAAAGACAGGTCGGCTCTACTATGAAACCTGTCGCCGCTTACGGTCTCGCCCTCGAAAACGACATAATCCACTGGGGTTCTACATTCCGTGACGAGCCTATCATGATAGACGGCAACGGCAAACCATGGCCTACAAACTACGGCAACACACTTTCCTACGGCACTCACCACGTTTATTATTTCCTGCAACAGTCTTTCAACACCGTTCCGGCTCAGCTCGTTGAAACAATGACCCCCGAGGCTGTATGGGACTTCTGTACCAAAAAACTCGGTATGGATTTGGTTGAAGAGGACAAGAAAATCGCTCCGCTTGCTCTCGGTGCTTTGACATATGGTATCACGCTCGAAGACCTCGTAAACGCTTATTTGCCTTACGGCAATCAGGGCGTATTTAATGATGCACATATCGTTACGAGAATTGAGGACAGCAATCAGGATACTATCTATGAAAATGACGGAAACGGCAAACAGGCAGTCAGCAGAGAAACAGCATGGGTTATGAACAGGCTTCTCAAGAATGTTGTTGACAACGGTACAGGTACGGCGGCAAAACTCAGCAATAAAGTAGTTGTCGGCAAGACAGGTACAACGGATAATTGGTATGATGAGGCTTTTGTCGGTATGACAAGGGATTTCCTCGCAGGTATAACAGTCGGTTACAAGTACAATCACAGAGACCTTTCTTTGCCGTCCAACTTTAAATCCGCACAGGTATGGAACAACATCATAGGCGAATATGCGAACACAATGTTTCCTGATACGGGGGCTGACTTCGACCCTGTGGATACCGTAATTGAAGCATCTATGTGTGCATCTTCGGGAATGATTGCAGGCAAATACTGCTCAAAGGGAATTACAGGCTACTGGAAATCAACCTATGCTCCCGAATGCACAGGCTCGCACAGCGGTCTTATCACCGACGGCTATACCTCGTCAGGCTCTTCAAACAGCAGTTCGTCAAACAACTACAGCTACGATAACAATTACAGCAGTGGAAATGACTACTCATACAGCAACGATTACACGTACGGAGGTGGAAACGACTACTCCTACGGCTACGGCAATGACTACACGTACGGCGGTGGAAACGACTACTCATACGGTGGCGGAAACGACTACTCGTACGGTGGCGGAAATGACTACTCGTACGGTGGCGGAAACGATTACAGCTACGACTACAGCTCAGGCTATACCGACTATGGTGCAGGCGGTGACTATACAGGCTGGTAATTAAAATAAAAAACTATCGTTCCTTTCGGGTGGGGGATAAAATTTATCCCCCACTGTAAATTTTGGCTATTTATAGAGGTAAATCGTTATTCTTACAAATATCGGTGGGGTATAAATGCTATTTTTAAAAACCTTTATAATTTTTTATTTTTTATACGAAAGGGTTTATAATAGCTGATTATACCCCACCTTTTTCAATTATCCCCCCCGAATT
>CAMWQJ010000090.1 GCA_947176415.1 uncultured Ruminococcus sp. | reverse complement strand
TTAAAAAATACTTTACAAATCGTATTATTTATGATATAATTTTTATATAAAAAAGCACAAAGGAGATAACATGAAAAAATTTTTACTATTAATATTAACGCTTTTTGTAACTGCTGGCTGTTCAGAAGTCGGAAAAACTCAGCCGACCGCTGTCACAAAAACAGACGTTGAAAAGGCGGAGGAAAGTTTGGCAGAGCCGAAAACCGAAAAAACCACAACTCACAAAAAATCCGAAAAACCGCCGAAAAACTTGATTTTAGAGACACTCGATAACGTTGAAGTTTACGAAAAAATTAAAATTTCCGACTTCGTGACGGACACAAATATTGAAATCCTCAACCCTGACGAACTCATCAGCACAAATAAACTCGGCGTGTCTGAAGTTTACATAGACTGTCTCGGCGACGAGGGAGAATTTCAACAGAAAGTAAAATACACCGTCTCGGACACGACCGCCCCCGTGATTCTCAACATGGGTACTTCGCCGTATACGCAGAAAGGCGAGCCGTTCAATCTTAGCGAAATAGTAGGTTTTGCCGACAATTACGACCCAGTTCCCACCCTGACATACGACGGAACGGTTGACACCGACACGGTCGGGATTTATCCGATAACTGCAAAAATCACTGATAATTCGGGAAATGAGACTTCATGGGACATGACAATTGTCGTACTCAACGAGATTCCCGACAAAAATTTTTCGGGTAGCAGTGATGACAGCACCACGGATTTCAAAGACTTCGTTAAGACTTACGAGGGCGAAAATCGGCAGTTTGGTATTGACGTTTCGACGTGGCAGGGGGATATTGACTTCAAAGCCGTAAAAAAAGCGGGGTGTGACTTCGTGATAATACGCATAGCATACTATTACGATATGATTACTATAGATGACTGCTATCTTGCGAATATCAAAAACGCACGTGACGCGGGGCTGAAAGTCGGCGTTTATTTCTACACGACCGACAACACGGCGGACGGAATTAAAGAACACGCCAAGTGGATTGCGGAAACGCTCGACGGTCAGGAACTCGATTTCCCCGTTGCTTTCGACTGGGAGGAGTTCACGAATTTTCAGGAGTACCGAATGAGTATCCACGACCTCAACGAGCTTTTCAACCTTTTCAGTGCCGAAATGGCGAGCCACGGATATTCGGCGATGCTTTATAGCAGTAAGAATTTTCTTGAAAATTTTTGGATAAACGACTATAACCGCCCCGTCTGGCTCGCCCATTTTATCGATAAAACGAACTACACGGGCGATTATTTCATGTGGCAGGCGAGTTGCACGGGGCGGATTGACGGCATCGACGGCGACGTTGACATGAATATTCTTTACACCGACAGACCGGTTGATTAAAATTTTTTCAGGACTTTCTGCGGTATTTTGTCGGCGTGACACCAACGATTTTTTTAAACTGCCTCATAAAATGCTCCTCATTTTCGTAACCGCACATTGCCGAAACCTGCGAAACTGTGCAGGCGGTTTCGGTGAGAAGCTCCTTTGCTTTCTCGATTTTTCCGCTTATAACGTCGGAAATACACGAAACACCGAAAATTTCACGGTAGATGTGCTGAAAATATGACCTCGACATATTCACGTCTGCCGACATCGTATCGACATTCCATTTCATCTGCGGATTGCGGTAAACTTTTTCCCTCAGCTCAACAAGGGCGTTATAATGAGGGTCGGCGGTCGGAATATTATTATCACGCCTCGCCGAAAAATCGCTTATTTTCATCAGCATGACACGCATAAGCAGGTCAAGCATTTTCCCCCTCCGAGAACCGAGCGAGTAGTATTCATTGGCTATATTTCGGACTAAATCGCTTATAAACTCTGAGTCCGAAAACTGCACGGGACAGTTGAAAAGCAGTTCAAGCGAATCAAAAAATTCCTCGCTACCGTTCCTCTCAAAACAAATCCAGTCACAGATAAAAACCGAATCATCGGCATAATATTTCTGCACGCACGTATCATTATAAAGAACGAATGTTCCTGACGGCATACTTACAGGCGAGCCGTTTACCTCAAAAACCGCCCTGCTTTTAGCCAAAATCAGCATAAAAACGTTTTTTTCAGGCTGTCGGCAAACCCTATAATCGCTCCCGTAAATCGAGTTGAAACCTATTGAACGGATATTCATATTGCCGTCCAATCAGCTATAAATCGCCATTTTTTGCTTTTCCACGGCTCGTCCGCATAATCTATGCCGACTCTTTCGGCAGTCCTGATTTTCGGTTTTAGTCCGTCATCTTCAATCCATAAATCGTCACAGTTAAAAATTTCAGATTCATTAAAATTTTTGTCAATTTTGAGATACTTTGTTAACATAGCAGGACCTTTGTGAACTTCGCCGGCACGTATCAGCACGCATTGCGGATGCCCCTCGCCCCCCGTGACTATATTAATAAGGTGGTGCATTCCATAACAAAGATAAACATAGATAAGACCGCTTTTGCCATAGAGAACTTTTGTTCTCGTTGTTTTTCCTTTTGAAGCATGGCAAGCCTTGTCCTCTTCTCCACGATAAACTTCAGTTTCTGCGATTCGTTCGCTGATTAAAGTGCCGTCCGACAGCTTTCGGACGAGGATTTTTCCGACAAGTTCAGGTGCAACATCAAGACAATCACGGTCAAAAAAATCTACTTTCAGTATATTTCTCATTCAATCACTTCCTGAGATTTTTTTCTTTTTCGGTATCAGGCTTAACAAAAACCGTACTGTAATTTGTAAAAATCACCTTACCGGGCTTTGCTCCCGAGGGCTTTTTCACGTACTTTGCAAGACAATAGTCAACAGGCACAAGGCTTGAATCACGCCCCTTGCTGTTGACGGACGCAATTATTGAAGCCTCCTCAATCGTCCTGTTCGGAACCTCCTGCCCCTCGGTAACAATAATTACGTGCGACCCCGTTATTGACTGCGTGTGAAGCCAAATATCGCTTTTTTCGGCGAATTTCAGAGAAAGTTGGTCGTTCTGGCGATTGTTTCTTCCGACAAGTATCGTAAATCCGTCACTTGATTTATATTCAATCGGCGGTAAAGCCTTAGGCGGTTTTGCCTTGTTTTTCGCCATTCTTATATATCCCTGTTCAGTGAGTTCAATGCGGAGCTGAATAATATCGTTCTCAGACTCCGCCCTTGTAAGCGAGTCAAAAACGCTGTCGAGATACTGCAACTCCTCTTCGCCTTTCTGAATCTGTATTGTAAGTTTTTCTTCTGCCGTACCCGCTTTTTTATACTCACTGTAATAATACTGTGCATTCTGCGAGGGAGTTTTCCGGACATCAAGACTTATTGTGACAAGCGAGCAGTCCTCACCGTAAAAATTCTCCAGAATCGCCGTAGAATCGCCTTTTTTCAGCCGATAAATATTCGCCGAAATCAAATCACCGCAGAGCCTGTAATAATCCTTATCGGCACAGTCGACAAGCTCTGTACGCTGTACCGCAAGCCTCCGCTGTGTGCGTTCTGTCAGATTCACCAGCAGTTTAAACAGGTCGTTCGCCCGTTGCTTTGTACGCACGGCACGGTCTTTTTCCGAATAAAAAAAGTCCAGAAGTCCGCAAGCTGACGGCATTTCTTTAGTATACATGAGATTTCCGAACTGGGACAGCCTGATAAAAGAAAAGTCTTTTAACATTCCATCTTTCGTGCTTGCGACCGAAAAAAAACACTCTCCGTTAATAATTTGTTCACGGGTACGTTTTATAATGAAAAGCAACCTGTCGAGAACATCGCCCTGCGGTCTGCCCTCGATATAAGCACCACGACCTGCAAAAAATGTCCATTCACGGCTTAAAATCGGCGAAATTCCCTCAAAAATTTTTATAAGCCCCTTTGAAAGTTCGCCAGAAATATCATTAAGTCTTTTAATAATTTCGTCCATTTCAGCGTTCAAAAAATTTAACCTGTCAGTTTTCGGCGGAAAAGTGTACGTCATCGACGGCAAAACCATTCTCTCACGTGACATCTCGCCGTCCACACGCTTAATACTGTCAATAATTTTACCATTTTCGCCGATAACGACGAAATTTGAACAGCGACCCATTATCTCGCTTGCAAGCGTAATCGTCACAATATCGCCGATTTCGTTGACACACTCAAAGTCAAAAAACAAAATTCTCTCAAGCCCAACCTGACGAATGTCAACAAGTTTTCCGTTGCCGAGACGCTTTCTGAGAAGCATACAGAACATTGGCGGAGTCTGCGGATTGTCAATATTTTTTTCCGTGATGTGAACTCTCGCACTGCTCGCATTTGCCGAAAAATAGAGCTTTTCCGTTCCCTGATGCGTGCGTATTGAAATAACAATTTCCTCTCTCGACGGCTGATGAATTTTTTCAATCCGCCCTCCCACGAGGTGCATGAGTTCACTTTTTACGGCAAAGAGAAATGCCCCGTCTAAAGCCATAAACTCACTCCTTTATACTTAATTTATTATTAACATATTTAAAAAATTCTATACAATCCAAAAGCAAGCAGATTTTTCATCTTTTCACGTGTATTTCAGAATTTGCGATATATAAGAAGTTCAAAATCCGCTGTTGTGGTGAGATTTTCAAGCTCGGCAAGTTTTTTACTTTGAGTATAATTAGTGCGGTAGAAATATGGAGTCATAGAAAAAAGCGACTGTATATCTTTATTGCTTTCAAGCGTGAAATTATAGGTTATACGCTTTTTTGAGACAAGCCCGAAGCCGTCAAGTTCATATGGCTTTACTTTATTTTTGTAAGGCGTATCATAAACCGCCTGTTTGAGTTCCAGAAGATGATTTTCCGAAGGAATAGCCATAATCATAATGCCATTGATTTTGAGAACCCTTAAAAATTCCGCACTGCAATATGGTGAAAAAATAGTGACAAGCGTGTCAACCGAACTGTCCGCAACGGGAATATTAAACACGCTCGCCGTTGCAAAAGTTATTTTTTTCGTGCGTTTTGAAGCCATATCAACGGCGGTTTTTGAAATATCTATGCCATAGATTTCAGCATTCGGAAGTGCATTTAATATACCATTAGTATAATATCCCTCGCCACAGCCTGCGTCAAGTATAACTCCTTCCTGTACATTTTCGCACAAAGATTCACGCAAAGGCGAATAATAGCCCTTTTCCAGAAAATCTCGTCTTGCCTGTACCATGATTTTATTATCACCGTGGACTGTTTTTCCTGTGTGTTTTGAAAGTAAAAGATTTACATAACCGCTTCTTGCAATATCAAAGCTGTGGCGGTTTGCACAAGTATAAGTTTTTCCCGAAATACCGAGCTTTTCACGGCAGACAGGACATATTAGGATACCCATTCTGCACCTCACAGGTAGACAGCAGGGTCGAGCGATGCTTCACTGATAATGACTTCAAGTTGCGGAAATTTTTCCTCAATCACGCACCGCAGTTCCTCCAGAACTATATTTTCCGTGTTGAAGTGACCGCAGTCAAACAGCGTAATATAGCGGTTATTAGCATCAATCCACACATCGTGCTTGACATCTCCCGTAATAAAAGCGTCGCATTTTTTTCTGATAGCAAGGTCCAACATCGAACCGCACGACCCAGAACAGAACGCAAAACGCTTAATTTTGTGCGGAGTATAGCGGTTCATGCGGATATGCTCGCACTGAAAAATATCTTTCAGCACAAGTCCGAACTTGCCGGCATCTGTTTTTTCCCTGAGTTCGCATATCCAGCCGAGATTATTTCCGTTTCCGCAGTCCTCAAAAAATTCAGGCTTGCCCTCAAACTCAAAGTGTTCCGCAAGTTTTCGGAGAATAACGCCATTCGTTCCGCCCTTTGCAATGTCAAGATTCGTGTGCATACATATTGCCGAAATATCGCTGTAAATCAGCCGAAAAACAGGGCTTTTCCGAGTAATTTTCTTTATCGGGTTAAAGATAACAGGGTGGTGGGAAATCATCAGCTCCGCCCCCTTGCACTCCGCTTCGTAAATCGACGGTATCGTTATATCAAGAGTTAGCATAACCTTACTACAGTACATATCAAAATTTTCGACCATAAGTCCCGAATTTTCCCATTTTTCCTGA
>CAMWQJ010000089.1 GCA_947176415.1 uncultured Ruminococcus sp. | reverse complement strand
GTTTCCCATAGTATCAGTTACTATGTGCCTCTTTCTTCCTTTTGTTTTTTTCCCCCGTCATATCTGTTGCTTAACACGCAAAACGTCAAAAATTAACATGCAAAACGTCAAAAATCAACCTAAAAAATTTACAGAATGTAAAAATTATAAAAAAGCATATTTAAGTTTACATATAAAAAACCGCTCCTTAAATACCTTTAAAATGGTCTTTAAGGAGCGGTTTAATGTTGCTGTAAAAATTAACTTTTATGATTTTCGGGAATATATTCAATCAGGTCAGCTATATTACAGCCAAGGTGTCGGCATATGCTGTCAATGTGATTTATGTTAAGACGTTCTGCAATCCCATTATAGATACAGCATATTGTTGACGGTCTGATACCGGTCTGCCGTGCAAGTTCTGCCTGACTCATCTGTTTTTCTTCAAGTATTCGGGACAGATGTATTTTTATCATATTACAGTCACCTTCAGTCAAAAAGCAAACGGAGCTTTTCTATTTTATGTCGTAAACCGTTTCTTTCAGTTTTTCCGAGAATATATCTGTTGCTATAATTGTATGATATATTTATTTTACAGTAATCTAACCGAATCCGTTATGATTATTCTAAAAAAATATATCAGAAATTTTTGATTATGAGTTCTTTGTAAGTGCCTTTTGACAAATTATTCTGACGTTCGACGGGGATAATTTCAAAGTTCTTGTACAGTTCACGGATATATTCGTCATCGTTGTAAGAAAGTATAAAACGCCCTTTAATCCGGCTTAAAACAGCCCTTAAACGCTCGTGGTCGGCTTCCGTAAAAACAGCATCATAGAAATATTCTGTCTTGTGATATGGTGGGTCGCAGTAAAATAACGCTTTCGGACGGTCATAAACCCTGATTAAATTTTCAAAATCCTTGTTTTCGATGACGACTTTTTCAAGCCTTTTTTCAACTTTTTCAAGATAATCTGTTGATAAATTTTTCCTGTTACAGCCGAATGTTCTTGTGTCAGAACCATACGAAATTTTAATTTGCACATAGAACATTGCCGCACGCTGAATATCCGTGAAACCTGAAACTTTCATTTTTTCCTTTATTTCATTGAAAATCTCACGTGAATTGAAATAACCTGAAATCTCACGCTGAAGCTCCGCACGGTGATACTTCGCACAGCGGAAAAGATTCACGAGCTGACCGTTCAGGTCGTTGTAAACTTCAAGTTCTGCGTGATTTTCCTTGTAAAAAAGCACAGAACCGCCACCGCCGAAAACCTCGATATAACGGTCGATGTCGTTAGGAAACTGTCCGACGATTTTCTTCGCAAGCAGACTTTTTCCGCCTACCCACGGAATAAAACTCTTCATTCTGAAGACCTCCTTGTATTTTATAATAAACAGCCTCTTCATTCGTGAAAAGGCTGTTTTTAGTTTGATTTTAATTTTCTGTCAGCGTGCCAGAGTATGTTTTTCCGTCAATTATCATGAAAATTTCAGCGGTTTTTTTGGCTGAATTGCCACTAATATCCGATTTGCTTATTCTATAATATTTATAGAAATCGTCCGTCACCGAATAAGCCGAGGTAACAACCTCGTCGCCTTTCCAGAAGTTCGATTCACGGACATCAACGTGTGTCGCTGTGTATGTACTGTCAATGTTTGCGATTCCGCCAAAGCCCACGTCCTGAGCCACGCAACTCACTTTTTTTGACGATATACGGTTGTTTTCGCCGTCATAACAAATAATGTCGGCGGCATAACCTTTTGTGTGATAGTCTGAAGAACTACCACCAACGTTCACACTATGTGTAGGACAGCGGTAACCTGAATTTATTATAATTTTTGAGCAGTTCAGAGCTTTGAACAGTTTTTCAAGCTTTTCAGGCAGTTCAGGATTTATGACTGTGTCGTGAGTTCCGCCGCACTTACAGCGAAATTCCGAGACGTTAAAATGCTCGGCAAGCTGGGTGTTATCGTTATATCTGTAAGATTTAGTCATTTTATTTCTCCTTTTCTTTTAACTGTTTTAACACATCAATCAGTTTCTGCGGTAACGGCAGACCGATTTTCCCCGCATTCTCAAGAATTGAAATTCCCTCGTTGGCGAGATAGAATCCGATAACAGCCGATCTGCACACCGTTCCGTCGCCAATGACGTTGGTGTCAAGAATGTGACCGATGGCGACAAGTGCCATGATGAAGACTTTTTTTGCGATGCCCATGAATCCGACCGCCGAAGAAAGTTCTTTGCGAATATACGCCGAAATCAAGCCAGTTATGTAGTCAAGTATCATGAACGCTATCAGGGCGTAGAGCAGACCGTCGAGCCGTCCCCACAGGAATCCGCAGACGGCACAGACTACCGCCGAAAAAGTCTGTAAGAATTTGTCCATGCTACTCGTCCTTTACGCACCACAAGCCGTTTGAAAAATACTTAACGCCGTCAATTTCGAGCGTTCCCTGTTCGGTGTTATGTTCAAAAAGTTGAATAAAAACATTCGGCGTGTAATTTCCTTTAGTTCCGAGAACAACAAACGGTGCAAGTACGGTCTTTGAAAAATCTGGCGTTGCACAGCGGGCAAGCCTTACCGGAGTGATACTGTCGCTGTCTGGATTTACGACATAAACGGGGACATTGCTGGTGGTCGATGCTGACGGAACAAGACGATATTCAGCGATAATTACTGTTTTTCCTGTATCGTCTTTCGTAATTGCCATTGCACATGGGTATGTATCGCCCGTAGTCGTTCTGATATTGAACAAAACACCTCCGTCACATTTATATGCATAACCAAATCTCTGCTGACCGCTACTCGTCGTATTGATATTGACCGACGTGCCATTTTTTGTATAAATCGTCACGCCTTTGGAGTTCATCGGGTACTCAATTGTCATTATTAAAAAATTGTTTTCCGTATAGCAAGAAATTACGCCTTCGTTGCTTTCGACACTTGAAAAATATTCGGGAACAGCTTTTTTTTGCAGATATTCCGCCAGTTTTGCAAGTGCCGTGTCAATGTCTGTGTTATCAATATACGTCCTTTCAATCGCCATTAAATTTCCTCCTTTTCGAAGATTACCAAAACCAAGTCTGCAAAGAGTGCATCCGACGAAAAAGATATTTTACAAGGTGCTGGCTCTTTTTCCGTGTATTCCTTTTCAAACGTGGTTTTTATTTTGAATTTCATATTGTTATTTATTCTAAAAATGTAATTCATTTTTTCACCCCGTTAGTTCGCACGGACGTACGCCCGTCCCGAAAGTTTTATGTATTTAAGACCGTCAGGGTCTGCCATCTGGAATCGGATTATATATGCCCCCTCTTTTAACTGGGAAGTTTCCTGCGTCGTGAGACGTACACTAAATCCGCCGTCAATCTTATCACAATTCTTGCGGATTAACACAGTTTCAGGCGAATTTGCCTTTGAAATTAAAATCGTCATGATACAGTCCGAGACGTTTCCGCCGTCGACTTCGACCGTAAAAAACGGCAGTGTGTCGCCTGAAAAAAACTCCATTTCGGGCATTTCATCGTAAAATTTCAACCGTTTCACCCCTTTCAACCTGTAATTTTCGTGTATAAAATTCCGTCCTGAAAATCAACGGCGTTGTAGCTCCAGTTGAAAGAATGCTGTGATAAATAGCTGAAAGTCGTGGTTTCTTTGCACAAATTTCCGTTTTCGTCAAGCCATACGTCCGTCACAACCGTGATTTCTGACGAATCAAACCGACATTCATCAATACTGCTGACAAAATTCATTCTTGTAGTCTGACCGATTTTTCCGTTTATCGCAAACACTTTACAGCGGAAGTCCACGGCATCTGACTCAATATGCAGCCCGTTATAAGTGGTATTTGAGGTTATGTCGTTGATTTTCGCCGTTGCGTCCATAGTTGTGTAAGTATCGTTATCACGACCGGCTGTCAGACTTCCGCTATCCACTCGCACCCAGTATCCGTTGCTGTTTTTGTTGAAAATACTGCCAAAAATGCTCGCTCCGTTTTTATCAAGACGGCAGATTTCCACGCCTGAATCGTTGAGAACCTGAATAACTCCGTCCTTGCCGTCCGCACCGCCGACTGTCAGAGTTCCGCCCCTGATTCGGTCGGCATACATCGACCCTGCGGCGATAAAGTCCGCCACAATCTGCCCGTTCATCGTCATCGCAAGACCATACTCGCCGTTGTAACCGTTGCTTGAATAGCCCAGACCGACTGAGTTCCACCTCCACACTTTCGTCGCTGTTTCTATATCGTCCGTGTCCATGATTAAAATTTCGTCGGGGCGAACCACCACAAATCCCGTTATCGCATTGGTTATCAGGCTCGTTGCAATTGATTTTGCCATTGCCAGTGTTTCGCTTTTCTGTTTGGGCAGTTCATACTCGACAGTTGTGCCGTGCGGACTGCAATATCGGTTATTTTTTCCGATTTATCGTCGATTTCAACGGTCGGAGCAAACGGCTTGTATATATCGACCGTGCGTTTCATCAGTCGCAAATCTTCGTCAAGACCCATGAAAGAATTTTTAAATCTGTATGTATTTCCGCATTTTAAATTTTCGTGACTGCTGTCAATCAGTGATAAATCGAGGACTTCTGCCGAATACGCCTTTTTTATTCGGTTGTTGTTTTCGAGGTACTCACGACCCGATTTCATGAGATTTTCGGGGAGCGTTATGTTGTCAAATTCCGCCGTTCCAACGATAATTCCGTATTTTTCAACTGCGTTTTCGTCGTCGATATATGGCTTGCCGTCGTTGATTTCCGCAATTGTCAGGCGTTCAGCGGTTTCACCCTCGTCAAGCTGTTTTCCGAGCGGAATCAGTCTCGTTATAATGCTTGTTGAGTCGGTTTTTACGTCCAGTGACTTCATATTTTTGGCAAGTTCAACGGTTGTATCAGACTTCACGCCGTACTGCGATAAAAAGTCAAGAACGAGTTTTCCGTCAGCTCTGCGGACACGGATTTCACCGCCTATCCGCTCGATTAAGTTCGTTTTTATTTCTTCCAGAGTGTTGCGGTAGGCGGTCGTCTTGCTGTTGGTGTGGTCGTCACCGAAGTCGCACGCACCGAAAAAAATATGCTTGTCGGGGGAAGTCTGGGCATTGTGGTTTTCCAGAAGCGAAAAAATAAACTGTGAAACCGTCGTGTCTTCATAGTGACAATACGGCTGAACAGTGTCGCACAAATATCCCAGAAATCCCTCACAGACAGCGGATTTCTGGAGTTTTCCCGAACTGCTCATACTCGTTTCCTGAGTCAGCAGAACGCCTTCAAATTCAACTTCCTTTGTAATTATATTTGTAATTTTAACAATAGTTTTTCTGTCATTCAGACTGTCCGAAAAGCATGGATTTGATGCCGGAATCGTGAAACTAAATGACGGAATCTGTCCGACTTCCTCGACAAGCTGACCCGACGAAAGTCTGTACATGCTGTCGGGGCTGACTTCATGGATTTTCTGCGATATTCCGCCGTTTTCAATTGTTATTTCGTACATTATACCACCTCGCTTCTTCCGCCGTGAACGTCATTCAGAAACTCCGTCCACCCCTCGTGAGTGCATGAATAGTGACCCATGGAAAGTTCGCTGTAAAACCTCAGAACAAGCGAAGAATCAGACGGGTCGATACTTCCGTTACCGTTTGCGTCGGCAATTTTTTTCTGCTCGTCGTCGAGTCCTGAATCCTCACCCGTGCTTGCATTTGAGTACGCCGCCAAAATCATAGAAGCGTCGACCGAATCGACCCGTCCGTCCCTGTTTACGTCAGGAAGAATGGTGTTTTTCAGCATATATCCGTGGTTCGGGACGATTGTCGGATTCGCTTTAAAAGTCAGTTCAAATGTATAAATTCCGTGGCTTTCACTCCATTTTACGTTAGGTTCACGGACTTCAAAGTGGTAGTCAGGTAGCAGGTCGTCGTAAAGATTTTGTCGGTCTGTCCAGTGAAGCCACCGCAGAATATCCACAATTCTGTCCTGTGACTTCTTTTTGTCAAAACATATAAATTCAAGCTGATACGCAAGAGTCCACTCGCCGAAACTCCGCCCATATATTC
>CAMWQJ010000088.1 GCA_947176415.1 uncultured Ruminococcus sp. | reverse complement strand
GGCGTACTCGTATCTGCGTGACAATATGAATCAGAATCTTGTAAGAGACAGAAATATCACGTCTCAGGCAATGGCGGAATGCGTTGTTTTTATTGACGGCGAGTTCTGGGGTTTTTACACTCTGACGGAGAAAATCGGCGACAGTTACATAAAAAGTCATTACGGCATAAAGAAAAAAGACGTTGTTATAATTAAAAATGCCGAGGTCGAGGAGGGGACGGACGATGACTGGCGTGAATGGAATGACACGATAGCGAAGTATGCGAGGGCGGACATGACGGCGGACGAAAATTACAGTGCGTTCTGTGCGGACTTTGATGTTGACAGCGTGGCGGAATATTTTTCCATGCAGATTTACTGGTGCAATTCCGACTGGCCGTGGAATAACGTTGCCGTATGGAAGTCCAGGACTATCGACAGCGAAAATTCCTATGCCGACGGCAGATGGCGAATGCTGTTGTTTGATACGGACTTTTCGGCAGGGCTTTTCCAAAACAATGAAACGACTTTCAGGGCGGACGGTTTTTCGAGAGTTAAAAATTATAAAGACAGTCTGTCGAGAACTTTTTTTCAGCTTATGAGAAATTCCGATTTTAAAGAACGTTTTTACACTGTTTTCATGGATATGGCAAACGGGAATTTCTCTTCCGAAAGAACTGACAGAATGCTTGAAAATTACGTGGAAGCCTACAGAACGCCGATTATTGATACTTTGGAGAGGTTTTACGCAGGGTCTTTTGTTTACCGTGACGGAACAAGCCGTTTTGATACGGAGTGCGGTGTTATCAGGGATTTTTACAGAAACCGTTTCGGCTTTGCGGTTGACGACCTGAAAAATCATATCGGACTTTCGGGAAGTCTGAAAAAGATAAATATTCAGTGCAATGCTTGGCAGGGGAGAGTGGAAATAAATACGCTGAAACCCGATTTTTCCTCAGGAAGCTGGAAAGGACAGTATTTTTCAGACTATGAAATAACGTTAAAGGCGATTCCTGAAAAAAATTATAAATTTGTGCGGTGGGAAGTCATCGGAGCGACCGCAGACAAAAATCTGCTTGAAAGGGCGGAGCTGAAAATAAAACCCGAAAACGATATTTATATACGTGCGGTATATGATAAAAAATAGCGAAAACCCTGCAATTTTTCATTGCAGGGCTTTTTGTTAAAAGATAATTACTTGTTTTCGATTACTTTCTGTCTGAGAAGAACTACGTCAAACACGTCAATGTTGCCGTCGCCGTTCAGGTCCATATTAGCAGTTACGATGCCTGTGGTCTGTCTGCCGAGTACCCAGCTTTGCAACTTGACAGCATCAGGAGCGGAGATAATACCGTTGCCGTCAACGTCACCAGGGGTATTTCTGTTTGCACGGCGTTCATCAAGGTCAAATGAATTGATATCCTGAAAAGCAATTTTTGATTTTTCAGCGTACGTCTGAACGGTCGAACCGGTCTCGCCGACAAGCAGAAAATCAGGGTTTACCTTTGAGTTGTTTATGAATCCGAGCGAATAAGTACCCATTACAGGACTGCCCGTAACAACTGCTTCCATGAGAACGTTACAATTAAGGAATGCCTTTGCACCTATTGAAGTAAGTTTGCGTGAAGCACCCGACTGCAAAGTCACGTCACGAAGTGAAACATCGCCCGAAAAAGCACTTTCACCGATTGTCTCTGCGAGGATTTCGGCTTTTTCGAGGAACAGACAGTTTGCAAACGCCGTCTTGCCGATGTCCTTTGCAGAAACGTTTATTGTTTTCAGTGAATTACAGCCGTTAAACGCACTGATGTCAATAGTCTGTGCGTTGTCGATAGTTACGGAAGTAAGTCCCGAGCCTGCAAAACTGCTTGCACCGATAGAGAGGAAATTTTTTATGTCAATATCTTTGAGGCTCGTGCAGTTCTGGAACGCCGATTTAGGAACGGTGAGAACGCCTTTCAGCGATACATTGCTGAGGTTGGTACAGCCTGAGAACATACTCTCTGTCAGCGTGCTTACCTGTACTGAAGTAAGTGACGTACAGCCGTAATAATGTTCTTTTCCGCTGAATGTCGTTGAGGTGTCGGAGGGCAGATAAGCAAGGCTCGAGCAGTTTTTGAACGCACCGCTTGCTATTTCCTTGGCGATTATCGAGGTTGTCGGATAAGTCTTTCTTGCGTCGACTTCAACAAGGCTTCTGCAGTTTTCAAAAGCATTTGCATTGATTGTCGTTGCGTTTGTCTCGACCCTTGAAAGAACTGGACAGCCCTTGAACATATTTGCAGTTATGATAGGTCCTTCGTAAATTATTACCTCAACAACAGGGCAGTTCATGAAAATTCCCGTACCCGCAGAAAAATCTGCCACGTTTTCGGAAAGGATAATTGCGTGCGTGAGGTTAGGACACTCGGCAAAAGCTGAGTTTCCGAAAACTACAGTACCGCCTGTCATGCCGTTCAGGTCGATGTCTGTTATACCGCTTTTTTCAAAGGCATTTGCACCGATTGTCGAGATAGTACCCGATACGCTGACGGTGAGCGATGTACAGTTCTGGAAACACTTTGCACCATAGTCTTCAGCCTTGATTGCGTTGTCGCTTGCAGAAATGCTCTTCAGCGAGGTGCAATTCTGGAAACCGCTTTCCTCGATAATGCGGAGCGACGGGAAGTCGATATTTGTAAGACCTGTACAGTTTGCGAAAGCCTCTTTGCCTATGATAGAAATATTTGAAATATCGCTGTCTATGCCCGTAAGAAACGAACAGCCAGAGAACATACCTACAGGGATTTTTTCCATGCCGTTTGTGTTTATGCTTACGGATTTAGCCTTTGTGCAGTTTGCAAAAACGTATTCGCCATACTTGTCGGCAAGGAGGGTTATTTCAGTCATTGACGAACAGCCGTCAAGTGCGTGGTCTTCTACTTTAGTGCAAGCTCCTGCACTAAATCTTTGCATCTTCGAGCAGTCCTTGAATGCGGATTTGCCTATTATATCGGCTTTCGGTATAGCGACAGTGTGGAGGCTCGAACAGCCTGAAAAAGCTTCTTTTTCAATTTCCGTAACGTCCATGTAGACAGCTTCAAGAAGATTACTGCAATTCTTGAAAGCTCCTTCTTTTATCTTTACTATATTTCCAGCATTGTAGACAGTTTTCAGAGAGAGACAGCCCGAAAAACAATTCTGCGGTATTCTCGTCAGCGAGGCTGGGAGGTCGGCAGAAACAAGTGACGTACAGCCTTGGAATACTCCTCCTGCAAATCCTCTTCCTTCGGTTTTGTCCTCAGGTGTCCAGTCGTGGAGGGTGTTAGGAAGTCCCGTTATTGATTTAAGTGCGACACAGCCCTGAAAAGCACATCCGCCTAGAGAGTCAAGCACCTTGTTGAATGTGATTGAATCGAGGGCAGTACAGTTTCTGAAACACTCCTGGTCAGCCTGAATTGTATTTTCGCCGAATACAAGTGTACTCATACTTGTGTTGCCTTTAAACACATACTTTCCGAGTGCAATAAGATTATCGGGCATTTTTACTGATTTTATGGAAGTACAGTTTTCAAAAGCATTGTCATCTATAGTAAGGTATTCATAATTTGAAGTGTCCTTGCCGTACCAGTCGGAGAAGAACGGCGAGGCAACAGGGGTTGCCTTGAAAGCGGACGAACCGACGTGCCTTATATACTCAGGGTGGGCAAAGGTTATATTTGTGAGTTTTGTACTCGCACAGAGAGAATCAGGAATCACGGGCATTTCGTTCTGCACGGAAAGAGTTTTCAAACCGCTGTTTTCAAAAGTGTTTGAGTCGATAAACTTCACACTCTCAGGAATGGTGATTTCCGTGATATACTGACACTTGCTGAACGCCTTGAGTCCGATAAACTCCACGCCGTCGAGGTTGATAGTCTTGAGGTACGAAGAAGCAAACGCACTCGGAGCGATTACGGTTGCAGTATTGCCTGTAATTTCCTTGCCGAGATTGTCGAAGTATTCCTTTACATTGTCGGGAACGCTTATAACGTCATTCATTGTAACATCAAGGGTCGTTTCTTTCGGCTTGGTGATGGCTATGCGGTATTCCTCGGTATTTGTTATGGTTTTTCTGTTTTCGGTTGAAGTTACGGTAACCTTATATATAGAGTATGTATTGCCGTTGTTTGCATCAACCCATGAATTAGCGTCAACGGTTTTGCCCGTTTCGTCCTTTACATTTATTTTTATGGTTGCGAGTTTTGTAGTATACACAGAAGAGTCGGCATATGGATAGCTGTATGCATCTTCATATTTACCGCCCTCTGCGTCTGCTGCGTATGCAACGACCGCCGAGCCGTTGTTTCTGCTGAGTGGTGAACCGTCCGTTACAGCCAGACCGCCTGCAACACAGAGAATAGCTGTCAGGGCAATAATAATCTTTTTCATAATTTTCCGCCTTTCATTGAGATAAGATACGATTGTTTGTCTGTTGTTATATCTTCATAATGCTATTTATAGTATACCACAGCGACGGAAAAAAATCAATGGTTCGGCTAAATTTTTTCATTATGTACAAAGTTTTACTGTAAAACTTGTTGATATTATCCAAAAATATATTAAAGTTTCCATTTGTCGCATAGCTTGTTGATTGCGTTGGCGAGTTTTCGCATATCGGCGTTTGTACGTCCGTCCGAATGCTGAATAAGAGTGGCGAGTCTTTCGGAAGCGGAGAGCAGATTTGTATAATAAATATTCTCGCTGGCGTGTGATTTTTTGGCAACTGGTTTCGGCTCGGCATCTCTTGTTATAATGCCCTGTGATATGTCAAATTCCGAGCCACTATATGGGACGTAAACGTCTGCACCGAATTTTTCACGGAGCTTGTCGGCGAAACTTTCGGAGGACGACGAGTCACCGTGGTTTATGAAGAATTTACGCACGCCTGAGATATTTTCCGCCCATTTCATAAGACCGTCGCTGTCGGCATGACCGCTTACCCCCGGGAGCTGTTTTATTTCGGCTGAGACGTGAACGGTTTCACCAAATAATTTCACTTTTCTTGCACCGTCGACGAGACTTCTGCCGAGGGTGTTTACAGCCTGATAGCCAACGAAAAGTATTGTATTTTCGGACTTCCAGAGATTGTGCTTGAGGTGGTGTTTTATACGTCCAGCCTCGCACATACCGCTTGCGGATATTACAACCTTGCACCGTGTATCGCTGTTTATAGCTATCGAGTCATCGCTTGTGACGGTGCGGACAAGTCCGTCAAAAGATATAGGATTTATACCACGTCTGACAAATGAAAGTGCCTCTTCGTCGTAACAGCTTTCACGGTTATTCATGAAAATATCCGTCGCCTCGTTTGCAAGCGGACTGTCGACGTATACGGGAAAACCGTCGTGTCCTTTTATCATATTCCCGTCCTTAATCTGACGTATAAAATATAACATTTCCTGTGTTCTGCCGACTGCAAACGACGGAATTATAACGCTTCCGTTGCGGTCAAAAGTCTTTTGAAGAACGTCCGCAAGTGCCGTTACGTAGTCTGTCGGTCGGTTGTGAAGTCTGTTTCCGTAGGTGGATTCCATTATAACATAGTCGGCACTGTCTATATAGTGCGGGTCTCGGATTAACGGCTGATTGATATTGCCGATATCGCCCGAAAATACAAGACGGCGTGAAATATTTTCTTCCGTGAGGTCGATAATAACGCTTGCCGAGCCGAGCAGGTGACCTGCGTCCCTGAAAGATACTGTTATTCCGTCGCTGACTTCAAAGGGCGTTTCGTAGGGGTGCGGAACGAAAAGCTCCGACGCTCCTATTGCTTCTTCCATAGTGTAAAGCGGTTCATACTCTTCATCGCCACGCCTGCGAGCCTTGCGGTTTTTCCATTCGGCTTCAAATTCCTGAATGTGTGCGGAATCCCTCAGCATAACGGAGCAGAGATTTGCGGTCGCCGTCGTGGAGTGTATTTCTCCGCAGAATCCGCCGGCATACAGGAGGGGAAGCATTCCGGAGTGGTCTATGTGGGCATGGGTTAAAAGCACAAAATCTATATCAGACGGTGCGACGGGTATCTGTGCATTTTCAAAAGAATCCTCGCCCTGTTCCATGCCGAAATCGACAAGAAATTTCTTTCCGCACGCCTCAATATATGTGCAACTGCCTGTTACTTCGTGGTTAGCTCCTATAAATGTCATTTTCATAAAAACACCTCCGTAATTTGTCTCTATATAAATTATAACATATTTTTTTCGAAATGTAAAGTATTTCTGTTTATTTTTATTAAAATATCTGTTTGATTAAAAAATAAATTTTTCTAAAAACACTTGATTTTATGAAATTTATATGCTATAATGTAAAAGCAATCAAACGGAGATGTATCGAAGTGGTCATAAC
>CAMWQJ010000087.1 GCA_947176415.1 uncultured Ruminococcus sp. | reverse complement strand
ACTTTATATTTTACCATAAAAAAAATCATTTGTCCATAGTTTACGGAAAAATTTTTTTCAGATTGACATACGCAGGTACTCAAGAGCCTTTATGTAAATATTTTTCGGACTTGTACGGCTTCTTATGAGCATTTCCGAAAACTTAACCGCATCACGCACATCAGGCGAAAAATCGGGTATTTCTTCCCTCTCGCCCGTATTATAGTCCTCCGCCTCGACTCCGTAAACCACCTGTCCGCCGACACGCCCCGAAATAACCCTGTAGGCTGTTTTGTTTCCGCCGTACACCTCCATATAAACCGTACGGTCTGTAACTTTTTCCTTTATTTTTTTAATTGTTCCGAGCATTTTATTCTCCTTTCTGTGAACATTATAACACAGCGGACGGAAAAAGTGAACAGGTATAAAATAAGACTTTTTGCAGACTTTTGTCGAAATACAGCCAAAAAAACAACCGTCGGAGAAATTTCCCGACGGCAGTTAATTTAAGATATGACATCTTCGTAAAGCCTAATATAAGTATCAGCCGAAATCTCCCAGCTGTAGTCGCACTTCATGGCACGTCTGACAAGGTCGCTCCACACGGACTTGTTTTCATAGTCACGCTTTGCACGCTTCACAGCATCAAGCATATCATTCGCATTGTACGTCTTGAAAGTAAAGCCGTTGCCGTTGACACCGCCGTTATCACGCACCGAGTCCCTCAGACCACCAGTTTCACGGACAATCGGAACTGTACCGTAACGCATTGCAATCATCTGTGCAAGACCGCACGGCTCGCTTTGCGACGGCATAAGAAACATATCCGCACCGGCATATATTTTATGCGAAAGTTCAGGCAAAAATCCAAGCGTAACCGAAACGCTTTCGGGATATCTTGCGGACATCTCACGGAAAAAGTCCTCATATATTTTCTCGCCACTGCCGAGTATGACAAATTTCATACCCATGCGGACAATTTCTTCAAAAACACATCTTATAAGGTCAATTCCCTTGTGGCTGACAAAACGTGTAACGATTCCGATAACAGCACCGTCGCCGTCGGCAAGCCCGAGTTCATTAAGCAAGGACTTTTTGCACACGGATTTTCTGGAAATATCCTCCGCCGAAAAATTATCTGCAATAATGCTATCCGTCTGCGGATTATACAGATTGTAATCTATTCCGTTTAAAATTCCGCTTAGCTTGTATTGTTTAGTAACTAAAATCCTGTCGAGTGAATGTGCATACCACGGGTCGAGAATCTCCCACGCATAGCTTGGACTGACTGTCGTAATGCGGTCGGCGGTCTCAAAAGCACCTTTCATCATATTTATATATCCGTCAAACTCAAGAAGACTTGAATTATACGGCGGAATGCCCATCAAATCGCCGAGAACTTCACGTCCGTAACGTCCCTGATACTCAATGTTATGGACTGTAAAAACAGTTTTTATACCGTCATAGCCCTGCTGGTACTTGTAATAAATGTTGTAGTAGACAGGAATAAGGGCGGTCTGCCAGTCGTGACAGTGGATAACGTCAGGCTTGAAATCGATATGACGGAGCATTTCCAGCACGGCACGGTCAAAAAATACGAAACGCTCGCAGTCATCGTAGAAACCGTAAAGACCGTCCCTTGCGAAATAATACTCATTGTCAATAAAATAGTAGTCTATATTGTTAAACGTTGCCGTGAAAATGCCGCAGTACTGTTTACGCCACGAAACGTCAACGGTAATATTTTTTACCAATGTCATCTGACAACGCAGTTCGTCGCTTATCGCACTGTAAAGCGGTAAAACGACACTGCATTTATGCCCGTGATTGTTTATGAACTCAGGCAGAGAGCCGATAACGTCGGCAAGACCGCCTGATGCAACAAATGGTACAGCTTCACTTGCGGTGAAAAGTATATTCATAGAATCACCACCGCCGTCAGATTTTGCTGTTTTTACCTATATAAAGCGGACAGGTTTCCGAGCCTGTGAGGACTTTATCGTTGCTTACCTCTACGCTCTTGTCCGTAATTATTGACGAAATAGTGCAATTGTCGCCGATTTTCGTACTCTGAAGAATTACAGAATTTTTAACGACTGCACCCTTGCCGACCTTTACGCCTCTGAACAGGATAGAATTTTCAACAGTACCCTCAATCACACAGCCGTCTGCGATAAGTGAGTTTTTAACGTTGGATTCGAGACCGTATTTTACAGGTGCATTGTCGCCGATTTTAGTGTATACAGGGACATTCTTCTTGAAAACGGCGTTGCGTTTTTCTGCCTCGAGGAGCATTTTGTTAGCCGTATAGTAATTCGGCACACTGTCAATTCTCGTGAAAAATTCCTTGTGTTCATAACCCATAATCTTGTATTCGTTACGCCTTGCCTGAAGTATTTCACGTGTAAAGCTGTGTTGATTACGGCTTGCGGATTCGGAAACAATCTTCTTCAAAAACTTCTTGCTCATAATCATCATATCGAGCCACATATTACACTCGCCTGAAATCTGCGGGTCAACGAGAACGTCGCTGAGACGGTTTTCCTCATTAAATTCAAGTATAGTGGCACAATTATTTTTTTCGCTGTCGTAAAACCCTTTGCTGTAAATAAGGGTTATATCGGCTTCTGTGTCAGTATGCTGTTTAAGCACGGGAGTAAAGTCAATAGTCGTAACAACATCGCAGTTTGCGAGAATAACGTACTTTGCCTTTGAATGCTCAACAAAACTCCATATATTGTTGAGAGCGTCGAGCCTGCCTTTGTAGATACCGCCCGTCTGGCTGTACGGTGGAAGGAGGTGGAGACCGCCTTTTTTACGTGACAAATCCCAGTCACGACCCGAGCCGAGATGGTCGAGAAGAGAGCCGTAGTTAGCCTTTGTGATTACGCCTACCTCGTAAACGCCCGAATTTACCATACTTGAAAGCGGAAAGTCAATCAGACGGTAGCGACCGCCGAAAGGGATAGACCCCATTGTCCTCTGCTTTGTAAGCTCGCTTACATACGAATCGTGCATACTTGCAAAGATAAGTCCTAAAACATTATAATTAACACTCATAGTATAACTCCTTTGGTTAGATGTTTTCGCCGATTATCTGCTTAGGTTCAACGGTCTTGCCGTCCGAGACCGTAACATTGTGACCGACAACTGCAATACCCCAGTCATCACGGTTCGGCACTTTTTCGGGGTCTAAACCGATGTGTGCATTGCTTTCGATAACGCTGTCACTTCCGACAATTGCGTACTCCACAACAGCACCCGACTTTATAACAGCCCCCGGCATGACTATACTGTATTTTACAGTAGCACCCTCTTCAACGGTAACTCCCGAGAACACAACAGAAAAATCAACCGTGCCGTCAATATTGCTTCCCTCGTCAATCATGGAATTTTCGATATTTGCGTTTTCGCCGACATACTGAGGTGGCATATAGTTGTTGCGTGAATAAATTTTCCATGCAGGGTCGTATAAATCAAGCGGAACACTTGGACTCAGCAAATCCATATTAGCTTCCCAGAGAGAGTCAAGAGTACCAACGTCTTTCCAATAACCCTCGAACTCATAGGCAAAAAGTCTCTGCTGGTCACGCAACATTGAAGTAATAATGTCCTTTCCGAAATCCTTCGACCACGCCTCGCCACGCTCACGTTTAGCGTTTGCATCGTTTTCATTTTCGATAAGATACTTGCGGAGTTTTTCCCAGCTGAAAACATAGATACCCATAGACGCAAGAGTTGACTTAGGCTCTTTCGGCTTTTCGACGAAGTCAACAACTTTTCTGTTTTCGTCGCAAATCATAATACCGAAACGTGAAGCCTCCGCCCTCGGTACGTCAATTACAGAGATTGTGCAGTCAGCATTGTTTGCAATATGGAAGTCAACCATTTTTGAGTAGTCCATTTTGTAGATGTGGTCACCGCCGAGAACAACAACATATTCAGGATTGTACCTCTCGATAAAGCGGATATTCTGATAGATAGCGTTTGCCGTACCCTCGTACCACGAAGCACCCGCCTGTGTTTCGTAAGGCGGAAGAACGTGAACACCGCCGTTCATTTTGTCCAAATCCCACGGCTGACCGTTGCCGATATATTCATTTAGAACAAGAGGCTGATACTGTGTGAGAACGCCGACCGTATCTATACCCGAATTTGTGCAGTTTGAAAGCGGAAAATCGATAAGACGATACTTTCCGCCGTATGGTACAGCAGGTTTTGCGACATTTTTCGTCAGTGCGTACAGTCTGCTTCCCTGACCGCCGGCAAGAAGCATGGCAACGCATTTTTTCTTTGTATACATATAATTCCTCCTAAAATTATTTTAATTTAATCCGTCAGCGGATTATTACTGAAATATTTACTGAATTTATTCAGCCTTTGCAGAAACCTCTTTTTTTGCAGAAATTTCAGGCTTTTCAGACTTTTCGGAAACCGTCTTTTTAGCACGTGCCGAAGTTTTTCTGCCCTCTGCAGTCTCTACGTTTTTCGGAGTTCTCTTCTTTACGGGAGCGAACTTCAGATATATAACGGACAGCGGTGCAAGGGTCATCGATATACACTGTTCAAATCCGTGCATAGCCGTTTTTTCTGTTTTGAAAGACTTTTCGGTAATGCCAGAACCGCCGAACTCCACAGCGTCAGTATTGAATAACAGCTTGTATCTTCCCTTTTTCGGCACGCCTATTTTGTAATCCTTGCGTTCAACGGGAACGAAATTGCAGACAGCTATCAGCTCTTCATCATCATCGCCGAAACGTCGGAAAGCAATAATGCTTTGTGTGTTATCGTCGTTTGAAATCCACTTGAAACCGTCCCAAGTGTCGTCATTGTGCCAGAGTGAATTGTTTTCAAGATAAAATTTATTCAGCTTTTCGGAAAATTTCAGCATATTTTTGTTAAGCGGAGATTCTTTTATAAGATTCCAGTCAAGCTGAGTCTGATAATTCCACTCATTCGACTGTGCAAACTCCTGTCCCATAAAGAGAAGTTTTTTACCGGGGTGTGCCATCATGTAGGCAAGAAAAGCACGGTATGAAGCGAATTTCTGTTCCTGCTCCCCAGGCATCTTGTTAATCATGGAACACTTTCCGTATACAACTTCGTCATGAGAAATCGGAAGAATGTAGTTTTCCGAAAAAGCATAGAAAAACGAAAAAGTAAGTTTGTCGTGATTATATGAACGATAGATAGGGTCAAGCGACATATACTGGAGCATATCGTTCATCCAGCCCATATTCCACTTGAAATTAAACCCGAGACCGCCCACATTGGTAGGCTTTGTAACCATAGGCCATGCGGTCGACTCCTCGGCAATCATGAGTGCTGTGGGGTGATTTGCAAAAATAGCCTCGTTCAGATTGCGGAAAAACTGCACTGCCTCGAGATTTTCCTTACCGCCGTTTATATTAGCCACCCACTCGCCGTCACGTCGGTCATAGTCAAGATAAAGCATTGAAGCGACAGCATCGACACGCAGACCGTCAACGTGAAATTCATTGAACCAGTAATTTGCACTTGAAATCAGAAACGAGCAGACTTCTGCCTTGCCATAGTCAAACACACGTGTTCCCCACGACTTATGTTCTTTCTTGCGTTCATCGGTGTACTCATAACAGCAAGTGCCGTCGAACTCATAGAGACCAGAAGCGTCTTTGGGAAAATGTGCAGGCACCCAGTCAAGAATAACTCCTATACCTGCCTCGTGGAACATTTCAACCATTTTTCTGAAATCGTCGGGAGTTCCGTAACGTGAAGTAGGTGCAAAATAGCCTGTAACCTGATATCCCCACGAGCCGTCGAAGGGATATTCCGTAAGAGGCATGAACTCAATGTGAGTATACGACATTTTTTTAAGATATGGAATAATATCCCTTGCGAAAGAAATATAGTCCATAAAAGTATCTTTTTTTATGACTTTCCAAGAGCCGAGATGAACTTCATAGACATTCACAGGGCTTTTGTAGATATTCTTTTTTGCTTTTTGTGCGAACCACTCGCCGTCGTTCCATTCGTACTCGCTCTCATAGATTTTGGAAGCGGTGTCGGGGCGTGTCTCGAAGTGTGTCGCATAGGGGTCTGACTTCAGGATAGTGCGACCGTCCTTTGTCTTTATGCTGTATTTGTAGGTGTCGAACTGTTTCAGCTTTGTAATATGAGCCTCCCACACACCGTCCGAAATAAGAGCCATAGGATTCTTTTCTCTGTCCCAGCCGTTGAAATCTCCGACAACCGAAATACTTACGGCATTCGGAGCCCAGACACGAAAAGTATACTGCCGTCCCCTGCCCTTTTTCTTTGAGTGAACGCCGAAGAACTTATAAGCCTCGTAGTTCTTTCCCTGATAGAACAGATAAAGCGGAAAATCATTATGATTTGTATTTTTGTCTGACATAATTCAGCCTCCTTTGCTATATACAT
>CAMWQJ010000086.1 GCA_947176415.1 uncultured Ruminococcus sp. | reverse complement strand
TCAGATATAACAAATATTAAAAATCTGCTCTTCTGTTTTTTCGTCAGGAGAGATTTTTTTGTGTATTACTTACAGTTTTCGGGTAATTATTTTGTTGGAATTTCATTATTTATATTAAAATGCTTGCTAAAAAAAGATTATTATGTTATAATGGAAATATTGAAATAATCAGGGAGGTTATTATGACTATAAGAGATTTAACTGAAATGGAATGCACGTCATGCAAGTCCGCTATTTTTGTCGATAAGAATGCTGATTACTGGTACTGCGGTTACTGCGGTAAAAGAATTGACATAAAGACTTCGGCAGAACTTCAGGAAAAGGAAAACAGGCTGAAAGCCAAAGAGTCCGAATTGAAAATAAGGGAGAATGCACTGAAGTCGAAAGAAGCACAGCTTAAAGCCAAGGAAGCCGAGTTGAAGGCTCTCGAAACGGGCGAGGCTCTGCCTGTCAGACCCTCCGCACCTCAGCCGACTTTTAAGGTCAATCAGTCAGCTGACGGAACGGTCGTTCCTAAACTCAACAGACCCGATACTGTGTTGAATAATCCTGAAATGAAGTTCACAAACCTTGCCTCCGAGGCGAACAAAAAGCCCAAACAGGCGGAATCGGAAACGAAGTCCGAGAAAAAGATACAGCCCGAAACGGCTGAACAGGTTAAAAAGCCAGAACTGCCTAAAAAGCCTGAACCGCCTAAAACTGCGGAAACTCCGAAAAATTCCGAACCCGAAAATAATACGGCGACGGTACAGCATATGCCCGACATAGAACAGCACAAGTCCGAGCCTGAAAAGAAAGAGGAAGAACCCATTATTAAGAAAAAAGTCAAGATTTCGCCGAAAACTGAGAACGGCAAACCGAAAGAGTTTGAAATGAACGAACACACCCTCGTGAAGTACAACGGCACTATTGCAAAGGTCTATCTTCCGGGGAATGTATGGCGTATAGGTTCGGGGGCTTTCAAGGACAACAAGAATATAACGTCCGTCGTATGCGGTGACAATATAAAGGAAATAGGCGATTCTGCTTTTGCGGGCTGTACCGAACTGGCGGAAGTAAAGCTCTCCAACGAACTCCGCAGGATAAATTACAAGACTTTCAACGGCTGTGAGAAGCTGAAATCCATCGAGATTCCCGACAGCGTTCAGGAGATTATGCACGATTCAATGGTATGCGGTCTTGAGGAAATTATTCTTAACAGTCCACGCACGACGTGGGAACAGCCCAGCGACTTTGCGGACGCTTCTTTTTCGGTTGACAAAAACGACAACGGCAAGGGCGTACGCCGTATTATTTTCAGAGGAACGACATACAAGGCGGTTGACGTTTTCAGGCACGGAAATCTGGCTAATTATTTCAAGTCCAACAAACTGTGCCAATACTGCGGAAGCAAATTCAGCATCGTTAACGGCAAGTGTCCTAACTGCAAAATCAAAAAAGACTATTGAGGTGACATATGAAGTATACACAAGGAAAATATCTCATAATCGAAAAAAAGGCTATAGCTCGGGAAATTTACAGCTTTTTGATAGAATGCCCCGACGTTGCGGAAATTGCACGAGCAGGACAGTTTGTCCATATAAGGACGGGAAATTTCACGCTCCGCCGACCTGTTTCAATTTGCGGAACGGATAAAACCAAGGGAACTATACGGATAGTATTTGAAGTGCGTGGCGAGGGTACAGCCGAAATTTCACGGCTTAACGTCGGCAGTCTGATTGATATGCTCGCTCCGCTGGGAAATGGTTTCACAACAAATAAAAATTTTAATAAAGTCGTGCTTGTCGGCGGAGGTATCGGCACTCCTCCGATGCTGTCACTTGCGGAAATTTACGGAAAAAAAGCTGTTGTAATTTCAGGATTCAGGAGTGCGGACGCTGTGATTTTGCAGGAAGATTTCAGGAAAACAGGTGCGGAAACTATTCTTTGCACCGATGACGGCTCGCTCGGCGTTCACGGATTCGTCACTCAGCCACTCGGCGAAATTCTCGGCAACGACACTATAGATGCGGTGTACGCATGCGGACCTTTGCCGATGTTAAAAAATATATCTGAAATGTGTAAAAAAAATAACGTTTTCTGTGAAGTCTCGCTCGAAGAACGCATGGCTTGCGGAATAGGTGCTTGCCTTGGCTGTGCGTGTCGTACCGTGAGGAACGACGAGGAATATTTTGCACACGTCTGCAAGGACGGACCTGTTTTCAACGGCAAGGAGGTAATCTGGAATGGCTGATTTATCTGTGAAAATCTGTGGCGTGGACTTCAAAAATCCCGTTATCCCTGCTTCTGGGGTGTTCGGATACGGTCATGAGTATGAGGAGTTTTATTCCCTCGAAAAGCTCGGCGGTATCGCAACAAAGGGTACTACTCTCAACAGGCGGACGGGCAATCCCTCGCCGAGAATTGCCGAAACTCCGTCGGGAATGCTTAATTCCGTCGGACTTCAGAACCCCGGAATAGACCACTTTATAAATAATGAACTTCCTTATCTCCTCACAAAAAATACCGTGATACTGGCAAATATAGCAGGTTCAACGGTTGAGGAGTGCGTGGCGGTTGCGGAAAAACTCGACTCCACGGAAGTGCATATGATTGAACTTAATATTTCATGCCCGAATGTAAAGCAGGGCGGTGCGGCATTCGGCACAAGCTGTGAAACGGCGGGCGAGGTGACAAGGCAGGTTCGGAAAGTCACGAAAAAACCGCTTGTTGTCAAACTTTCGCCGAATGTCACGAGCATTGCCGAAATCGCAAAAGCCGTTGAGGAGGCAGGAGCGGACGCTGTTTCGCTGATAAACACGCTCCTCGGAATGCGTATAGACGTGAATACGGGCAGACCTGTCCTGAGAAACAACGTCGGCGGACTGAGTGGCAGGGCTGTTTTTCCGATAGCCGTCCGCATGGTCTGGCAGGTTGCAAATGCCGTGAAAATCCCAGTAATTGGCATGGGAGGAGTTGCAAGCGGACGTGATGCGGTCGAGCTGATGATGGCAGGAGCGAGTGCCGTGCAGGTCGGAGCGTCGGTTTTCACAGACCCTTATGCACCTGTAAAAATTATTGACGAAATAGACGACTTCCTGAATGCAAAAAAAATCTCTTCTGTACGTGAAATTATCGGCACGGTCAAGCCTTGGTGATGTGCTATGATTATCATGTCAGTTGACTTCGGCGACTCCCGTACGGGCATTGCGGTCTGCGGAAAAAGCGAGATGATAGCTTCGCCCGTCTGCGTGATTGCTGAAAAGGATTTTGAAAAGTGCATAGAAAAAACCGCTGTTCTTGCAAAAGAACAGCGGGCAGAAGAAATAGTTGTAGGATATCCGAAAAATATGAACGGTACAATTGGTGAACGTGCTGAAAAATGTCAGCTTTTTGCTGAAAAACTTGGCGAAATTTCCGATTGCCCCGTCAAGCTCTGGGACGAACGTTGCACAACTGTTTCCGCACATAATATCCTCAACGTAACTAACACGAGAGGAAAAAAGCGTAAAGCCGTCGTCGATGCGGTTTCGGCTGTGATAATCCTTGAAAGTTACCTCGGATATCGGCGGAATAACCGTGAAAATTTCACATAATAACGGACTTTATATCGTCAAGAAGAGTCCCCATAGACTTGAGGGCTTTTCCTGCATCTTTCTTTATGCTATATTTTTTAACAGGCGTTGTGGTTGAGAGTGCATAACAGGCAATTCCTGCGATTGCTCCAGCCGTCACGCCTTTTGCGACTGATTTCATATTCATGTCGTTTCCTTCCCGACCGTTTACGGCAACGGTCAGCGTATTCCGAAGTAATTCGGTAAGATTATTTTCTGCCGTAAATTATTTATTATACATGGTGAAATAAAATGTCTGAACTTAACATTGTGCTTGCTGAGCCTCGGATTCCGCAGAATACAGGGAATATTGCGAGGACGTGTGCTGTCACGGGGGCAAAGCTCCACCTTATCCGTCCTCTCGGGTTTGAAATTACCGACAAGAATCTGAAGCGTGCGGGTCTCGACTACTGGGACAAGCTGGACATATATTATTATGACGGTTTTTCGGACTTTTTCGGCAAAAATCCCGACGGAAATTTTTTTTATTTTACAACAAAAGGCAAAAATGTTTACAGTGAAAAAAACTATCCTGATAATTCCTATCTGATTTTCGGACGTGAGGACAAAGGGCTTCCCGAAGAACTTCTTTATAAAAATCCCGAAAAATGTGTGAGGATTCCCATGCGGAACGATATACGGAGTTTAAACTTGTCAAATTCCGTTGCCATAGCGGTGTATGAGGTGCTGAGGCAGTGGGACTTTCCCGACCTGTCACGTGGCGGAAAACTCACTCAGTACGACTGGTGAAAAGGAGGAAAAAATGAGTAAAATTATGATTGTGACGGACTCCTGTTGCGACCTTGACATTAAAACTATTAACGAACTCGGCATAAAGGTTTTACCCTTTACGCTTACGCTCGGCGGTGAGAGTTTCAGGGAAATTTTCGATAAATCGACCCATGAGGTTTACGAAATGATGTCTCAGACCGACGAAATCCCGAAACACTCGCAGATTCCGCCCGTTACCTTTGAGGAGACTTTCAGGGAACTTTATGAACAGGGCTATACGGATATTATTTCCGTTTCGATAAACAGCGAGGGTTCGGGTACTTTTAACAATTCTGTCATAGGAAAAAACGATTTTTTTGACAACAATCCCGAAGCAAAAGACAAAATTAAAATTTTTAATATTGATTCACGTTGCTATACTATTTTTTACGGCTATCCGATTATGGAGGCTGTCAGGAAAATCCGCAAGGGTGCGGAGGCGGAAGATATTGTGGCTTATCTTGAGGACTGTTTTAACGTGTGTGCTATTTACGCCGTGCCGTATAGCCTGAAATATGCCAGAAAATCGGGAAGAATCTCCGCCGTAACTGCTTTTGCGGGGGAGGTTCTCGGACTCAAGCCGATTATTGAGTTTGCGGATAACGGAACGAAAACGATTGACAAAATCAGGGGCGAGAAAAATATTGTGCCTAAGCTGGTCGAGTGCGTGGAAAAGCGTATGACACCGCAGACCCCCTACATAATAATTCACGGAAAGGACACGACGCTTGCGAAAGAGGTTGAAAAAGAACTTTACAAAAAAGTCGGACGCAAGGCGGAAATGTTCAATCCGATTGGTGCGGCGGTTGCGTCGAATATCGGTACAGACCTTGTCGCCGTGATGATAAGGCGTAAAAACAAATAACAAAAAGGGAACGTTATAGAAAGCGTTCCCTTTTTATATTAAAAATTTAAATTACTGATGCTTGTAGGAGTCAATCATTTTCTTGACCATGTTACCGCCGATAGAGCCAGCCTCTCTCGATGTGAGGTCACCGTTATAGCCCTGCTTGAGATTAATTCCAAGCTCGCTTGCGGACTCCATCTTGAATCTTTCAAGAGTTTCTCTTCCCTTCTGTGTCATATCTCCGCTGTTATTGTTGTGATTGTTGCTCATAAATGAACTCTCCTTTTGAATGAATTTCGATGCCGTGATAGTATTATTGCACAACAACAGCGGAATATTTATGGAAATTTTTTCAATATTCGTCAAGAAAATTATGCACACCGCTTTTGTCCTTGTATGCAATAATCGTGTTTAAATTGACATTCTGCACACTGCGGAAAATATTTTTTTCCACCTGAGGATTGACTTTTTTCAGCTCGGCGATAAGATTTTTTATTTCGAGCCTTTTGGAAATATCGGGCGTATCCTCGCATTTTTCAGTAAAACGGCATGCACAGCGGATAAATTTCAGTTCGTTGTAACTGCACCAGTGCTTTATATCAGCCTCACGGACAAGGTACATGGGACGGATTAACTCAAGACCTGAAAAATTTGTGCTGTGGAGTTTCGGCATCATAGTCTGCACCTGACCACCGTAAAGCATACCCATCAGAATAGTTTCGATAACGTCGTCAAAGTGGTGACCGAGAGCGATTTTGTTACAGCCCAGTTCACGAGCCTTACTATAAAGGTATCCACGACGCATTCTCGCACAGATATAACAGGGATTTTTTTCAATATGCACAACGGAATTGAAAATATCAGACTCAAAAATGTTTATCGGTATATTCATTTTGTCGGCATTTGTTTTAATCAATTCAAGATTTACGGGATTATATCCGGGATTCATTACGATAAACTCCACCTCAAAGGGAAATTTATCGTGCCGTTTCAGCTCCTGAAAAAGTTTTGCCATAAGCATGGAATCCTTACCGCCTGAAATGCAGACGGCTATTTTGTCGTTGGGCTGGACGAGTTCGTATTCATTTATAGCTTTTGTGAATCTGCACCATATAGTTTTTTTAAATTTTTTACGCAGACTTTTTTCGATGTTTTCGGCAGTTTCGTTATTCATTTTTTCCTCCGCAAAAAAAGGACGGCTCGCAAGAACCGCCCTTGTAGAATTTTTTTCGGTTTACAGATTAGCCGAGTTCAGCGAAATACTTGATAGTTCTTACCATCTGTGATGTGTAAGAGTT
>CAMWQJ010000085.1 GCA_947176415.1 uncultured Ruminococcus sp. | reverse complement strand
GAAGTAATATTCTGCAAATAAATACAACATAATTATTATATACTTTTTTTTGGCTATGTCAATAGTTTTATTGTGAATAATTGCGGAAAATTAATAATTTACTGCCGTCTAATTGTTAACAAACTGTAAATATTTTTGTTTTGGCTTGACTTTTGGTGATAAAAAGTTATATACTGTTTTTAGCACTCTAACAGTGAGAGTGCTAAAATACTGAATCGGGAGATGTTTTTTTATGGAAACCAGAGAATTTAAAGCGGAGTCCAAACGGCTCCTTGATATGATGATTCATTCAATCTATACGCACAAGGAAATCTTTCTTAGAGAGCTTATTTCAAACGCAAGCGACGCAATAGACAAACTCTATTTTAAGTCGCTGACAGACGATAAAATCGGACTCGGCAAGGACGATTTTGTTATATGGCTTACAGCCGACAAAGACGCAAAAACCCTTAAAATCGCCGATAACGGCATAGGCATGACGGAAGAAGAACTTGAAAACAATCTCGGCACAATCGCGAACAGCGGTTCTTTCAAGTTCAAGAACGAAAACAAACTTGACGAGGACAGCCAGATTATAGGACAGTTCGGTGTCGGATTCTATTCGGCATTCATGGTTGCAAAGAAAGTAACTGTCATTTCAAAGGCTTACGGAAGCGATAAGGCTTATAAGTGGGAGTCTGAGGGTGTCGACGGCTACACAATCAGTGAGACGGACAAGGAAAGCACAGGCACAGAGATTATACTTGAAATGCTTGACGATACGGACGACGAGAATTATTCTGACTTCCTCGACCAATACAGATTAAAGTCGCTTGTTAAGAAGTATTCCGACTATATAAGATTCCCCGTAAAAATGGAGATGACACACAGCCGTCCGAAAGAAATGACGGAAGAGGAAAAGAATGCAAATAAAACTCCTGAATATGAGGATTATATAGAGGTTGAGACTCTTAACAGCATGATTCCGCTCTGGAAGAAAAACAAGACGGAGTTAAAAGACGAGGACTACAAACACTTCTATACGGAAAAATTCTATGACTACAGCGAGCCGTTACGCTATGCACACGTAAAGAACGAGGGAATGCCTGAGTATAACGCACTGCTTTATATTCCGTCAAAAGCTCCTTTTGACTACTATTCAAAGGAGTATGAAAAAGGCTTACAGCTTTATTCAAATGGCGTGCTTATCATGGACAAGTGTGCGGATTTGCTCCCCGATTATTTCAGCTTTGTAAAGGGTCTTGTGGACTCCGAAGACTTGTCGCTGAATATTTCACGTGAAATGCTACAGCACGACAGACAGCTTAAAAATATCGCAAAGAGCATTGAAAAGACGATAACTTCCGAACTCAAAAAGATGCTTAAAAACGACCGTGAGAAATACGAGGAATTCTGGAAGGCGTTCGGATTGCAGATTAAGTATGGAATTTATTGCACTTACGGCATGAACAAGGACAAACTTCAGGACTTGCTTATGTTCACGTCCTCAAAGGAAAAGAAGTTTGTTACGCTCGATGAGTACGTTACGGGAATGCGTGAGGAACAGAAGTTTATTTATTATGCGACAGGTGACACGGTTGAGAGAATAGAACAGTTACCGCAGACGGAACTTGTCAAGGACAATGGATTTGAAATTCTCTATCTCACCGACAACGTGGACGAGTTCGCAGTAAAAACACTCATGAAATATAAGGATAAGGAATTTAAGTCCGTATCGGCTGATGATTTGGGACTTGAAAACTCCGAAAAACAGGAGGAAATAAAGGCTAAAGAAGAGGAGAATGCAGGACTTCTGAAAGAACTTTCCGACGCACTCGGCGGAAAAGTTTCAAAGGTTGTACTCTCGCAGAGACTTAAGTCACACCCTGTTTGTCTTACAAGTGAGGGGGAAATTTCGCTTGAAATGGAGAAAGTCCTTAACTCAATGCCGACAGACCAGAAAGTAAAGGCAAACCGTGTGCTTGAAATAAATCCCGAACATGAGATTTTCGGCAAGTTGAAGTCCATGAACGAGTCAGGCGATAAGGAAAAACTCGGCAAGTATGCAAAACTTCTTTACAGTCAGGCACTTCTTATCGAGGGCATGAATATTGAAAATCCGGTTGAGTTTTCAAATCTCATCTGTGAACTGATGTAATAAATAAAAAATAAAAGCGGTTTCCGAATTTAATCGGGAACTGCTTTTTCTTGACACTTAATAAAAACTTTGTTATAATAAAATAAATAATTAAAAAGGGAGTACTGTTTATGAAAAAAACTGCATTTTATGTAGCAGTTGCTATGATTTTATCGTTTACAACGGCTTGCGGACAACAGAACGCCAAAACAGAAAACAGTCTGTCAGAAAGCGAGAGCCAAGCCACGCATACAGAAAACAGTATGTCAGAAAGTGAGAGCCGAGCTACGAATGAAAAAGTTATTACATATACTGATAAGGATATATATATAAATAGTTTTCGGTGCGATTATATTTCACAGGAACAAAAGCCCGAACCGTATAAAGTATATGTTATTGAAACGCAGGAACAACTTGATTATGCAAAGGAAAATTCAGGTATCGGATTTCCGTCGGACTACAATGCGGAGGATTATTGGTATTACAATGTCGGAATTGTGGAGGCGTTTGAAAAAATGGAAGAGGACTATCCTTTTAGTGAATACTGCTATGTTTTTGAGTATGAGGAAGTAGGCTCTACGGGATATTACTATCATGCCGACAAGGTTGTTATCGACACGGAGAAGAATATTATATATTTTAAAAATGATGATAAGAGCTATTCACCTGATGAGGACGATATATGTGGTGAGGCTATGAATGGTTTTTTTCATATGTCTGCAATTCCGAGAGAATATATTGACGGATATAAATTCAATGATAATACATAAAAAAAGACTTCTCACAAAGAGAAGTCTTTTTGTGGTGCGAGTAATGGGACTTGAACCCATACGTCCTTCGACACACGCCCCTCAAACGTGCCTGTCTGCCTATTCCAGCACACTCGCATTTGCAGTATAATTCAGGATTTATAAGGGGCTTATCACCTGATTGCTTTAATATTATATCACATAAAAATTGATTTGTCAAGTGTTTTTTGAAAAAATTTCAGAAAAATTTTTCGAGAAGAATTTTAAGGCGGTAATACGTTGTTTTTTCGTAAAAGTTTTTTCTTTTTACGTAAGTTCCTGAAAAATTCCGAGAGAATTTCCGCACATTCTTTTTCCATGAATCCACCCGTAACCGTCGGTTTATGGTTGTATGGGTAGTCAAAAATCTTCTGCACCGATACCGCCGAACCGCTTTTCAGGTCGTAAGCACCGAAAACAACGTCATCAATCCTTGCGTTTATGATTGCACCGCAACACATGGGACATGGTTCTAAAGTTACGTATATGGCACAGTCGGGCAGTCGCCAGCCCCCGAGTTTTCGGCAAGCCATGTCAATAGCCGAGATTTCGGCGTGTGCGAGGGCATTTCTGCCGTTTTCACGCATATTTCTGCCCTCTGCTATTATTTCGCCTGTTGTTTTTTTTACTATCACAGCTCCTACAGGGACTTCGCCCTCTTTTGCCGAAATTTCCGCCAGTTCAATGGCTCGATTCATGTATTTTTCCATAATTCTCCTAATAGACGATTTTTATTATTCCTGCGATAACACATATAACCGCCACCGCCCAGAAAGGATATACTCTGAAACTGTAAAGAATGCGTTCTTTCAGTGTTATTTCCGAGGTGTAGACGGCAAGGTGATTCTGCCTGTCTGTTTTCTTTTTTATAAAGTATATTGTTATGACGGCAAGACTTCCGACGGCGAAAATTCCCGTCATAATTAAATTGCGTATAATGAACATATTTTCAGACGTGCTGGTCTCGATTATTACAATTGAAAGCTGATACATCTTATATATTATACTCACCGCAAACGCCGTGAATACCGAACCGCTTTTCAGCATACCGACCGAGGCAATAGCAGAAATCAGAAATACGGCTGGCATTTCCCGAAAATCCTGTGTTAGAAGTGCCGACATGACAGAAGTTATTATGACGGCGAAAATATCCCCAAACTGCCTTAAAACCGAGAAAATTGCTCCTCTGAAAAGTATCTCCGAGGCGACGGAAATTATAACAACATCAAATATTGTATATATGACATACTCCGACTGTCCCCATACAGAAATATCAGTATCTGTGCTTTTGAAGTAATCGTAGATTTCCTTTGCACTGCTTGAATATGCGTCTGGGATATTTGCTATTGTGCATACCATAAGAGCCATTGCCATTGCGTTTATCAGTTCTGCGGAATCGTTCATTGTACCCATAAATTCAACTTTTAACGGCACTCTGAATTTTTTACGCATATAAAAAACAGGTATAAGTATTTTTATGAGTGCTATGGCAATAAGTGCGGAGACAATCTCTATACTTCCTCCATAATAAGCCGTGCTGAAAAACGTGGTATGAACGTTTATACCTACCGTTCCGATAATATATATAATTATTTTTCCTATTATGTTTTCCGTCGTAATCCAGATAAGCATGGCACAGCCGATTATAAAAAAAATCCTGTTTATCGTTTCGCATTCCGCTACGGCGGGTGAATTGTTTACAAAGCCTTTTCCGTCTATGAAAACGCTTTCTTTTGTGTTTGCAGAGAAATTGAACGCAAAGGGATTATTCTTGTTTTTACGCCATTTGCGGAAACTCTTGTTGTATACTTCATTCTGCGTTGAATAGTCAAATTCTTCAACTACATCTATAATTGTTTTCTCGCAGTCATCTGCGGTTTTCATTATCCACCCACCTTTCAGAATGTAATTCCTGTAGTAATATTAACATATTTTTCGAATGTGGTTGTTATAATTTTAGCTGTATTATCCTAAAAAAATGTTAATTGATAAATTTATATATCTTTTATGTTCAGTAATCTGTGTGCATTTCTGTAAAAGATTTTTTCCTTGTCACTTTCAGAAATATCAAGCCTGTTTATAAGGTCGATTTCAGCAGACGGATTATCCCACGGGCAGTCACTGCCGAAAAGAATTTTATCCGCACCGTGTTTTTCGATTATGCGGAAAAGCTGTTTTTTATCTATGTCAAAACTCGCAATAACGCTTATGTCAAGATATAGATTATCAAATTTTCCTGCAAGATATTTTTCTGTATCGTCCCATACGTAAATACCTCCGAGATGTGCGAGTACAAAAGTCAGCGACGGGAATTTTCCAATAATTTCCGCCATACGCCGAGGCGTACACCTTATATTGTCAGGAGAGCCGAAAGGGTCGTAACCGCCGTGAAAAACCGCAATAAGACCGCAGTCAGATATTTTCTGATATATAGGAAACATTCTTTCCTCATTCGGTAAAAAGCCCTGATATTCGGAATGAAACTTAACACCGCAGAGTCCGAGTTTTTGAATGCGTTCTGTTTCCTCAAGTGCATTTTCTGAATCGGGGTGAACAGTACCGCACGCATAAACGCCACCGCCTGTTATACCGCAAGCCCAGTTATTTATCGCCGTCTGCTGAGAGGGTTTTGTTGCAACAGGAAGTATCATAAATTCATCTATATTATTTTTCTGCATGGTCTTTTTCAGACCGTTCAGCGTTCCGTCGGTTTCGGGGATTTTTCCGCTTGTATCGGCAAGTGCGGATAAAGCACGTTCAGCGAGCGAATCTGTGAAAGCGTGCGTATGAAAATCAAAATACTTCATTTAAAAAAATCACTCCATTGTATGTTCTACAGCGAGGTAGAAAATAGTTTTTACATGGTCGTCGCAAAGGGAATAGAAAATAGTCTTTCCGTCTCTCCGTGTGCTTACAAGACGGGCTTGTTTCAATACACGCAACTGGTGGGATATTGCAGACTGCGTCATGCCGAGAAGATTTGCAATATCGCACACGCACATTTCGCATTTGCAGAGTGCGGAAATAATTCTCAGTCTTGTGTAATCGCCGAAAACTTTAAGCAGTTCGGAGGCTTCATATAAAACGCTGTCGTCGGGTGAAGTTCCGGCGATTTTTTCCTGTATATCGTTATTAAAAATGTTCTCTTCCAATTTTTTTAGTCCTCCTTATGCCATTAAAAATCCTGCAACCGCAAGGGCAGTTATAGCGGTGCTGGCTATTGTGCCGATAATGCAGGTTGCTGTTGCGAATCTGTCATATACATATTTTTTCTTTCTGTCAAGCCTTATTTTGTATATTTTATCTTTTCTGTAAAGTCTGTCTCTTAAAATCCCCTCTTCAGGAAAAATACACGGGTATATTTCGCCGTCCGCTTTATAACAGGCTCTGCTGAATCTGCTGTCTTCATATTTTTCAAATCCGTAAAATTTGGCTTTTATGTTTTCGGAAAAAATCATGCGTAATGTAAAATATATAAAAATCACAGACATTACCACAAAGACAAGACAGACCAATGTAATCGCACATAATATTATATCTATGCGGAAGATTATGCAGAATACTGCAATCATCACAGCCCAGAGTACAGCTTCCATTTTTATACCTCCGTTTTTTTATATTATAACATAAAAAAAGCAGTACGTCAAACTGTCTGAAAATAATTTTGCAGTACAGTTAAAACAAATAAAAAACGCTGATGTTTATTGAAATAAATATTTTTTTGTGTTATCATATATAT
>CAMWQJ010000084.1 GCA_947176415.1 uncultured Ruminococcus sp. | reverse complement strand
AAAAATAAAATTAAACATAAAGGAAAGAAATATATTACTGCATATTTATTATACTATATTCAAAGGAATTTTTCAATACAGAAAATCGGACATTATGTACAATTTTTAAGACTTTTCTACTGTCTGTAAATCCTCAACGTGACAGCCGAGGGATTTCGCCAGTTTCCAGTATATCTCTTTTGACGCAATGCCCCTGTTGACGGCACGGTACAGAAGTACATCTGTTATGTCCGACATTTTACTCAGCTGACTGATTGTCTCGATGTTTTTATCTCTCATCAGCCTGTAAAGAACATCAATATTAAATACTATTTTCAAAATTTTTCACCTCTTCAAAAGTTTTTTAACCACAGTTTCTTCTGCACTGGTCTTGCAGAACCGCCCCATATATCTGCAATTGGTGCAGTTTCCGGTTTCACGGTTAAGAATTATTGCCCTGTCTCTGTCAGAATTAAACTGCTCCTCGGTCTTAAAAAATGAACAGCATTTATTTTTGCCGTCACACTTTTCGCCGACAAGGATTTTGCAGAAACTTCCTGTTTTGTCAGCAGTGAATGCACAGATTTCGCTTTCCATAATTTTCACCTCCATGATTTTTTCCCTGACTCTGCGTCTGTGCGGACTTGTCACCGCCGTAATGGTCGCATTAGGGTGGGGAAGATTTTCTCTTCCCCGATATTATTCAGATTTTTTCAAGCGTTCTGACTGCTCCTGTGTGACGGTTTATGACCTTGATTTCGGACTTATCCTCCGTCATCACAAGCCAGTCACGGAAATTAAAATCGTATTTTTCAAGCAGTATACGTTGCTTTTTCGTCGGTTTTCTGGCGTTGTTGTGTTTCATTTCAGACCTCCATATCCATAAACTTAGCCATTGCGACAAGTCCCGAATATGTATAATTTTCGTTGTCGTAGGCGTTGGAAAAAAGGTTTACCGCACCTCTGAGAGCCTGCGGAGTACGTGCAATCCCAAGCAGGAAATCAATTTCAGCGTTCATGTTTTCGGCTTCAAGAATCGGAAACAGCTTGCATATGTCGTCACGCTGAATCTCATTGCTTCTGTAAACCTTGTTTTGCTTTGCACGGTTTGAAATCTGTGCAAATTCAGCCTTTTTACTTCCTATCCGTGTCACTGTTTCAAGATTTCCAATAAAACATATTCCGAGAGTTTGTTCCTTGTCGTTGAAATAATCCGAAAAGCTTCTGAGTATTTCGATAGCCTTTGTTGTGAGGTGCTGTGATTCGTCAAAAATCAGGACTGTACCGTCGGCAAGTTTGTTTGCAATCGAAAGCCAAAGCTTGTTGATAGTCCTTTCCTGAACCGCACCGATGCGGTCTGCGATTGTTTCAAGCAGTCTTTTAGCGTTGTTTAAACAGGGATTAATCGTTATTAAAAAGCTGTTTGAGGGATTGTCCGCCACGAATTTTCTTGCGGCTTTTGTCTTCCCTATGCCTGTGTCACCGCACGCTACAGCAAGTCCGCCTTTTATCTGACACACAGAAATTATGTCATAAATCTGCTCCGAAATGCTTGTCGGAGCGTATCTGACTTCGGAATATGTAAGTTTCGCCTTTTCCTTGACCCCGAAATACTGTTCCAGAACATCAAAGATTTTCTGCGGACTGGCATTGTACTTGCCGTTTCTTATCTGCGAGAGAGCCGTTCCCGACACGCCGATAAGCTGTCCGACGGCGTTCTGACTTAAATTTCTTTCTTTCTGTAAAGCCTCCACCTTATCGAGAAGCTCCTGCTGTTGCTGTGTATACATTTATTTTTTCCTCATTTCTGAATTTTTTCTGATTTTTTTCATGTCAATCACGACATTTTCAGCACCTACTGCCATGCGTTCTTCGGGTTCTTCATCTGCCATAATTGGCACTATGCGTTTTGGCTGTATTATGCGGAAATCCTCGTCTTTTTCGGCTTGCGATTTGCGGACAGTCATGTCAGGAAGCGTAATTCTCTGCTGATTTGAAAGTGCCGTAACTGTTCCTTTAGCCTGTTCACGCACAAACTTTTTCGTCTCTCTGATTAGAGCATTTGCACCTGCGACCGTTTCCATATTTTCCTCAAGATAGTCCGCCATAAGCTGGTCGGCAAGCGACCATGTGAACATATATTTATCCGTTTCAGCGTCATAAATTCGGACGGTTCGCAGGTCGGCAGGGTCGTAGCGGACATAGACCTCTTTTTCAAGATTCATGATTGTTTCCTTTGGTTCGGTGAACCATATTTTTTCACTGCATATCGTCACATAAACGCCGTTGCGTTTGATTTTCTGCTTTCGGGTGCTTCTCATCAGCATAAGATTCAGTGCTGATTCAGGGGCTTTTCTTATTTCGGAGCAGGTCTTGTTCCATACATCAAGTCGGGAAAGTTCCCTGTAGCACGTTTCCGAACCGCCGTAATTCTGTGAATTGTATTCGTTGTCAATCCATTTTTCAAAAATTTCTCTTATTTCATAATCACATGGAAGTTTTCCGTCCTTGATGCGACGTTTCAGACTTTCGGGACGTTCAAGAATTGTACCTCCGCAGAATCCTGAAAACAGTTTTGAAAACTGGTTCTTGACTGTGTAGAACGTTCTTTCAATAGGTTTTGCCTTGGCGTTCCGGACAATAGCGTTACGCATTTCAATTCCGAGACGTTTAAGAATTGTCGGCGGTTCGGGCTGTTGTTCTTCACCTTTTTTGCCGTGTGTCCTGTGACCTTTTCCACCGATGTCGTGAGTAAGAAATTCCCGTCCGTTGTCGACATAAATACACTTTGGTATTCCAAACCGCATTATTCCATGCCTGAGTGCAAGTATTGTTGACTGTGAATCGGAACTTTCGATGATGTTCCAGCCGACAATAACGCCTGACTTCGCATCAAGAAAAGCCGTCAGATAAAGTCGGTGGACATTGCCGTTGTCGTCATATGACTGTATGTCAAGCGTATGATTGTCTGCAATCCAGCAGTCGTTGGCTTCAAGTTTGTCGTACATCCTCATTATGTATGGTGAGCAACGGTCGCTGAACGCCTTTTCACCGTCACGGAGCAGGGTTTTCACCGCATATGCAATGTCCCTTTCTATGCGTCTCCTGAATGTCATTTCGCTTGGAATTTCGCCCAGTAATTCAGGATAAAATTCAGCTGTCCATTTGATTGTCGAGCGGTAGCACAGTGAAACAGTCGGGCGATTTTCGTCGAGCCATTCCCATAAAAAGTCGTTCCATACAGATTCAGGAATCGTGCTGTTGTTTCTGTTCCACGCACCACGAATGCCTAAAATTCCATCGAAATCGTCATTTTTGTAAGCCGTCCACTTACGGTAAAGAATGCGTTCACTGATTTCAATATCATCATATTTCAGACGACACTCACCAACGAAATTTTTATCAAATTCCGTTTTGCTTTTGTACTGGGAGCGTCTGCCCTGCCACTCCTGAAGAAGTCCGCACCAGAAGTTAAGTTGTGTGCGTTCATCGGCGGAAAGTTCCTCGAAACTTCTTGACGATTTCCTTGTTTTTGAAGGCTTTTCGGGTTTGTCCTTTGCAAGTTCAGGTTCAAGCCCTGTATCTTTTTTCAGTTGGGCGTAATATTTCGCTTGTAAGTCCTTAGACAAGGCTGATACTGGTATCAGATACTTCATTCTGCCCTTGCAGTTGAGTTCCTGCTCAGTTTGAATTTTGCCGTCTTTGCAATACTGCTGTATATATTGAACGGAGCAATTTTTAAGTTCCGCAAATTCAGTTACTGTTAAGTAATCTATTTTCTCTCCTTTCTGTCGGAGCAGGTACGCTCCGACAAAAATTTTTTCATAGGTATTGACATTTTCACTTTTTCGTGATAAACTTAGAATGTACATTAAAGGAAGTGGATTTCTTCTTTTAATGTGTTGTTCTCCAGTTTCAGGGTGCTAATCACGTTCTCAAAATGATAGCCCTGAAGCTGGATTTTTTCTAAATGCCTGATGAGGCGTTTATTGATGTTCATAAATTTACGCTTGCTGATTGATATGGCTTGCGGAAGTTCACTGTCAAGTCCGATTTCTGAAATAAATTCAGATGTAGCCTGCTCCAGTTCCAAAAGTGTTCCGACTGTCTTATACTGTGCTTCTATATTGTCGTTGAGTTCGTTACTCATCACAATTTCGGCAAGTGAATTGACAGTCGATACAACACTGTTCAGATAAGCTTGTGCCTTGCATAAGAAATTCATGCTTTTCACCTCTTTTCAGTTTTCAAGTTTCTTTTCAGCTTGTGCCACTCTCGTTCCGTGCCGTCTGCTGCCGTTTACGGCTCTCGTTGGTCGGTAACTGCTGTGTATTCTGCTGAATGGGATACGGCTGATTCAAGGCTCAACCGTTCAGAAGCCTTTTTATCTAATTAATCCTCGTCATCATAGGAGATTGCGTTCCATTTTTCCCTGAGTTCAAGAAACTGCTGAATCAGTTTGTTCAGGTCTCTGATGTTGCTGTATCTTGCACAGGTTTCTGCGATAAATTCACATTTTCTTTCGATTTTAAGAGAGACTCCCTCCATTGCAAGTCCGAGAATATCTTTAATTTCCTTGTTCTCCACGCTTAAACCTCCTTTCAAGCTTCGTCAGGAACTTGATTTTAACATATTGTTTCATTTTTTGTTCTCTTTTACGTTGATTTTCGTTGTGCAGTAAATAGCAACCAGCATTTCAAGCACTGCTTTAAGGAAAAGCTTATCACGCTCTGAGCAGTCACCATATATTTCACGTACTTCTTTTTCAGTCATAAAATCCGCCTCCTTAATCGTTGTGATGTTTGTAAAGATAGATAATTATCGCAATATCACATACAAAATTAGTGATAATTGTGACAAGTTCAAATATTCTATTCAAATTCTGCACCTCTTTTCATTCAGAGGGTTGACAATTCTGTAAAACCGTGTTATACTTTTTAAAGGGATGAGGCTTTCGCCCCATTGCCCTTATGTGAACCATTTCAGTAAGTCCATTATGAACTTTACTGTTTTGGCGGTGGCGGCTATGTTGAGTATTGTTTTGAAGGTTTTGCTCAACTTGCCGCCTTTTTTTGTCTTCTCACTTTCAAGCTGTTCAACTCTTTTTTCGAGTTCTTCAACTCTGTGTTCGAGTTTTACACGGTTGCCTTTGCTCATTGTCAACCCTCCTTTCTTGTTCAGCAAGGCTTTAAGTTCTCTTTTGTCCTTTGCTGTAATTATATTATAGCATTATATTGCTAATTTGTCAATAGTGTTTTAGCTTTTTTTTGCTAAAATATAGCATGAATTTTGCTGTTGAAATTTGTGCATATTGCATAATTTTGCTAATTTAAAGCGTTTTGAGAATTTTATTCATATATTTTTATTGACAAGGTAGCAAAATTTTGCTATTATATAAATAGAAAGGAGGTAACATAATGGAAATAAATGAAATTTTAAAAGAGTTACGCCAACGGAAACACTTAACACAGCAAGAACTTGCCACAATTTTAGACATTAACTTAAGCTCATATCAAAAATATGAACGTCCAAATAATACTGTAAAACCATCAATTGATGCACTTATAAAGATTGCCGATTTTTATGGTGTTACAGTTGACTATTTATTAGGACGAGAACCAGCACCGCTACCAGCGAATGCAATGGAAGTACTTGGAATCGAAAAAAGTGTTGATGATGACGAGTTTATGCGACTTTATAATGAACTGCCAGACTATGCAAAGCAGATTTTTGTTGATACTATGGCAAAGCTTGCAAGGGCAACGGAGCAGGCAAAGCCACAACCAAAGAAAAAGCACGTTGAACGTCTGGATGACATCAAGGATGCACGCAAACAGGAAGAAACAACACAGCAAGTCACATTACAGCATAATATCCATATAGCAAAAAGAGCAATTGCACGAAGTAAAGGAAATCCATATCGTGATGCTCCTACACCAGAACAGATAGCAAGCTTTACGCCCGTTCCGGAAGACAGTGATTTGTAAACTTACAAAAATTTTTCAGCAACAAACATCTTCGGCTACTATACTGATAGTCGGAGGTGTTTTTATGTCATATGACATTTACAAACAGGCAAGAGATACGGCATGGAAATTTCTGATTGATAACCGTGTTACTTCCTTACCTGTAAATCTTTCAGCTATTTGCCGGAAAAGAGGAATTTTGTTTTACGACCATGACAGAAAGTATCTGTCAGGAAACGAAAGGGGGGGTACATTCATTGATTGTATGGGCAAATACAGCATTATTCTAAATCCCCATGACAATGTACTAATACAACGATACACCATAGCTCATGAACTCGGTCATATTTTTCTTAACCATTTTGTGAATCAAACAATAAGCAACTCAAACATGGAGTATCAGGCAGAACGTTTCGCTATTGATATTCTTGCTCCCGCCTGTGTTTTATGGGGACTGAATTTACATAATACAAAGGATATTTCCGAAGTGTGCAATATTTCTATATCCGCAGCACAAAGAAGAGCTGAAAGAATGGAGATACTTTACAATCGTAATAAATTCTTAATTTCTCCTATTGAAATGCAGGTATTTAAACAGTTTTCATGCTTCATAACTCAACACAAATTGAAATAGCATAAATTTACTATTTGTATAAAAATGATACGCCAACCAGTTGGTATATCACCTTGTTTTAGTTGGTATATTGGTATATCA
>CAMWQJ010000083.1 GCA_947176415.1 uncultured Ruminococcus sp. | reverse complement strand
GATTTCATAGAACGGGCAGAAAATTCAGTAAAACGCCGTGATGTTATCTGGCTGAGAAAACAGGGGCATGACGAAAAAATGAAAGTCGCACGGGCAGTTGTCAAAGAAAAAGATTTAAATAAAAAATCTGAACTTCTTAAAGCATTCACAATTTCGGGAAATGAATTTCCGCTTTCACCTGAAATACTTATAGAATATGCACTTTCGGAAAATAAAAATCTCCGCAATGTTTCAATCGACGCACTTTCTTATATAAAAGCAGACTGTGTGCATGACTTTTCAGTCAGTCAGCTTGAAAAAAATTTTTCGTCTGTAATCTTAGAGATATTTATTAAGAATTATACCAAAAAAGATAAAAATATTTTGCTTGACTGCCTGAAAAAATTAACTATAGACCGTGACAATAATTCAGGCTGGCACGGCGTTGTTCTGGAAATCACCAATGATGATACTACTAAAGTAATGCCCGACGAGGCGATTATTTTTGTTCATGAAAATTCCATGTGTTCGTGCTGTCGTGAGGACGCAGTCAGGGAGATGATAAGGCGTAATATTTTTAACGAAGCGTTACGTGATGAATGTCTTATGGACTGCAATTCCGATATACGCACGCTTGCAGAAAATTTTAGCATTTAATTTATTCACAAATATTTTACAATAAAAACCGCACATTTTTCCTTTTTGTACGTTATATATAGTGAACTCAAAAACCAAGGAGGAATTTATATGAAATCGAAAAAAATTTTAACCGCTGTTATGTGTTTCTGTATGACTGCACAGATGTGCGGATATGTTCAGCCGTTGATGAATGCAGGTGCTGACAATGACGTTGTTGTTGAGCAGGTTGTACAGACGAAAAATTATGACATCTACCTTTATAAGAATTTAGGAAATTACGTGGAAATAACAGCCGTTTCCACTATGGCAACGGGCGATGTGGTCGTACCTGACAAGATAGACGGTCTGCCCGTTCAGATTATCGGCGAACACGCTTTTGCAGGGGTCGGAGGTGTTACAAATATCACGCTCCCTGAGACCGTAACGACAATAGGCAAACAGGCTTTTTATCAGTGCAGTTCTCTTGAAAGTGTCAACTTGCCGTCGGCGGTTTCGCAAATCAAAGACGAGACTTTTTTGAATTGTGCATCCCTGAAAAAAATTACTCTTCCTAAATATCTGAGGAGCATAGGAGTCCGTGCGTTTTATGGCTGTAAAAGTCTTGAAGAGGTGACAATTCCGAATACTGTAACGGAAATAGGCGAGCAGGCTTTTCAGGACAGTGGAATTTCCTTTGTTGATATTTCTGACGGAGTTAAGGAAATCGAAGCCAACACGTTTTATGGCTGTACGAATCTCACACAAATTGACCTTCCGCATAGTGTACAGACGGTCGGATTCAATGCTTTTCCGAAAGAACTGAAGTGTCTGCTTCTGCCTAACGGTGACTGCGAACTTCACGATTTTGCGATACCCTCGCACGATGCTACTATAATAGTACCACTTAACAGTAAGGTATTTGACTGGCTGAAGGAACACGGCTATACAAATATTACAGTTATCGGAGGAGCGCCTGAACCTGTGGAACACGACCTTAACGGAGACGGCAAATTTTCGATTGCAGACGTTGTATTTTTGCAGGACTGGCTTATGGGCAGAATTGATACGTCTTACTATAGTTTTTTCAAGCTGAACGCTGACATGAATGACGATGGAACGGTTGATGTTTTTGACCTTTGTCTCATGAAACAGTATTATATTGACGAAATACTTGCACCGCCTGTTATAAATCCTGTTTTGTCGCAGACGGTAAATCTCACGGAAAGCGTAGTGTCAGAAGCGGTTGAGGGCAAAGAGGCAGACGAGGAATTTGTGGCAGGACAGACAAAATTTTCACTTGAACTCCTTAAAAAGTCCGTTGAAAAAGATAAAGACAAAAACGTCCTCATATCGCCGTATTCGGTTATGCAGGCACTCGCCATGACAGGCAACGGTGCGGACGGCACAACACGCACTGAAATGGAAGAAACTCTCGGAGGCATTGCCTTTGAAAATCTAAATAAATATCTCTATTCCCAGCGTACAAATCAGCCAAACGACAAAAAGTGCAAGCTCGTTACAGCCAATTCCGTATGGTCACGTGACGACGACGCACGTATAAATGTCCATTCTGATTTTCTGCAACAGGTTGTTGACTATTACGGTGCAGAGGTCTTTAAAGCACCTTTTGACGATACGACAGTCAAAGATATAAATAAATGGGTTGACGAAAATACAGACCACATGATTAACAAGGTAATCGATGAAATATCTGCCGACACTGTCATGTACCTTATAAATGCGGTTACGTTTGATGCAAAATGGCAAGAACCCTATCCGGAAGAATACATAAAGGAATGGGATTTTAAGTCTTATGACGGTACAATGCAGACCGCAGATATGATGCTGTCGGAAGAGTCATATTATCTTGCGGACGACAATGCGGAGGGATTCCTTAAATATTATGACGGCAGACGTTATGCCTTTGCGGCACTTCTTCCGAATGAGAATATGACGGTTGATGAGTATATAAATACCCTCACGCCTGAATCTCTTCACAATATCTTTGCAAATCCGACGAGAACACATGTGGATACAGGACTTCCTAAATTCAGCTATGACTACAGCAAGGAGCTTTCAAAAAGTCTTGCCGATATGGGTATGCCGACAGCGTTCACTGGTTTTGCCGACTTCTCAAAGCTCGCAAAGACGGCATCAGGTGCATTATATATAGATTTTGTTCTTCATAAAACGCACATTGATGTGAACAATGAGGGAACAAGAGCAGCAGCGGTGACAGTAGTCGGCATGAATGATGGTGCTGCAATGTATCCTGTTGAAAAGAAAGAAGTAATTCTTGACAGACCTTTCCTTTACTGCATTCTTGATACAGAAACTTCGCTTCCTATATTTATAGGCACTCTCAACACTCTGGAATAATTTAAAAGTTCACTCTTCATCATATTGCAACGCCGTTATTCTGCACATTATCGGCATGGTAGTATGCTGTCTGTGATAAATTTGGGGCAATCCCATGGGGACAAATCAAAAGAAAAGCCGTATCTCTGCGATACGGCTTTTTGGTTTGTTTATTTGTCTTTTACTTTAAAGTTTTCCTTTATGGGAAGAATTATGTCCGCCTCGAATAAGTCGCCGTTGATAATTACTTTAAACTCACCGCCACAGGCTTCTGTAAAGCTCTTTGCGATTGACAGTCCGAGACCGTTTCCGTCACTTGTGCGTGACTTGTCGCCTCTTGTGAAACGCTCCGTAATTTCCTCAGGCGTGAATTTAATTTCATAGGAAGAAATATTTTTTACAGAAATAACAACGTTTTCCTCCACTCTTTCAAGATTGAGATAAACTCTTGTGTTTTCAAGAGAATATTTCATAGCATTGTCAATGATATTCTGCAAAACCCTGTAAAGCCTTTTTCCTTCGGCATAGACAGGTGCAGAGTCAGCGGAAATGGTCTTTCTAAAGTCTCTTCCTGAATTATCGATTTTATCTGACATATCGGCAATAACCTGCTCCGTAAGAATTACAGCGTCAATCATTTCGAGCTTTATATCTGTTCGGCTTGTTGCCTTTGCGATATCGAAAACGTCTGCTACAATCTCGCTGAGCCTTGCGGACTTGTTTTCCAGAATCTTAACATAGTCCCTTGCGACAGGCGAAAGCTCCTCCGCCGACAGAAGATTTATATAGCTGATAATCGAAGTGAGAGGTGTTTTCAGGTCGTGCGATACATTCGTAACAAGGTCTATTTTCATTCGTTCCGACTGCAAACGCTTTTCAACTGCATTTTGCAAACCGTCCGAAATGTTATTTAAGTTTTCGTTCATACCGTATGCAACGGAATTTTCCGCCACATTTTCTTTTGTATAGTCACCTTTGTTCATGCGTGAAATATGTTTTGAAAGATTCGTTATATCGCCGATATCTTTGAGATTTGCAAAAGCGTAAGCAATGATAAATGCACACTCAAACAGTGGCGACTGACTGGCAATGGCTATTGTTTCAAAAAGCATGAATATACCAAGTTTTGCAAGAAATTTTCTTGTAAAGCGGTTGTTTCTGACTTCTTCCATTTCTATTCTGTGCGATTTCAACTTGTTGTATAAAGCCTTTGCTTTTCCGAAAATCCACACGAGGATTTTTTTGACGATAGTTGTATTCCAGAAAATATGGCACTTCAGGCGTCTGATAAGCGAGTTTAACAGGAGAACGCAAAAACCCGCTACAACAGTCAGAAATGCAGAGCCGATAAAAGTAACGGTCATAACTGAATTGACTGCTTCGGCGATATCTTCATAGAGGTAGTCCACACCTTCGATAAATATAAGAACACATATAAAGCAAGCAATTATTCCAGCTAAAATAAATTCTCCGTATATTTTTTCAACCCGTCCTGTTGTAAATTTTCTTTCTTTTATACTGTAACCGCCCATTACAAGAACATATCCCATAAGCAAAGCCACAACCGCAACAAATGGTATAACATCAACCAATGTGGCGGTAACAGACTTTGATGCCATGTCCACATCATGTTTTACTGCTTTGTAGTTTGAAATAAGTTCCTGTTTTGGTGTTATGCATATAGTAAGCGGATATTCGTTGCTGTAATCTTTCTGAAAACTGTCGTTGTCTATCTTTATCCAGCTTTCATCAGAAGGATTATATATATACATATAATCAGATGATAATACTTCTTCATAATTATTGGATACGGGCGTTGTTACGACTTCTCTCGGAATGTTCGGAACAATGTTCGGAACGTCATCAGGACCTTCATAAAATATTTCTACGTCTTCGTCGCCGTAATAGTAATCGTTTTCATAGGGTATGGGCGTTGTGCCGTCCGTTTTGTAGTAGATTTTTGCCCCGTTGTTATCAATATACCAGTTAAGTCCCTCTGTATCGAAGTCAAATACAGCAGTTGCCACACGTCTGTTAGCAGTATTAGAATAATAATAAGTCATGCCATAGTTAGTTGAATAGGTGTAGTATTCGCCATAGCCGTAGCCGTAATCATAGTAATATGTGTTATGACGGTCGTCCATGTTGCCGTTTATCTGTGTATATGAAAAATCGTCCGAATATATTTCGTCAAAAGATTTATTGTTACTTGAAATTTCGTTCTTGCCGTTCCATGCAACATACCAGTCAAAATTATTACTCTGCCTGATAGTTATTTTGCCCTTGTCGTCCATTAAACCCAGCTTTTTAAGTTCACTTTTTGTAGACTCTAAAAGTTCCTTACTGCCGTTAAACTTTCCCTTGTCGTCAAGTCTGCTGAGATACATATTTCCGACAAGCCACAAGTCAGTGAAAAGATTTCTTTTTTCCTTACTGCCGTTATAACTCACCAGATAATCGGAATTATACCGCTCATAGATTGAATGCAGTGAAAAGTATTTGTAAAGGAAAATTCCCGAACATACAGCCAAAATCACACAAGCTGTCACAAATGCCACTACCCTCGTGGACGTCATTTTGAGAAATTTTATAACCTTATTGTCTTTCATAAATTATTCCCTCCTGTTTTTTTCTATCTTGTAACCGATTCCCCACACCACTTTCAGATAGCGTGGCTCACTTGGATTTATCTCGATTTTCTCACGTATATGGCGGATATGTACCATTACTGTATTCTCAACCGAATAAGAATCCTCGTTCCACACATGAATGTAAATCTCCTCCGCCGAAAACACACGCCCCGCATTCTTCATGAGCAGTTCAGTGATTTTATACTCCGTTGCCGTCAGCCTGACAGGCTCGCCGTCCACATAGAGCTGTTTTGCATCGCTGTCCAGAGTAAGACCGCCGATTTTTATACTTGCACCGATTTTTGCACTTTCTGCTGAGCCGAGACTTAAATATCTCCGCAGATTAGACCGCACCCTCGCCACAAGTTCTGCGGGATTATAGGGTTTTGTAACGTAGTCGTCCGCACCCATTGAGAGTCCGAGAATCTTGTCGCTGTCTTCAGACTTTGCCGACAGCACTATAATAGGAATATTTCTCGTTGTGCGTATTTTCATCATAGCTGAAAGACCGTCCATTTTTGGCATCATAACGTCAATCAGAATGAGATGAATGTCATTCTGCATGAGACTGTCAATAGCCTCAATTCCGTTATAAGCCTTGAAAATCCTGAATCCCTCCTTTTCAAGCAGTTTTGCGATTGCGTCCACTATATAATGGTCGTCATCAACAACAAGCACCGAAGCGTTTTCAAAATCCATAAAAATTCCTCCTTTTTTTATCTGTATATCATTATAATCCCTCCTCTCTCTTATGTCAATATTATTATAACAGGCAATTTTTAAGCTGTACCGACAAAAATCTTATAATTTTCTTAAAAAAATAACCGGCATTCAATAAATGCCGGTCGTGTTATTCAGAATGTTTCTTATTATTCCCATGCCCGTTTTAATACCGCTATTAAAAGCGTCTGTCACCGCAGTGTCAACAGTGTTCTGTATTTCGTTGCAGAGGGAAGATTTAAGCCTGTTGTCCATACAGGAAATATCGCTTATCCGCTTTTCGAGCTTGTCAATGTTTTTATTTGTCCTGTCGGAATTAATGTCAATCCCCTGATTTATAAGCCAGTCGTCCAGAGCCTCGACAAGATTATCCACGCTGATATTGAATCCGTTCATTTTTTCCTCCACTATAAAAAATATTTATTTCACCTTGACTTATTAATAAATATGGTGTATAATTATATAG
>CAMWQJ010000082.1 GCA_947176415.1 uncultured Ruminococcus sp. | reverse complement strand
GGCGGAGAACATGGCAGAGGGCGTTAAAATGGCTGGCGAGCTGATAGACTCGGGCAAGGCACTTGAAACCCTCGGAAAACTCATTGAAGTTTCCAACGGCTGAGGTGCGGACTATGACTATTCTTGACAGACTCGCCGATTATGCGAGAGAACGCACCGAAAAAGCAAAAAGCATTGTTTCGGCGGAGGAAATCAAAAACCTTGCTTTTTCAATGCCCGTCGGAAATTTTGAATTTGAAAAGGCACTTTCAAAGGACAAACTCGCTTTTATATGTGAATGCAAAAAAGCCTCGCCGTCAAAGGGCGTAATTGCTGATGATTTTCCGTATCTTCAGATTGCGGAGGAGTACGAGAATGCAGGGGCGGACTGTATTTCAGTTCTGACAGAGCCGAAATGGTTTCTCGGACGTGACGAATATTTAAAAGAAATAACAGAAAAAGTATCAGTTCCATGCATACGCAAGGACTTTACCGTAGACGAATATATGATTTACGAAGCAAAGATTTTAGGTGCAAAGGCTGTGCTTCTGATTTGTTCAATTCTTACGGCGGAGCGGATTAAAGATTATATAAAAATATGCGACAGACTGGGAATTTCCGCACTTGTCGAGGCACACGACGAGGCAGAAATAAAAACCGCTGTAAACTCGGGGGCAAGGATTATCGGGGTAAACAACAGAAACTTAAAAGATTTTACTGTTGACACATCAAACAGCAGACGTATGCGTGAACTCGTTCCGAATGATATAATTTTTGTATCGGAAAGCGGTGTTAAAAATGCCACGGATATAAAACTTATCCGTGAATCAGGTGCGGACGCTGTGCTTATAGGTGAAACACTCATGCGTGCCGACGACAAAACAGCAAAGCTCGCAGAGCTGAAAGGACTTTTATGACGAAAATAAAAATGTGCGGACTCAGGCGGGTGGAGGATATAAAGTATGCAAATATTCTTCTCCCTGACTATATAGGCTATGTTTTTGCGGAAAAAAGCAGACGTTATATCAACGCACAGCAGGCTGAAAAATTTTCGGGTATGCTTGATAAACGTATAACGCCTGTCGGGGTTTTTGTAAATTCCCCTGTTGAGAACGTCATTGAAATTGTAAAATCAGGCATAATAAAAATTGTACAGCTTCACGGCATGGAGGACGATAATTATATAAACTCCCTTAAAAACGCCGTTGACGTGGAGGTTATAAAGGCTTTTATCGTCAAATCGTCTGAGGACATCAGGTCGGCGGAAAATTCGACTGCTGACTGCGTTCTGCTCGATGCGGGAATGGGCGATGGCAGGACTTTTAATCATGGACTGCTTGAAAATATCAGCAGACCGTATTTCCTCGCAGGCGGACTTGATACCGAAAACATAGCCGATATTATGAAAATAAGTCCCTATGCTGTGGATGTGAGTTCAGGAATAGAGACCGACGGATTAAAAGATTTTGCAAAAATGAAAAAATTTATTGATATTATCAGAAAATGAGAAAGGAAGATATTATGTCACAATCTGGAGGACGTTTCGGAATACACGGCGGACAGTATATTCCCGAAACCCTAATGAATGCGGTGATTGAGCTTGAAAAAGCCTACAATCACTATAAAAACGACCCTGATTTTAACCGTGAACTGACGGAGCTTCTGAATAACTATGCAGGCAGACCGTCCTTGCTTTACTATGCCGAAAAACTTACAAAGGAACTCGGCGGAGCAAAGATTTATCTTAAACGTGAGGACCTCAACCATACAGGTTCGCACAAGATAAACAACGTTCTCGGACAGGCACTTCTTGCAAAAAAAATGGGCAAAACACGTCTCATAGCCGAAACGGGTGCAGGACAGCACGGCGTTGCAACGGCTACAGCGGCGGCACTTCTCGGAATGGACTGCGTTGTGTTCATGGGTGAAGAGGATACAAAAAGGCAGGCTTTAAACGTTTACAGAATGCGACTTCTCGGTGCTGAGGTTATCCCCGTAAAATCGGGTACGGCTACCCTGAAGGACGCAGTTTCGGAGGCTATGAGAGAGTGGACTTCCCGCATCAGCGATACACATTATTGTCTCGGCTCGGTTATGGGTCCGCACCCTTTTCCGACTATTGTAAGGGACTTTCAGGCTGTAATCTCCCGTGAGTCGAGGAGACAGATTCTTGAAAAAGAGGGCAGACTTCCTGACGCTGTAATTGCCTGTGTGGGCGGTGGCTCGAATGCTATCGGCAGTTTCTACCACTATATTCCCGATAAAAGCGTGTGTCTCATAGGCTGTGAGGCGGGCGGACGTGGCATAGATACTTTTGATACAGCAGCTACCATAAACACCGGTAAATTAGGAATCTTCCACGGAATGAAGTCTTATTTCTGTCAGGACGAATACGGACAGATAGCCCCTGTTTATTCAATTTCGGCAGGACTTGATTACCCAGGGGTCGGACCTGAACACGCTTATCTGTATGACACAGGGCGTGCGGAATACGTGCCGATTACAGACGATGAGGCGGTAAATGCCTTTGAGTACCTTTCACGCATGGAGGGAATAATTCCTGCTATCGAGTCGGCACACGCAGTTGCATACGCCATGAAGTTAGCACCTACTATGGACAAGGACAAGATAATTATTATAACAATCTCGGGCAGAGGAGACAAGGACTGTGCCTCGATTGCACGCTACAGGGGGGAGAATATCAATGAGTAATATAGCAAAGGCTTTTGCCGACGGCAAGGCGTTTATACCGTTCATTACGTGCGGAGACCCCGACCTTGAAACGACTGCAAAAGTAGTACGTGAGGCAGTGAAAAACGGTGCGGATTTGGTTGAACTCGGAATACCTTTTTCAGACCCGACAGCCGAAGGACCTGTTATACAGGGAGCAAATATAAGGGCATTGGCAGGGGGAGTTACAACGGACAAGGTTTTTGAACTCGTCGAGGAACTCCGCAGGGACGTTGAAATTCCACTTGTGTTCATGACCTATGCAAACGTTGTATTTTCGTATGGTGCGGAGCATTTTATGCAGAGATGTGCGGAAACAGGAGTTGACGGAATAATCCTCCCTGATATGCCTTTTGAGGAAAAGGACGAGTTCTCAGAAATTGCGGAAAAATACGGAATAGATATGATTTCGCTTATCGCACCCACTTCCGAAAACAGAATAGCAATGATTGCCAAGGAAGCAAAAGGTTTTATATATATAGTTTCGAGTCTCGGAGTTACGGGAACACGGAGCGAAATAACAACGAATATCGGCGATATTGTCTCGGTAATCCGTGAAAATACTGACGTTCCGTGTGCTGTGGGATTCGGTATTTCAAATCCCGAACAGGCTAAAAAAATGGCTGATTTTTCGGACGGTGCAATAGTCGGCTCTGCTATTATAAGAATAATTGAGAAGTACGGCAGGGACTCGGCGGAATACGTCAGCGAATACATTAAGAGCATGAAAGACGCTTTAAAATAAAAAATCAACGTCATAGTTATAATGTGAAATGCTTCCCTTTTGTTACATAGAAAAAACCGCTTTTCTGTTGTTTTGGTTTGTGGTTATTATTATAACAGATTCAGGCGGTTTTTTCTATATTTTTTTTATTGAACTCACGTTATTATAGGACATTTCTAAAAACCCTCTTTACAAATGATAGAAAATATGGTAAAATAAAGATATGAAAAATTAACAGAATGTTCAGGAATATCTTTTGTTGACTCCACTCCTTTGAAAGTATGCGATAATCATAGAATACATAGTCATCGTGTATTCAGCGAATATGCGAAAACAGGCAAAAGTTCCATAGGTTGGTTCTATGATTTAAAGTTGCATCTGATTATCAACGATGAAGGTGTGATTTTGTCTTTCTGCCTTACTTCAGGCAATGTGGATGACAGAAACGAAGATGTAATATATTCACTGACGAAAGAAATATTCGGGAAACTGTTTGCTGGCAGAGGCTATATTTCTCAGAAGCTGTTTGAAAAGCTTCTGAAAAAAGATATTACAATTGTCACCAAAACAAAGAAAAATATGAAAAACAAGCTGATGGATTTATATGACAAACTGATTTTCAATCTCAATACAGAAATAATTTGCGGTTTCCGGCGAAAATATCCTGTTTATTTTCAGATTCCTGACATGATAATTACAAATATTTTCCCTCTTTGATTATTTTTCCTGTTAATCAATAAATCCCCTGTAACCGCCACACTTCACTCTCGGCTCGTACTCTTCGCAAACAAACGTTTCCTGTCTTATCTCGTATTCGTCAAGATATTCAAAAAAATCAGCTTTGCTGTTGACTTTCAGATAATCGGACTTGTTTTTTCTGTAACACAGCATAGTACCGAAATCGTCACTTCCGTAAGGTGAGTAATCGGAATACTGACACGTAAAACAGCATTTCAGGCTGTAATACGGCTTTAAACTACGGTATATCTCTTGTAGTCCTGACTCAAACCAAAGTGATTTGCATTTGGTTTTGAAAATCTTTCCGTCCGCTGTCAAGTAAAATTTATTAACTATGTAGTCATCATAATATTTAAATACATCATCACAGTGGTATCTTGAACCCTTTTCCGACTTTTTAAGTTCAAAATCAACATGGATAAATCCTTGTATCTCCGCATTGTCGCTTTTCCGCACCACACAGACTGGAATATCAATACTCATACTGTACCTTTGCAGATTATAAAAGTACGGAAAATTTGTATCAATCATACTGTTATATCCGCCACACTTCATAAGACAGAAATTTTTTTCCGCCTCTTCCGCCTGACTTTCGTCATAAAGTTCAAAGTCCCCTACGCTCTGTCCGACAAACTTAAAACCATCAATTACAAAAGACAGCGGATAATTGTCCGACTGATTCTGAGAATTTACAATCTCAATGTCAATATCATGACCGCTGTCCCTGTAATGTGCTTTCCATATCTCCATAGCCTTAAACCTCCGATTTCAATAATAATGTATCTCATGGAATGTAAAACCGCCTGCGTCAATATAACTCTGATAACCTGTCTCAAGCCTTTCAAGCACCATTTCATATCTTTCGTCCGAAAACGAAAAATTGCCGTCATCAAGAAAATTTTCATTGAAAATCTTTTTATGGCTGATAACGTATTTTTTCAATATCTCTTCGTCGCAGGACATCGGCTCGATAAGTTCGGTAAACAGTATACCGTTGTCGCTGAGGACTTTTTTTATGCTGTCAGGACAGTTTTTCAGAAGAAGTGCAACGGGAAAATAGTGCGATAAATAGCCGAATTTATCCACACAGCAATATCCTTCACGTTTGCCTATATAGTACCAGTTATAGCTACACCATTCGTCGTCATCATCGCAATAAATGCCGTTCGTCCGTTCAATGTCCTTGCGTACTTTCTCCATGTCAACCCCATTTGACAGTTCAATAGCCCTTGAAAAAATTTCCGTATAGTCTTTCATAATCTCACTCCTTGTTTTTTTAATAAAACTTATATAAAATCTGCTTTTATTTCCATGAATTTATTATAACACTTTTTTTCCGTGAACGCAAGCTATAAAAGCCATTTTTATAATGTTGTTTATTATAACTTTGACTTTACCAGATGTTTTCCATATCAATATTTTCGTCTGTCATTATCCTGATTAAAGCTTCTTCAAAGCTTCCGCCTAAAAGTATGCAGTCACCTTCATAAGCTAAAACAACTTCTCCCGTTATACTCATAAATATCTCTTCAGATACATTTGTATAACCTATGGGAAATAATTCTTTAACATTCAGAAATGAAGCAATATCCGTTAAATACTCGCATGCCTCAATCATATCTCCCTCAGTAAAATCGTCTGTCATATAAAATATAGGGTCAATCACAAATGATGTTGTTAAATCAGAATCCTGATTTGAGGTTGTCCTGTTTTGATATCTTTTGCAAGGTATTTTTAACGTCAGTCCGCCAAAACTTTTAAGAAAATCATATATAATATCAGAGGGGGAAAATCCAAACCGGCTGTACCACATTTGATATTTTTTTAAATCTATACTTCTGTTTTCCTGCCAGCCACTTTCAAAAAGTGTTTTTCTTAAAAAGTCATCTATAATCTGCACTTTAAATTCCTCCTACAAAACAACAGGCTCTGCATTAATCAGAGCCTGTTTTAGTTTTACTTATTTGTTTTCTTTACGGCGGATTATGCCGGAGAATTTAACAGCAACGAAACCGAATATTGTTGTCATTAATGCTCCGAGAACAGTCATGATATCTGTAACGGAGTTGTTGCCTGTCTGAGGGAGATTAACTTCCTCGCCATGTGAATCTTCGCCGATACCTGTTTCGGAATCAATTTCGTAAACGTCAAGAACGTTATCAGAATTGTCTTTCAGTGTGATTTTATAGTTGTTATTTGATTCTTCAACGATTTCTGCTGAAACAGCATAGTGGTTGTAATCTTTGTGCTTTTTATTGTAGTCTTTTACAGACCAGTCGCAAAGCTCTTCAGCAGAAGCAATGGGAGTAATTGTTGTTGTAGTGGAAGTAGTTGTTTCAGGTTTTGTAGTAGTTGTTGTTGTGGTTGTTGTTGTGGAAGTAGTTGTTTCGGGTTCTTCGTTTGCTCTTGCTTTTTCAGTAGGTGTTGTAGTTGTTGTAGAAGTTGTTGTTTCAGGTTCTGCTGTTGTTGTAGCTTTAGATGTTGTAGTTGTTGTGGAAGTAGTTGTTTCGGGTTCTGCTGTTGTTGTAGCTTTAGATGTTGTAGTTGTTGTAGAAGTTGTTGTTTCGGGTTCTGCTGTTGTTGTAGCTTTAGATGTTGTAGTTGTTGTGGAAG
>CAMWQJ010000081.1 GCA_947176415.1 uncultured Ruminococcus sp. | reverse complement strand
AACTCTTTTCAAATGGTTACTCTTGCTTTTATTCGTATTATTTTAAAAAGATACTAGACAGGCTCTTATCTGCATAACGTAATGCTATTCTGCGACTATTGTCATTATATGTTCCCTCATCAGTCGAACGGTCATTAAGAATATCAACACCTGAAATAGTGGTTATTTTTCCATATTTTTGAACAGCCTTGGCATATTTTTCATTAAAAGCTTCTTTTACATCAGATTTTATTTTAGGGTCAAAATTATAACTTGGTTGTTCTGATTTTATTATATCACTTTTTTCGATTTGTCAATAGATTTATTAGGCTTTGCCCCGCCGTTTAAGAATTATATTGGTAATAATAAAATATATTATGCAACATCAATCTACCCAAGTACACATTAAATCAGATTTTGTACCACATTAAAAATATGATGAGAAAATAAAGTAATTATACTCTATATTGCTTTATTACAAAGGATATTTATTATATAAAAAACAGTACAAATGTCATAGTAAGTGTCGTATTGGATATTTAAACATAAAAAACCGCTTGCAGAAAAAGTCCACAAACGGCTATATTTGGCGGACAGGGAGGGATTCGAACCCTCGAAACGCTATTAACGTTTACACGAGTTCCAGTCGTGCGCCTTAGACCAGCTCAGCCACCTGTCCACATATAGTGCGAGTAATGGGACTTGAACCCATACGTTATTCAACACACGCCCCTCAAACGTGCCTGTCTGCCTATTCCAGCACACTCGCATATTACTTTTTTAGTATACAACATAAATTTTAAAATGTCAAGTGTTTTTAGATATATTTTTTTAATATTACTTATTCGCAGAAAACATTTTCAATATAAGAATAAAAAATTTATATATGACAGCAATATGACAAGAAGATAAGGAACTATATTAAGTACTTGCTTTCATAGGAAAAATATGGTATAATAAGGATATGAAAAACGAATATAAAAGAACAAACTATCCAATTATATTTTTCAGTTTGTCTTGTTTATCGGGGAGTGATTTTTATGGACAAGAAAAATACAAGTATTTTTATAAGTCTCATACTCCGCCATAAGCCTGAGGTTATCGGAATAACTCTTAACCAGAACGGCTGGGCGGATGTTGACAGTCTGATTGATGGAATCAACCGAAGCGGAAAATATTCAATCGACAGGCAGATTCTTGACGAGATTGTCCGTACTGACGAGAAACAGCGTTACAGCTACAGTGCAGACGGTAAAAAAATAAGGGCGAATCAGGGACATTCCGTAACGGTGGACGTTGAACTTGAAGAAACCGCACCGCCTGAATATCTCTGGCATGGCACGGCAGAAAAGTATGTCAGCATGATAGAAAAAGAGGGGCTTAAACCGAAAAGCCGTCTGTATGTGCATCTTTCTGCGGATATCGGAACAGCACGGAAAGTCGGTACGAGACATGGTAAACCTGTTATATATAAAATTCTTTCAGGCAAAATGCACCGTCAGGGCTATAGATTTTTTCTGTCAGTAAACGGCGTTTGGCTTGCCAAGAAAGTGCCGTTAAACTTCATGGAAAAAGTATGATTATAAGAAATTATGCTTCCGATGACTGTGCGGAGATTATTAAACTTTTTTATGATACCGTAAACGCCGTCAATTCTGCTGACTATTCTTCTGAACAGATTAGGGTCTGGACTGACAGTGCCGAAAATTATGACAAATGGAAAAATTCCCTCGCCGAGCATTATACACTTGTAGCCGAATCTGACGGAATAATAACAGGTTTCGGGGATATTGACGCTGGCGGTTATCTCGACAGGCTTTTTATACACCATGATTATCAGCGACAGGGGATAGCAACCGTTTTATGTGATATGCTTGAAAAGTCCGTTGAATCGGGAATAATAACCACTCACGCTTCAATAACGGCAAGGGGTTTTTTTGAAAAAAGAAATTACACAGTCATCAGGGAACAGACAGCAGTACGAAAAGGAATTGCCCTGAAAAACTATGTAATGGAAAAGCATATAATTGTCTAAATTACCAGTCCGACGGATACGGCAAGAATAACATTAAGCCACGTGAATATTATACTCTGAGAACTTCCGCTTGTTATCTTCGCAAGACGGAAGTGTTTTTTTCCGAGCAGAACGGGGATTCCCGCAGGTGTGAACATATCAAGATAGAGGTGGGAGAGACAGCCCATGAAGATTCCGACGAGGGACGGGCAAATCATATACGATATGATAAGACCCGTTATATAGACAACAGGGTCATGTAAAATCCCCCTGTGCATCGGTCCTGTTTTTCCGCTGATTTTTCCGAATCCGCCGATTACACTGCTGACGGGGACGGTTAATTTTCCCATATAGCTTGACGGATTGTCTATGTCGGGAAAAATTCCTCCTATCAGACCGCCGAGGATAAAGAGGGTTGCAGTCTCCGGACAGCTCGTTATCTTCGGAAACGCTGTTTCTATTTTGTCCATGTTCATGGCGAGGGCTGTTCCAAGAGATGCTCCGAAAACAAAATGACAGTTGCCGTTCATAAAAAAACTCCTTATAATTATAAATATGAATAATTATACAATAAACGGCGGATTTTGTCAAGTTTTGTAATATGACGTCACAAAAATAAATTTTAAGAATTTCACTAACTGTAACGGAGTTATTATTTTCAGCAAATAAGGTAAAATACAGAGAATTTTTGTTTGTGTTGACATTTTTCGCATAATGTGATAAAATTCTTATATAGAAAAAAAGGAGTTGTTTTTATGCTTTACAAAAAAATCATTTCGGCTGTGCTTTCGGTCTGCACAGCTGTTTCCGTGGGAATTTTTCTTTCGGGAAATTATTTTGACAAAACCGAAGAAAACCACGTTATAACAGCTGACTCAGCTTTTAAGAGTGACAGGCTTTATAATCAATGGCATTCCGAGTGGGGAGAAGTGACTTTCAACAAATACTCAAATACAAATAACTCGCTTCTCGTGTCAGGTTGTGGAGTTTTTGCATTCTGTAATGCCATATATGCCCTCAACGGCACTGTTGCCGACCCCGTAGAAGTTGCGACATGGGCAGTAAATATAGGTGCATTACAGCCTGGAAACGGCGGAACTTACAACGCACCTTTTTATAATAATGTGCAGTCAGCTTTCGGGGACAAGTTCGGATTTTATCTCAACGGTTATTACAGCGGAAAAGTAACGGACAGCCGTCTGATTTCTCACCTCATGGACGGCGGTGTGGCGGTTGTCAACGTCCCTGGGCATTTTATGGCGATAACGGGCTATAATCCGTCAAATAATACATATCATCTGATAGAAAGTGCCGTATCAAGAACACGTGGGGCATCGCCTGACAGCTGGGTTTCAGCCGAAAAAATGAGTTCAGGAAATACAAACGTAAGCTGGTATGCACTTCTCAGCAACAGCGGAACGGCAAACAGAGTGCCGACGGCTCAGGAATATCAGGAATATAAACTTGAAAATTTCGGAAATTCTTTTTGTGCGAGAATAAAAAATCCCTCGACAGACCGCTATATTGCAAACTCGCTTGGAAATGCCGTCGGAAAAAAAGCGGAGATTTCGGACAATCAGGTGTGGAAATTCCGCATCAATAGTGACAGGAGTTACAGTATAAGCAGTGCTTACGACGGAAAATATATCAGCCTTGCGGATAATTCGGACATTGTGATGTCGGAGTATAACGGCGGTAATTCGCAGAAATTCCACATCTACAGCAAGGACGGCAGGTATTATATAAAACCTGTCGGGGCTGATTGTTTTATAAACATGGCTGTCGGCTCGGGAAATGTTGAACTTTCAATAAATCCTGACGACCTTCCGCCACAGGAGTTTGACATTATAGGTCTCGACTTGGAAGAAATCATGCCAGCCGATGTCGGAGACCATTTTTCCGCAATTATAAGGAATCGTGATACGGAAAGCGTTCTCACGGCAAAGGACGGAGAGGTAAGTGCAGACATAGAGGAATACGACGGCAGTAATATATGGAATTTCACACGAAATTCTGACGGAAGCTATACTATAAACACCTCCGAAAAAAATTTTATGACTGTTGCGGACTACGATAATGCAAGGGAAGGTGCGGATATTCGAACTGAGGCGGAAAACGGCGGTAATTCACAGAAATACTATATCTATAAAATCAGCGGTGAATATTGTTACATACGTTCTGTCGGCTCGGACCTGTACGTAAATGTCTCAGGTTCAACGTGGAAAACGGACATGAGGGGATATGTCACAATGTGGTCACCGCAGATGTTCGCAATAGAAAAAATCGTCCGTGGTGACCTTAACAACAACGGAAAAGTCGACTCGGAAGACGCAATGCTTATAAAAGAGTGGCTTATAGGCAAGAATGTGGAGATAAATATTCAGAATGCCGACCTTTCAGGCGACGGCGTTGTTGATTCTTTCGACCTCGCAATGTTCAAGCGGATTATCGTGGAAGAAAAATTCTCGCAGATAAAGCAGAATCTTATTGACATCTACATCTACCACAGGACAAAATAAATAAAAAAATCCCCGAAAATTCGGGGAAATTTTTTTAAAATAATCAGTCTTCTTTTTTTCTTATTGTAAATGCAACTCCGGCAACGGCAAGAAGTCCGGCAACTGTTGCACCGACAGGAGCAGTTACGCCTGTTTTAGGACTTGTAGACTGCGGACTTGACTGCACGCTACCACCTGAACTGCTCGAACTGCTTGAAGTTCTTCCGCCCGAAACGGTTGTGTATTCAATAACGTATCCGTTTTCGTCAAGGTCGACAAATTCCTCAAACTCAAAGCCGTTATCCTTGGCATATTTCTGTGCCTCAGTGTCCTTATAGCCCTGAATCTTGAAGCCCTCCATTTTTATAACCTGTGCTTCCTCATCGTTCAGATTTTCGATATATCCATAGAAACCAAAAGCATTTTCGCCTATATACTTAACACTTCTTGGAATAAATATTCCCTCGCTCTCGATTGCAACGTTTGTAAGGGCGTAGAAAGCACGGTCGCCGACAAGAATAACTTCCTCGGGAAGTTCAAATGCACGTGACGGCACTTCGTCAAAGAACATAATATTGAAAGCGTCGTCGCCGATTGTCTTGAGTCCCTCAGGGAGCAGGATTTCCTCAAGGTTTACATAAGTTCCGTGGAAAGCCTTGTTTCCGATGTGGGTTATGCCCTTTTCTATATTTATTACCTTGATTTTGTCGGCAAAAGCAGAATAGGGGGGGTCTGTTTCGGGGTCATAGCTGAAGAAAGGCTGTGCGTTGTCGTAGTCGTACATAGAGCCTGTACCGCTGATTTTGAGTGTGCCTGTTTCCTCGTCGAAAGACCAGAAAGCGTTTTCACCGCACTGATAATTTGTATCGTCTACAATTTCTTCTACACGGTCGCCTATTTTCAGATTGCCCGTCTCTTCGTCGTAGATGAGATAGTATTCGGCATATATCGCATTGCCGTATTCGTCTACATCTTCTTCCACCAATGTGTACAAAGAGCCGTTCTCTTTCTGATAGAATCCGTTAAGTTCCGTGGTGTCAAGAATATAAGGCTGATTGTTTCTTACACTCAAAATAGCAGTTTTATCACTATCTGTTGTATATGTCAGAAAACCGTGACTGTTTGCGTAATAGTATTTAAATTCCGTATCTTTCTTTGGATTTGTAAGAAGTACAGCATCGGAATTTGGTTCTGAATAGTCCATATTGTCAACTTTTGTTATCTCACCGTCAGAGTTTATGAAATAAATGACTGAAGAATTCAGACCCTGTTCGATATGTGAAACAGAGAATCCCTCCAGTGTGCCGTTGCCGTCATAGTCATGTAATTCAAAGTAATCCCACACACCACCGACAATATTTGCCAGATTTTCATCATAGAACTTGTTGAATATTTCAGTAAGTTCCTTTGCACTGAGACCGTTTTCTTCAGGGTTTGACGATTCAGACTTTGCGGAATAATCGGCAAAAGTAGTCATTCCCTCGGCGAAAACGTCAACTTTATTGTCGATAATAACTTCTTCTTCCGTGATTGCAGTCATATCGGCTACAGTCTTCGTATCGCAGTCCTCGCCCTCGGCAACGTACCAAGTACCCGACTCATCTAAGTAATGTTTAAATGCTTTAAGTTCACCGTCCGTGAGGTGATAGAAAATACAGCTGTGTGACGTTGCACCGTTTGCACCTGTCATTATAACTACGTTTTCGGATTCACCCACATAGCAGTCATATCTTGTACCACCGTTTGCAATCATCTTAGGTGTGTTTTCATAGACAGTATAGATTTCATAAGCGTTTTTTTCGTTTATGTTTCCTACAAAAAGCTCGCTTACTCCGTCGCCGTCAATATCGTAGAAAGAATATCCGTAGTCGGCGGGATTACGTTCCGAAGAACCGCCTAACGCCCACCACTTATCAGAGAATATAGTCCTTTCATCTTCAGGAATGCCGTTGGGAATTATATCGTTGACGTACCTGTCGATAACGTCCTTATATAAAAGTTCATCATCGGAAAGTGCAACGGAAGCGTTTTCGTCTGCATAGACGTGAGGAATCGGCAGAGCCGACAGCGACTGTGCTATAATAGCCGACATAGCGGTGATTGACAAACATTTTAACGTTTTGTTCATAGAAACCGTCCTTTCTTCTGCATGAAAGAGAAATCATGCACGTTTTTAATGATTTGAGAATGTGTCTCTTCTAATATAATAACATAAAATTTTAAAAAAGTCAATACTTTTTTTCATAAGTCAAAAACAGCATAACGACGAAAAAGTTCAAAAAAACAGTGACAATATATACATAATGAC
>CAMWQJ010000080.1 GCA_947176415.1 uncultured Ruminococcus sp. | reverse complement strand
TACCCTTGACGATAGCCTTTACACGCTTTACATTAGGCTTCCATGTTCTGTTTGTACGTCTGTGTGAGTGGGAAACCTTAATACCGAAAGTCACACCTTTACCGCAGATTTCACATTTTGCCATTAGGATTGCACCTCCTTAATCTCTTATGAAAAGTCAACAATATTATTATATCACAACCTTTTGTAAAAATCAAGTCTTTTTTGAAAAAAAATGAAAAAAATTTTTTGCTCAAATCATTGCCAATTACTTGAAAAAAAAATCAGAATGTAGTATAATAAGAAGTAATTACCTGTGGGAGACAAGCCAGAGGTAAAAAAATAAAACAAAGAAAGGACATATTATGGACATTACTGATTTTCTCAAAGGTTTTTCAAGGGTTATAACTCTCCTCCTTGTCCTCCCTCTTCACGAAACCGCCCACGCACTCGTTGCGAAATGGTTCGGGGACGATACGGCAGAACGTCAGGGACGCATAACCCTTAACCCGTTTGCACACCTCGACCCTCTCGGCTCTATTTTAATAGTGCTGACGGGATTTGGCTGGGCAAAACCAGTACCGATAAATCCGCTACGCATGAAAAAATACAGGGCAGGAATTGCCCTCACGGCACTGGCAGGACCTGTTTCAAATCTTCTTGCCTCATTTGTCTCAATACTTGTCTGGGCTGTTCTTCTCTGCACAGAGTCAGGCATGACCGCATGGGTGACGGGCGAAATAACGCCGATGTACAGCGTTCTTATGTTGCTTTATTTTCTTTTTAATGTAAATATCGGTCTCGCCATGTTTAATCTTATTCCCGTTCCTCCGCTCGACGGTTTTAATGTTCTCCGCTATTTCACGGGGGAAAAGTTTGACAGGTGGGTTTATACACATCAGCAGTATTTACAGTATGGTTTTCTTGCGGTAATTCTCGTGCTGAACTATATTCCGTCGAAGTATAACATCTTGTCGATATCGACGGGCTTCATAAGCGAAAAGATGTTCGACCTCGTTTTTCAGATTCCTATGCACAAGTGGGGAATAGCTTGATGGAGCAGATTTCTTTCAGGCTCGAAGTCTTTGAAGGACCGCTTGACGTTCTGTTAAATCTTATACGAAAACACAGGCTCGATATATGTGACATTGAGATTTCCGAACTTCTCAGGCAGTATCTCGACTTCATGGAAGAATGTCAGGAAAATAATCTTGAACTGGCTGGAGAGTTTCTTGAAATGGCTTCACGTCTCATATATATAAAAACCGCATCTCTTCTGCCACACCCCGAAGAAGCCCAGAAACTGAAAAAAGAACTTGAGGGCGTGCTGATTGAGTATTCTCTCTGCAAACTCACGGCACAGAAACTTGCGGAAAAATTCAACGCCGATATATTCGTGCGAAAACCCATGAAAATAAAGTCCGACATGGTATACAGTCTGGTGCATAGTCCCGAAAGGCTTGTTTTTGCTTACAAGACACTTTCGGAGCGTAAAGCGGACAGAGCGGAAAAAATTGAGGGGCGTATAAATTCGGTTGTCAAAAGGCGGATTGTCTCTGTCACGACAAAGGTCGTCCACGTTCTCAGAGAACTTTATCGCACGGGCGAGGCGGATATTGAAAGGCTTTTTGACGGCGTTACCGACAGGTCGGCGAGGGTTGCGACTTTTCTTGCTGTTCTCGAACTTACAAAATCTGGCAGAATCTGCATAAGCGACGACAACACGAAAATTTTTATGAACAGACGGAAAGAGGGTATAAAATCTTGGAAATCAGCGAAAAATTAGGTGCGTTGGAAGCGGTGCTTTTTGCGAGTGGCGAGCCGTCGGAAGCAGTTCGGCTTGCGGAATCGGTCGGGGTTGATGTAAAAATTATTCCTACTATGGTAAAACTTCTTAACGAAAGATATTCGGAATACGGCGGAGGGCTGTGCATAAAGAAACTTGAGGACAGCTATCAGATGTGCAGTAGAGAGGAGTTTTCCGCAAATGTGCGTACGGCTCTTGAAAAAAAACGTTCCTCTCCGCTTTCGTCCGCAGGCATGGAAGCACTCACCGTTATTGCCTATAATCAGCCGGTTTCAAAGGGTTTTGTCGAGAACGTCAGGGGGGTGGACAGCTCGTCCGTCATAAACAATCTTGTCGAAAAAGGTCTTGTCGAGGAGGCGGGACGGCTCGATGTCCCCGGTAAGCCCGTCATTTACCGCACAACTCCCGTTTTTCTGCGTACTTTCGGGCTTAGTTCGCTTGCGGACTTGCCTGTGCTGGGACAGGAAGAGTTTGATATGGAAAACCACGGAGACGGGGGATAAGTAAATTGATTATACTTAAAATTCTGCTTTATATTCTGCTTGCGGTTTTAGGTGTGGTTCTGCTTGTCATAATGCTTGCACTCGCCTTGCCGACGGTGGCAGAAGTCAGCTATACAGGCGGAAAACTCACCTATAAAGTAAGATTTTCTTTTATCAGGCTTATCGATTCTGACGGAAAAGGTCTGGTAAAAAGAATTAAAAAACGCAGAAAAAAAGTTCCTGAAGAAGATTTCAGTGACGATGATGACGAAGAAGATGACGGCTGGGAGGAAGAAGATTTTCCTGATATTGAGGAGTTTTCGCAGGACTATGAATCTGAATCGGAAGAAGATTGTGAAGAAATCACGGAAGAAGAGTCCGACGAGGATAAGGCGAGGGCGGAAAAAATACGGCGGATAAAGGCAAAGAAGTCGGCGGAAAAGGCTGAAAAAAATCTCGAAAAAACGGCGGAAACGGACGGAAAGACACTCGGCGACAAAATCGGCTCTCTGCTCGATATATGGGAAACAGGCGGTCGTCCTCTGCTGAAAGTTTTCAGGGGATTTCATATAGATAAAATTTTTATCGATTTTATTGTTGCCGACGAGGATGCTTATAAATGTGCGGTGAATTACGGTCGTGTGAGTGCGGTAACTTACAATCTGCTTGCATGGCTCGGCGAGCTTTTCACGGTCAGCTACAAAACGGTTGACATAAGAAGCGGTTTTTCGCTGAAAAAATCGCAGTGGGACGCTTCGTGCAAAGTCAGTTTCCGCCTGTACACGCTGGCGTTTTCAACGGTGTGGTTTCTGTGGGTGTATTGGTTTAAAATATTAACTCCACGGGAAAAGTCAAAAAAATCAAAAAAGCGAGGTAAAAAACATGAGTAACGGAAAGACAGCAATAAACGAAATTCTGGGAATTTCTATGGAAAAAGTCAGGGAAATGGCAGACGTTGATTCAATCATAGGTGAGCCGATAAAGCTGGATAACGGCACTACGATTATTCCGGTTTCAAAGGTTTCATACGGCTTTGCCTCAGGGGGTTCGGACTTGCCGTCACGCTATGAAAAAAATCTTTTTGGTGGCGGAGCAGGTGCGGGAATTTCAATCAAGCCCGAGGGATTCCTTGTCATAAGTCCTGACGGCACGGCAAAAATGATTTCGGCACAGGTCTCCGCCGACCCGATAAGCAGTGCGGTAAACTCAATCCCTGACGTTATAAACAAGGTCTCGGATTTTGTCGGAAAAAAGAAGAAAAAGTCTGAAAACGAAGAAACGGCGGAAGTTGTCCTCAGTGACTGACACACGGCGGAATATTACCCGAAAAATCCGCATATCCTGTAACATAATGGACTTGTTACGGAGGTATGCAAATGAAAAGATTTATAACAGCGGTCTGCACGGCTTTTTTTGCGTGTGCGGTCTGCGGACTGAGTGCAGAGGCTGAGGGAGAACCTCAGATTTCAGCAAAGGGGGCTGTTCTGATTTCGGCGGATACAGGCGAAATTGTTTATTCGGTGAACTGCGACGAGAAGTTGCCGATGGCGAGTACGACAAAAATAATGACAACTCTGCTTTGCCTTGAAAGCGGTAATCTATATGAAGAGTTTGAAGTTGACGGCGATGCGATAATGGTCGAGGGGTCTTCAATGGGACTTCAGAAAGGTGATATCGTGACGAAATACGCCCTGTGTTGCGGAATGCTTCTTCCGTCAGGCAACGACTCGGCAAATGCAACGGCTGTCAAGCTGGCAGGGAGTATTGAAAATTTCGCCGTTATGATGAATGACAAGGCGAGGGAACTCGGTCTCTCTCGGACGTGGTTTGTAACTCCGTCGGGACTTGAGGGCGAGGGGCATGGCTCGTCCGCCTATGATATGGCAATGCTCGCAAGGGAAGCACTTAAAAACGAGATTTTCCGTGAAATATGCTCGTCGCCTACTATTAAAGTGGAGTTCGGCAATCCGCCTTATACACGCTGGCTGAAGAATACGAATAAACTTTTAACTATGTATGAGGGAGTTTACGGCGTAAAAACTGGTTTTACCGACGAGGCAGGGCGGTGTCTGGTGTCGGCGTGCGAGCGTGACGGAAAAAATCTCATCTGCGTTACTCTCAATGACGGCAATGATTGGAACGACCACATGGCGATGTATGACTATGGATTTTCGGTTGTGAAAAATATTGAACTTAATCCGCCTGAAAATTTTTCGGTTGACATTGCAGGGGCGGAGGCGGACAGACTGTCACTTACTGTCGGTGACGAGCCTGTGCGGATAACGGCTTTTTCGGCTGATTCAGATGATTTTGATTATCAGGTGATTTCCTCGCCATTTGTCTATGCACCCGTAGTCGCAGGGGACGAGACGGCGGAACTCAGCATTTCTTACAACGGCAGAGAGGTGAGGCGTATACCGCTTTATGCCGACGAGGACGCACCTTTTAAAATGGTGGAAAAACCACAGAAAAACGGCAGAAAAAGTATATTAAAAAAATTATCGGAAAAGCTCTCAAAGGTTTTTCCGTGATAGAAAAGGGAGATAGTTTTGGAAAAATCAAGAATACAAAAAATGATAGCCAACAGCGGTTATTGCTCGAGACGCAAGGCAGAAGCGTTAATATCACAGGGTCGTGTAAAGCTGAACGGCAGACCTGTAAAACTCGGCGACAAGTGCGGTTTCAAGGACATTATAACGATTGACGGCGAGAGGATTTTTATGCCGAAAAAGAAGAATTTTATTTATATCATGCTGAACAAGCCGAGAGGGTATGTAACGACCGTTTCCGACGAACTGGACAGGCGTTGCGTTATGGATTTGATAAGCGACATTGAGGAGAGAGTTTACCCGATAGGACGGCTTGACAGAAATTCGGAGGGGCTTTTGCTTTTCACGAATGACGGCGAATTTGCAAACAACATCATGCACCCGAGCAGGCACGTTTCAAAGACGTACAGAGTGACAGTACGCCCCGATATATCGGACGGACAGCTTGTGCAACTTGCGGAGGGAGTGGAGATTGACGGCAAAAAAACACTCCCCGCAAACGTGGTTGTAAAGGAAAAACAACAGGGGCGTGTCGTTCTGATGATAACGATTAAAGAGGGTCGCAACAGGCAAATCAGAAAGATGTGCGAGGCGGTCGGACTGGAGGTTGCGAGACTGCGGAGAATCAGCATAGGACCGCTGAAACTCGGAATGCTTAAACCAGGCACGTGGCGTGAACTCACACCAGACGAACTCAGGGCTATACGTACGGCTATCGGAAAGGAAAATTAAATGCTTGAAATAGTTGAAAATTTTTCGTCCGAGGGCTATGAAGATATTTTAAATTCGCACGGCGGAAAGCCCGTCCACATAACAGAGGCTCTTGAAAGGGGCAAAAAAACGGGGTTTATCGCCTATTCCTACGGTGCGGAGAGGGCTTATATTCTCGCTCTTGACGACGGCGGAGACCTCATGCTGTGCGACGGTCTCGTGCGGTCGGTTATGTTCAAGGCTTCACTGAAAGGCATGAACTGCATTGAATTTGAACTCTCCGACGAGGGTATGTATGAAAATATCAGAAAACTTAAATTTCTGACAGGTGACAGCAGAATCTGCGGAAATATCGGCAGATTCATGAACGGCTGTGCCGACTGCAAACACAAGTAATCAAGGAAAGGAACGAGGTTTAGTGCCGATAAGAATTTCTTCCGAACTCCCTGCATTCACGACGCTGAGGGAGGAAAATATTTTTGTTATGTCCACCGAGCGTGCCGAACATCAGGACATACGACCGCTTAAAATGGTTATCGTAAACATTATGCCGAAAAAAATCGAGACGGAAAGTCAGCTTATGCGACTGCTGAGCAATACGCCGATTCAGGTTGATATCGACCTTGTACAGATGTCTTCGCACGTGTCCAAAAACACTTCCCGAAATCATCTTGAGACTTTTTACAAAACTTTCGACGAAATAAAAGGAAGCCGTTACGACGGAATGATTGTCACAGGCGCACCTGTGGAACTTCTCGAGTTTGAGGACGTGGACTACTGGGAGGAGATAACACAGATAATGGAGTGGTCAAAAACCCACGTATTTTCGACAATTTACATCTGCTGGGCATCTCAGGCAGGACTTTATTATCATTTCGGGATTCCAAAATATACGCTCGGTAAAAAGATGTTCGGGATATTTCCGCACAGGGCAGAAGTCGCAAACTGCCGTATATTAAGGGGTTTCGACGATGTATTTCTTGTACCACATTCGAGAAACACGGAGGTAAGACGTGAGGACATAGAGAAAGTGACGAGACTGGAGATTTTGACTTCTTCCGAAATTTCGGGCGTTCACATAGTCGCCGACAAAAACGGACGGCAGTATTTTATAACGGGGCATTCGGAATACGACCGTGAGACGATAGCCAACGAGTATTTTAGGGACATCGGAAAGGGACTTGAAATTGAAGTGCCTTATAATTATTTTCCTGACGACGACCCGAAAAATACACCTGTTTTTTCATGGCGGAGTACTGCAAATCTGCTTTTTTCCAACTGGCTGAACTACTGTGTATATCAGAAAACACCCTATAATCTGGACGAACTGGAAATTCGCAACTGGGACTGGGAGGCGAGACTTTAAATGAATCAGGATTTTTATTACAGCGACCCTAACTCAAAAGGACTGCCGAATGAGTTCAGAACGGGCATGGCGGTGGCTTCTTTTGTGATTGCACTTGTAAACGCTGTTTTTCTGCTGTTTATGGGC
>CAMWQJ010000079.1 GCA_947176415.1 uncultured Ruminococcus sp. | reverse complement strand
ATCAGTCCTTTCAAATATGAATACTTGTTCATATGTTTAATATATCATATTTAAATGCGGTTGTCAAGTGTTTTTGGAAAATTTTTTTTAAGAAATTAAAATGTTAACCGAGGTTAACAAAATTTCAAAATAATAGGTTTTGAAAAAGCACGGTATACAGGCAAAAATCGGCTTTTATAAAAAAACGGAATTTTTTTTCTGCAATTTCGTCTTTTCAGTCCTTAAAAATCACTTATATATGAAGAGCTTTTCACATACCCTTGTTTACTGAAAGGAGTGACGGATTTTGATTCCCGATTATAAAATTTATGTCGGAGGTGACGGTAAAATTTCAGCACTGTTCAATCAATACGATGACAGCCGAGTTACAGAAACAGATATAGAAAACGTCAATACGCTGATAGCTGGCTGTTCAGAGTCGAAGGAAAAACTTGAAAAACTTTACAATATGTTTAAGGGCAGCGTCTTTGCGGTTGCTTTCGGAATAGTTTCCGACTATCAGCTTGCGGAAGACTGCGTAGCCGAAACATTTGTGCGTCTTACTCAGGCAAAGCATTTTTCAGTCAGGAAAGGAGACGGCAAGGGTTTTATTCTTACAATTGCACGCAACGTTGCACTCGAGTACCGCAGGAGATTCAGGAGAGAAAAGGGGAGTGAGGATATTTATATCCGAAGCTACGGCTCGGCGGACTATATTGCTGAAAACAGCATTTATATAAATCAACTGTTGCAGAATCTCAACGACAAGCAACGGCAGACCGTTGTGTTGAGGTGCTGTGCGGAAATGACGTTCAAGGAGATAGCACATATTATGAAATGCCCCGAAACCACGGCAAAATCAAGGTATAAAAAGGCTATTGCCATATTACAGGAAAAGGCAGGTGCTGACAAGTGAAGAGTAACGGTTTAAACGGAAGTGAAGAGACGGAAAAGATTCTGAGGGACAAAATGAATGAACTTTCTTTATCTGTTGACTGTTTCGACAGGATTTCCGCAAAGGCTTTTCCTGAAAAGAAAGCGGATTTTTCCGAAAGCGGATTCGTCGTCTGTGACCTTGAAAATATTACGGGGAAAAGCCGAAAGACGCATTTTCTCAGACGGACTGCCTTGGCAGTTGCGGTTGCGGTATGCGTGGCGGTTATACCGAGGACATCGCTTATAGACAAACTAATGGCTAACCTCGGAAAAAGTGCGGGAAAGACATATAATAAAATTATTGACGAAATAAACAGAGAGACGGCGGAGAACGACTACAGGGTGTATGACATTCCGCTTGACGATTATATCAGCTATGACAGGCTCGTCAATCCGCTTTATCCATGTCCTTTTGCAGATTTGGAAAAAGAAGATATAAATGTGAGGATTTTTGTGAGAATGTACGGCGACTATCCGACTAATCAGATGTATGCGGTTGAATATACAGGCGAGTATCAGAAGTCAAATTTTATAGCCGTTGCCGAAACAGAAGCGAAATTTACGGAAGAGGACTTCACGGATATTGAAATTGATAAAATAATTTATGGAAATACATCAGTTTATGACGCTTTAAAGACAAACTTTTCCGCTGATACAACGAGTATAAAAGACAAGTCGGGAAAATCAGTTTCGGCAGGGTCTTTCGACTATGTAAGCATATTCAAGTCAAAAGAAGAAGTTTATCCGCTATTGTCGCAGGTGCTTTATTACGGCGACAGTGACGGGACTGATTATACCGCTTATCAGTATGACATAAATAATACATCTTACGGCGGAGAAACTACAGCTGACGTGGACGGCATATGGAAAAATTCTATCAGGTACGACGGTTTTTCGGCAAAATCTGAAACAGACGAGTCACTTTTTAACAGAACGGAGCTTTTCAATAAAGAAACAGCGGAAGATTACAATAAAGAAACAACAGAATATATTATGTGTCTGGACATCACGCCGTCGATAGTGGCGACGGAAAAGAAAAACAGTGTTGACGAAAACGGAATCTTAAAATGCAGTACGGATATTTATGAAATCAGTTACAACAGGAACGGATTGACGGCAGGCAGTCTTGTTGCTCCGTATGACTTCGGCGTTGCAGAGACTTTCAGAATGTATTTTTCTAATATGTATATGATATTTTCGAGCAGTTCGGAAAATGAAGTATATATAAAATCTCAGACTACAGGAAACGGCACAAGCGTTGATATAGATTGGGCAGACATACTGGAAGTTATGGCAGAAACTGAAGCCGAGGAGCAAACAGCAGAAGCTGATTTGAAGCAGTTTTTTGAGACTGATACACCTGAATATTATAACTGAAGATTTCGAGTGAATCCGCTTAAACGAAACAAAAGAAAGTTAAATAGAGAAAAAAAATCCCCTGAACCGTGAAAAAGTTCGGGGTGATTTTATTAACTGCTTTTGCGGAAATTTCTGTCCGTCAGGATACGTGCGAAAATCAAACCGAGCGGAAGTGCCACGACAATGAAGAAAGCCTTTGTCAGCCACAACGCACCGCTGGCTGTGTCGCTAAGTGCGATGTAGTAAATGCCCTTGTACATGAACATTCCCGGAATCATTATGACAATAGACGGAACGGTGAGGGTTATTCTCGGATAGCCTATTTTTTTCTTGAGGGCGGAGGCAAGAAGTCCGGCACAGAGCGAGCCGAAAAATGCTCCAAGGCTCACTGGAACGGACGTAAAGTCAAGAAGTTCGAGACGGAGAGTGTTTACAGTCATGCCGATTAGTCCTGCGATGAGAGCCATTCGGCGTGGGCTGTTGAACATGAGCGAAAAGCCATAAACTCCGCAGAAACTCGTTATCAGGCGGAAAAACAGCATGAGAACGGGATTTATTGACATTTCTTTAAATTCCGAGGGGTGAAATCTGAAAACCGTGGCACAGACCCAGCCCGTCAGCGTTGCCATGACGATTATAAGAAGTGCATAGGTTATGCGTTCCAGACCTGAGCGGAGGTCGAGTTTTGCAATATCGATACCGCCAGTTATAAGCGGAAACCCAGGGATAATGAAAAGCATTGAACATATGTATCCTGCCTGATGTACATCTGAAACTCCGAAAATCATTTCAGCGAGTTTCAGCAACAGGACGTAAACCGAACACGCCGAGGCGACACCTACAGTCACGTTGGCGAGCAGGGTTATATGCCTTTCTAAGAGCTTTTTACGGACGAAGTTTCCTATGCCCGCACCGAAAAATGCACAAATCATCTCAACTGCACCGCCACCGAGAAGAAATGTAAATGCACAGCAGGCGATTGCGGAGGCAAGACCGAGATTCCACGCTTTATAGTTGCTCGGCATATCCTGAAATCTGTCGAGTATTCTGTGGAACTGCTCGACGGAATATCTGCCAGCACGTTCATGAAAACCATCGGCGAATGATTCAAGGGCGTTAAGTCTGTCGGTATTTATGCCCGTCGTGTTGAGCGAGAGGGCGTTTGTATAGGTTTCGCCGTTTTCTATGCAGGTATAGGCAATTGCAAGAAGTCCTATATCGGCGGAGCAGGTTATATTCAAGGCTCGGGAGATTTTATTCATTGAGGCACGCACACGCCATGCCCCCGTGCCTGACGACAGCATCATCAGACCAAGACGTCCGACGAGGGTCGCTTTTTCCTTGAGGGAAGCGTTAACCGCAGGGGTCGTGTTTTCGCTTTCGATTATTTCGTGCCAAGCTATCGGCATATGCTGTTTCCTAAATTGACTCATATTTCACACCTCTGTAAAAATTTTCATATATATTATATCATTACGTGGCGGAAAAATCAACTGGCGTTATAAAAATATACCTCCGCAAAGAAGAGATATTATTGTTTATTATGACAAATCAGTTCGCATTTTTGCACTGAATGCCCATACGGACATTACATTTATGTTAGTTTCGTTTGCATTTTACGAAAATGTCAGCGTATAGTAACAAAATAATAAACCTGTCGGATAAAAATTCCGACAGGTGATTTATTTAAAAATCTTTCTTTATAAATTCATCGGCTGGCACGGGCTTTGAATAATAATATCCCTGAAAACTCTTTATGCCGTAGTTTCTGAGAAAATCCCTCATCTGGACAGTTTCTACGCCCTCAACACAGACTTCCGCCTTGAAAGCGTCCGCAAGAGAGGAAATAAATTTAACTGTACTTTGGTCGGAAGTGCTTTTTTCAATATTCTTGACAAATTCACGGTCGATTTTAACCGTATCTATCGGGAGAGTGCGGAGAACGCCGAGCGACGAAAATCCCGTGCCGAAATCGTCGAGTGCAATTTTTATGCCATGCTCCCTGAAAATCTTGAACATATTATTAAGTACGTCAACATCGAGCAGTCGGCATCTTTCGGTTATTTCAAGACAGAGATTTTCGGGCGGAAACTTCGTCTCCTCGAGAATGCTGAACACGTCCGAAACAAAGTCGCTCCTTTCAAGCTGTGCGTAGGAAATATTGACGTTCATTATAAAATCGGGATATTTTTCGAGAAACAGTTTTCCGTCGGTCATTGCACGGCGGAGAATCCATTTTCCCAGCTCGGGAAAAAGTGAATCCTGCTCAAGTACGGGGACGAACTGCACAGGCGGTACAGTGCCATATTTGTCATTACGCCAGCGGATAAGGGCTTCCATGCCTTTCAGCTTTTCAGTATCGGCGTACATTATCGGCTGATAGCAGAGAAAAAATCCCTCGCAGTCCTCGATAACGCTGTTTCTGATGACGTTCAGCTTTTCAATGAAATTCTTGTTGTTGTTCATTATGCGTTCAAAAACGGCAAGATTGCCGAGACGCTTATTCTTTGACTCATAGTAGGCATATTTAAGGCACGAATATACTGTTTCGCTTTCAATTTCAAAGTCATCAATAACCATCATTCCTGCATTGAGGGAAATAGTCAGCCTTTCGTCGTCAATAAAAAACGTGTGGGTGGCGAGTTCCTGAAGATGTCTGTAAAGTGCTGTAATCTGCGTTTCGTTCATGTTCTGAGTAAGCACCGCAAATTTAATGCCGTCCATACGGTAGACAGCCCCCGAGTTTGTGAAAACGTCGTTAATAATGTCGGCGAGTTGTCGGATAACCTTGTTGCCGAATTTATAGCCGTAAACGTCATTGATTATGGAAAATCCCGTTACTCCTATTACGATGGCGGTTGTGCGGATTTTTTTCCATATGAGAGTTTTAAGGTCGTCGAAAAATCCGTACAGACTGCGGAGACCCGTAATCGTATCAATATAACTGAGCGAGCCGTGATTTTTTATCGCTCCTGCGAAATACTCGGGGTCGCCGTTTTCGTCCTTTATGACAGCTCCACGGCACGTGCAGACAACGTAATTTCCGTCACCTGCTTTTGCACGGTACTGCATACTATGCCCCTTGTCCCTGCCTGAAAAAATATTGTCTATACTCATTCGGTATCTCTCACGGTCCTCGGGGTGTATGCACTCTTCCCATATAGTTCCCGCATTATACATATACTGATTCGGCAGGTTGAAATAGTCAACAGCCGTTTCCGACCACCTCGAATAATTTGTTTTCATATCGCACAGATAGATATAATTACCCTCGGCGATTATCGATAAAGTATCAAACATACTGTCAAGCCTCTTTTTTCTGATTATATCCATACAGACTCCTCCCACAACCGTCCTTTTGCACGGCACACTTTTTACAGATTTTCTTTTCATTATAACATACATTGACTAAAAAATCAACCTTATTCAAATAAATATGTATATTCTTGTGAAAATTGCACAAAAAAGTACTCCTGTTTTTGACTATTAATATTATTCAGCAATATTCTTTACAAAATGCTTTTGTTATGTTATAATATTAATATTAAATTTCAAGGGAGGAATCATGATTAAAAAATTTGCTTTTTCAGATATATTGATATTTATTTTACTCTGCGGACTTTTTTCCCTGTATTCCGTCGGTTTTAAGGCGTATTCGGCTTCAGAAAAAGTCGTTATAAATGAGATATGCGGAGAAAATACTTTTTATAAAGCACCCGACGGAAATATCTACGCATGGCTTGAACTCTACAACGGCACTTCAGCAGACGTGAACATCAGTGGCTGGGGGATTTCGGACGATACGGAAAATCCCTATAAATACTCTCTTCCTGCCGATACGATTCTGCCGAAAGGTGAGCGTAAAATAATTTTCTGCAATACCGCCGAAACGACTGATTTTGAAACCGCACGGCTTGATTTTTCAAAAAATCAGAATACCGCACTTCTTACCGACAGGTTCGGAAATGAGGTTGACAGGGTTGTCTTCGGAAAAACCGAAACCGATATGACTTACGGACAATATCCCGAGGACAGCGGAAATTATTCCGTCAGCGAGCCGACACCCCTTGAAAAAAATCAGTCGCCTGACGTGAAGAAAGAAATTAAAGAAAAACCCGTGTTTTCGCATGAAAGCGGATTTTATGACAAGGATTTCATGCTGAAAATAGAAGTCCCCGAGGGAATGGAAGTTTACTATACCATGGACGGAAGCCGACCAACAAAAAATTCTGCAAGGTACAATGCACAGCTGAGAATAACAGACCCGTCCGAAAAGCCGAATTTATGGAGTGCGAGGACAGATATAAGTTCTTACGGGGCTGTTGCTCCGAAAAAGGCAGTTGACAAGGTATGCGTGATACGTGCGGTTGCGGTGGACAAGGTGGGCAGGGTCGGCGAGCCTGTGACAGCAACGTATTTTTTAGGAAAAACAAATGATGGATATTATAAAAACATGAAGGTTATTTCTATTGTAACAGACCCTGAAAATCTTTTTGACTACGACACAGGAATTTACGTCAAGGGAAAATATTATGATATGTATTTCAGCAGTAAAATTGAGGCGTGGAATCGCAAAGCCAACTACACTCAGAAGGGCAGGGAGTGGGAACGTGAGGCGTTTTTTGAGGTGTTCGACAGCGGAAAACATATTCTTTCGCAGAATGTCGGCATACGCATAAAGGGTGCAACTTCACGCTCAACTCCGCAGAAAAGTTTTAATATTTATGCCCGTGAGGAGTACGGTAACAAAAAGCTCGACTATGATTTTTTCGACGGCAGGGCGGTCAGCGAGGCGGACGGAAAAATTATTGACAGTTTCGACTCGCTGGTTATAAGGAATGCGGGTAATGATACGGCGTACTCGTATCTGCGTGACAATATGAATCAGAATCTTGTAAGAGACAGAAAGATCACGTCTAAGGCAATGGCGGAATGAGTTGTTTTTATTGACGGCGAGTTCTGGGGTTTTTGCACT
>CAMWQJ010000078.1 GCA_947176415.1 uncultured Ruminococcus sp. | reverse complement strand
GTAATTGGTTATGGGTGCGACTTTTATCGTCAAACGCATAAAGGGCATAAAAAGAGTTGCTCCGTCGCCTGTTCTGCCTGCTGACAAGGGGGTTTTTGTGCTTACGGACGCAGGTGCAAACACCGAGTGCCGACCCGAAATGCTGGTGCAGTTTGCGGTCATGGGAAGTGCCTATATGGAAAAGGTTATGGGCGTGAAAAATCCGAAAGTCGCACTTCTCAACATAGGTGCGGAGGAAACCAAAGGCAGAGAACTTGAGACAGAAACTTATAAACTTCTCGAAAAGTCGGGGCTTAACTTTGTCGGAAACATCGAGGCAAGGGATATGCCTAAAGGTGAGTGCCATGTTGTCGTTACGGACGGTTTTACGGGAAATATCGCCCTTAAACTCTATGAGGGAATGGGTTCTTTTTTCAGCAGGAAAATTAAGTGGATTTTCTCTGGAGTCGGCAAAATCGGTGTGGTTTTCAGTCTTGACAAGATTAAGAAACTCCGCAAGCAGATGGACTATAAAGAGGTAGGCGGTTCGGCACTTCTCGGCGTGAAAAAGCCCGTTATCAAGGCACACGGAAGTTCCGACAGCGTGGCTTTTTTCAATGCCGTACGTCAAGCTAAAAAGTGTGCAGATACCGATGTTTCGGGAGTTATCGAGCAGTACGCACTTAAAATTTCCGCAACCGAAAAGGAGTGATTTATTTTGGACAAAATTTCAAGATTCGAGAAGATTATAGGCTATAAATTCAAGGACAAAAATCTTATAATTCAGGCACTTTCACACTCTTCATATGCGAATGAACGGAAAAACCCCTCAGGGAGCAATGAAAGGCTTGAATTTCTCGGCGACAGCGTTCTTTCAATCGTCGTTTCGGATTACTTATACAAAAATCTTGACGTTGCGGAGGGTGAACTAACAAAGCTCCGTGCCTCGCTTGTCTGCGAAAAGTCGTTGCACGTCTTCGCACAGCAGATAAATCTCGGCGAGTTTCTCTATCTCGGCAAGGGCGAGGAAAATACGGGCGGACGTGAGAGACCCTCTATTCTGGCGGACGCTTTCGAGGCGGTTATTGCCTCTATCTACCTCGACGGCGGTATAGAGCCGGCTTCACGCCACATTCTCAGATTTATGCCGGACGACGTTCAGCACCCGAAAAAGTCCGCATTCAGTGATTTCAAGACGGTTCTTCAGGAAATTGTGCAGAAAAATCCAGAGGAAAAAGTTGAGTACGTGCTTATCGGCGAGGAAGGACCTGACCACAACAAGCGTTTTGTCGTGGAGGTGCGTTTAAATTCGCAGGTTATAGGCAGGGGGCGTGGACGTAGCAAAAAGGAAGCCGAGCAACTCTCCGCAAAGGAGGCACTGGAGCTTATGGGCTATGAAACACAGTAATATCTCAATTTTCGTCCCTCACATTGGTTGTCCGAATATGTGCAGTTTCTGCAATCAGCATACAATCAGCGGAACGCAGAAAGCTCCGACGGCTGAGAAAGTAATGGCTGTCTGCACTCAGGCTCTCGGCGAAGTCAGGTCGCCTGAAAACGCCGAAATTGCGTTTTTCGGAGGGAGTTTTACAGCCATTCCGCAAGACTATATGGTCAGTCTGCTTGAAACCGCAAGCGAATTTGTAGGCAAGGGAAAATTCAGAGGCATACGCATTTCCACACGCCCCGATTGTATAGACACTCAAATCCTCTGTATATTGCGGAAATACGGTGTTACTTCAATTGAACTCGGGGCGCAGTCCATGGTCAATCACGTTCTTGAATCGAATGACAGGGGGCATACGGCGGAAGACGTTTTCCGTGCCTGCCGACTGATAAGGGCGGAGGGCTTTGAACTCGGTTTGCAGATGATGATGGGGCTTTACAAAAGTACGGAGTCCGACGAGTACGAAACATTTGAAAAAATAATTTATATAAAGCCTGACACGGTCAGAATATATCCCGTCGTTATCCTGAAAAATACACGCCTCGGAGAACTCTATAAATCGGGAGAATACAAGACTTTTTCCTTTGACGAGGTGGTAAATATGGTTTCTGCATTTCTGACGAGTTTTGAAAAAAATGGCATAAACGTCATAAAATGCGGACTTCATGCAAGCGAATTTGTTGAAAATGACATGGTTGGCGGGTTCTATCACCCTGCTTTCAGGGAGATTTGCGAAAGCCGTATTTACAGGGACAAAATTTCTCAGATTCTCGCCCGTAAAACAGGCAAAAACCGTGATTTTTCATTTGCCGTCAGTCCAACGTGTATAAGTAAGGCGGTCGGGCAGTGCAGGGCGAATATAAATTATTTCAGGGAGAAATTTTCGGGCTGTAATGTTAAAATAATTGGCGATATTGGTGTGAAAAAATATGATGTCGAACTGAGGGGGTGAAAAAATGTATCTTAAATCGCTCGAAATACAGGGATTTAAGTCCTTTCCTGACAAGATAAGCCTTACTTTTGACAAGGGGCTGACGGCGGTTGTAGGACCTAACGGTAGCGGAAAAAGTAATATCGGCGACTCGGTTCGCTGGGTTCTCGGCGAGCAGTCCACAAAAACTCTCAGAGGCAACAAAATGGAAGATGTTATTTTTTCGGGTACTGTTTCACGAAAGGCAATGGGATTTGCCTGTGTTACGCTGAATATCGACAATTCCGACGGTGCTGTTGACATTGCGGACGACGAAATAGCAGTGACAAGAAAACTATACCGCAGTGGCGAAAGTGAATACATGATTAACGGTCGGTCGGTTCGTCTGAAAGACATCAACGAGCTTTTTATGGACACGGGGCTTGGTCGTGACGGCTATTCAATTATCGGTCAGGGGCGTATCGCCGAAATCGTCGGTGCAAAGAGCAATGAAAGGCGTGATATTTTTGAAGAAGCGTCGGGAATCTCGAAATTCCGATATAAAAAGACCGAGGCAGAACGGAAACTTTCGGCATCTCAGGAAAATTTAGTGCGTCTTACCGACATACTTTCGGAACTTGAAAACCGTGTTGAACCGCTGAGAATACAGGCGGAAAAAGCTGAAAAATACGTGAAACTTGCGGAAGAACGTAGAAAAGTTGAGATTTCTGTGTGGGTCAGCAGACTTGACGAACTCAGAAAAAACATTGAACAGCTTGACGAAAAAATTTTAATCAGCAGGACGAATTACGAGCGTTCCGAAAATGACATTGCAGAGCAGGAAAAACGTCTTGAGGACGGCTATCGGAAAATGCAGGAAAGTACCATAAAATCGGACAAAATCAGGCGTAAGATGATTGAGGAGGAGCAGACGGCTTCGGAATTAAAATCAGGCATTGCGGTTCTCGAAAATGACATAAGGCACTGTGAATTATCCGAAGAATCGGCAAAAAAAAGCATTGCCGATGCTGAAAAAAATATTAAATCAATTTACGTAAAAAAGTCCGAAACTGCAAAAATTATTGAAAGTCTTGAAAATCAGCGTGCCGAGTTGGTTAAAGAAATTCATCAGACTGAGAAAAATTTTCAAAAAATTGAAAACGAAAGTTCACAGCTCGGCGAAAATGTTGACAGGATAGGAGCGGAAATAAATTCGCTTTACATCAGGCGGAGCGAGCTTAATTTTGCCTGTGAATCAGCAAAAAAGCTTATTGCTGAAGAAAATCCGAGAATGGTGGAACTACGTGAAAAAAATATTTCCTATAAAAAAATGCTCGGTGAGTATTCAGTTAAAATAAATAACTTTAAAAAAAGTATATGCGAAAATGAAGAGCAGTCAGAAAGTCTGAAAAAAAGGCTTGATGAGTGCAAAAGGCTATATACAGCGGAAAAAGAACAGTCGGAAGAGGCGAAAAGGGACTTTGAAAAGGTACTTTTTGAACTGCGTGAAAAGGAGCAGAAAATTAAAATACTGCTCGAACTCGAAAGAAATATGGAGGGTTTTACAGGCAGTGTAAAGGCTGTTCTTAGGGCATCGGCACAGGGGAAAATCGGCGGTATTTCGGGAACTGTCGCACAGAATACAGGCACGGAGCAGAGGTATGCACTCGCTGTGGAAACGGCTCTCGGAGGGGCGGTTCAGAATATTATCGTTGAGAACGAGGAGCGAGCAAAGCAGTGCATAAATTTTCTGCGTGAAAACAAAAGCGGACGTGCGACTTTTCTTCCGATAACGTCGGTTAAAGGTCGTGAAATCGCTGAAAACGGGCTTTCGGACTGCCGTGGTTTTGTGGCTGTTGCAAGTCAGATTGTCACCTGCAAGCCTGAACTGAGGGGGATTATTATGTCACTTCTCGGGCGGACAGTTATTGCGGAAAACATCGACAGGGCAGTTGAAATTGCCCGAAAATTCGGCTATAAATTCAGAATTGTAACGCTTGACGGTCAGGTAATAAATGCGGGCGGTTCGTTTACGGGCGGTTCGGCACAGAAGTCGGCAGGAATTATTACACGGAAAAATGAAATAGAACGCTTAAATGCCGAAATACAGGCACTGTCGCTTAGTCGTGACAGGCTGTGCAGTGGTGCAGAAAAAACACGTCTCGGTGCAGAAAAACTGAGGGCGGAGACGGAAAAAATCAGGTCGGAAATAGTTTTTTGCAGTCAGGAGATTATACGCATAAATGCCGAAATTTCGGGACTTGAGTCACTTTCGGAGCAGATAAAGTCACAGGCGGAAAATAATTTTAAACTTATTGAAGAATGCGAAGAAAAAATAAAGTCGGCAACCGCTGAAATTGAGGTTTCAGGCGAAAAACTGGCGGAAATCAGTGGAAAAATAAGTCTTGCGGAACAGGCACTCACACAGGGGCAGGACAGCAGGGAAAAATTCCGCAGAAGCCGGTCGGAATTTGCGGAAAAGTTATCTGATTTAAAAATAAAGGAAACTGAAATTTTAAAGGATATTCAGGTGCAGAAAAACGAGCTTTTCCGCATAGATACGGAAAAAAACGAACTTGAAAGAACTATGGCGAAGGCTTTGCGGAAAATAGCTGAACTTAAAAAAACGACAGAGGATAAAAGTACTGAAATCGACGAAATAAGGCGGAAACTGGTCGGTCTGAAAGATAACACGGGGGATTATCTGGAAAAGATAAAAAGTTATCAGGCGGTGCATACCGAACAAAGCAGGATTGTCAACGAGCTGAGGCATAGCATGAAGGACGCAAATGCCGAAAAAGAGCGTTTTTCCGCCGAAATCACGAGGCTTGAGGAACGCCATGCAAACGTCAGCCGTGACTATGACAACATTATAAAACAGCTTCTCGAGGTTTACGAGCTGACACGTTCTGAGGCGGTCGAGGTCGCCGAAAGGGTGGACGATATGGTTTCGGCACAACGTAAACTGAATGAGTTAAAAAATAAAATAAAATCGCTTGGGAACGTCAATACGGAAGCAATCGGAGAATACAAAGAGGTCTCTGAAAGGTATGAATTTATGTCGGAACAGGTGGCAGACGTGAGGAAGTCCAAGGCGGAACTGGAAAGGATTATTTCGGGGCTGACGGACGAAATGAAGCGGATTTTTGCGGAAAATTTCAATATAATCAATCAAAATTTCAAAGAGATTTTTACCGAGCTTTTCGGCGGAGGAAAGGCGGAACTTGTCCTTACAGACCCTGAAAATATTCTTGAATCGGGAATTGAAATAGCAGTTGCACCGCCGGGGAAAGTTATAAAAAATTTAATTTCGCTTTCGGGCGGTGAACAATCGTTCGTAGCTATTGCAATATATTTTGCCATTCTGAAATTACGCCCTGCACCGTTCTGCATTCTCGACGAGATAGACGCTGCACTTGATGAGGTGAATGTGCGGAAATATGCACAATATCTGAAAAAATTCACCGATACCACGCAGTTTGTGCTTGTAACGCACAGGCGGAGTGCAATGGAGGAAGCCAACGTGCTTTACGGCGTGACGATGCAGGAGGACGGAATTTCAAAGCTATTGAAAATGGAACAGGTGGATTTTCAGGAGGACACGGCAGATATACAGTAAAAATAATTAATAATACAGCGAGGTGTGCAATGGGAATTATTCAGAAAATTGCAGAGGGACTGCGGAAAACAAAGGACTTTTTTCTCGGCAGGCTACAGAAAATTTTAAATTCATTCACGGTTATTGACGATGAACTTTTTGACCAGCTCGAAGAAACTATGATAATGAGCGACATAGGGGTTGAAACTTCGGAGGAGATTTGTAACCGCCTGAGGAAGAAAATCAAGGAGCGTGGCATAACCGACCCACAGATGATTATGGAGCTTATACAGGAGATAATCGGCGAAATAATGGGCGATGACACGGGGCTTGACTTGTCCGTCTCACCTGCGGTTATAATGGTTATCGGCGTGAACGGTGCTGGAAAAACTACCACAATCGGCAAGATGTGCCACCAGTTCAAACAGGAGGGCAAAAAGGTTCTTGTCGCTGCTGCGGATACTTTCCGAGCCGCTGCAATAGACCAGCTCGAAATCTGGACGGAGAGGGCAGGAGTTGAAATTGTCAAGCACTCCGAGGGTTCAGACCCAGGGGCTGTTGTTTACGATGCACTCGAGGCATCACAGGCGAGAGGGTGCGACGTTGTGATAATTGACACTGCCGGACGGCTTCACAACAAAAAGAATCTCATGGAGGAACTCGCTAAAATAAACCGAATTATCGACAAAAAAGCTGGTGAATGTTCACGTGAAGTGTTGCTTGTACTTGATGCAACGACGGGACAGAATGCTGTCAATCAGGCTAAGCTCTTTGGCGAAACCGCCAATATAACGGGTATCGTTCTCACGAAACTTGACGGCACGGCAAAGGGCGGTATTGTTATATCAATTAAAAATGAACTCGGTATACCTGTTAAACTCATAGGCGTTGGCGAAAAAATAGACGATTTACAGCCGTTTGACAGCCGTTCATTCGTGAGTGCGTTGTTCAGCGATGTTGGTATGGAAAAATCAGAAGAACCCGACGAGAAAGAGTTTGAAGAGACAGAAGAGACGGAAATTGAGGAAACAGAAGAAGAGTTTGAAGAGGAAGAAGAGTTCGAAGAGGAAGAGGAGCTCGAAGAGGAAGAAGAGTTCGAAGAGGAAGAAGAGTTCGAAGAAGAAGAGGAGTTCGAAGAGGAAGAGGAATACGAAGAGGAATAAGAGTACGACGAAGAAGAGGAGTCCGAAGAGGAAGAAGAAACAGAAGAGGATGTAGCAGAAGAGAAAAAGCCGAAAAAACGAGGATTTTTCAGCAGACTTTTTGGCAGAAAGGACAAGAACGATGATTAAAAAAATTATCATGGCGACGAATAATGCGGACAAACTGCGAG
>CAMWQJ010000077.1 GCA_947176415.1 uncultured Ruminococcus sp. | reverse complement strand
TTCGGAAGAAGCATTACTGGTTACCTCCTTCTCTTCTTGAATCACGGTTGAAATTCCTTCCGCCTCTTCTGTTTCCGTCACGTCTGTCGTCACGGCGACGGCGGTCGTTGTTTCTTGAATCGTTCTTTCTTTCAACCTTTTCTCTCTTCTCGGCAGCCTTTGCAGCATCGCCCTTGAGAACTTCGCCCTTGTAAATCCAAACCTTTACGCCGAGCTTTCCGTAGGTTGTATCAGCCTCTGCAAAGCCGTAATCAATATCAGCACGGATTGTCTGAAGCGGAATAGTACCCTCGTGGTAGCTTTCACTTCTTGCAATTTCAGCACCTGCAAGTCTGCCAGATACCTTAACTTTGATACCCTTTGCACCGAGACGCATTGTCCTGCCGATAGACTGCTTCATTGCTCTTCTGAAAGAAACTCTGTCCTCAAGGTCATGAGCGATTTTTTCAGCAACGAGCTGAGAGTCCATATCAGGCTGTTTTACTTCGATGATATTGATGAAAACCTGCTTGCCAATCATCTTTTCAAGCTTTGTTCTGAGCTTCTCTATTTCTGCACCGCCTCTGCCGATAACAATACCAGGCTTTGCACAGTGAATGTGGATTCTGACCTTATCAGCGAATCTTTCAATCTCTACCTTCGGTACACCTGCATAGACGCACTTGTCAGAGAGATTCTTAGACCTTCTGTTAAGAGTTTTCATTATATACTCACGTACGTTGTAGTCCTCTACGAGCGTATCGCCGAAAGTACTCTTGTCTGCAAACCAGCGAGAATCCCAATCTTTAATAACGCCGACACGAAGACCGTGCGGATTAACTTTCTGTCCCATTAATCAGACCTCCTTGGGATTATTCTTTTTCTTTAAGAACAACTGTTATGTGTGATGTTCTCTTTAAAATTCTGTATGCTCTGCCCTGAGCTCTCGGCATGATTCTCTTCATGATAGGTCCGGGAGTAACGAAACACTCGGAAACCACGAGATTATCCCTGTCCATGCTGAAATTATTTTCAGCGTTTGCCTGAGCAGACTTTACAAGCTTTGCAACGATAGGACTTGCAGCCTTCGGAGTCAAATCCAGTGTAGCCAGTGCGATGTCTACAGGCTTGTTTCTGATAAGGTCAAGAACAATCTGCACTTTTCTGGGTGATATACGAGCATTTTTTAAATAAGCTCTTGCTTCCATCTTAACTCCTCCTTCCGCTTATTTCTTGCCGTTGTTAGATGTCTTTGAACCGGCGTGACCTTTATATGTTCTTGTAGGTGCGAACTCACCGAGTTTGTGACCTACCATATCTTCCGTAACATATACAGGTACGTGTTTGTGTCCGTCATGAACAGCGAATGTATGACCTACGAAATCAGGGAAAATTGTTGAAGAACGGCTCCATGTCTTGAGAACCTTCTTTTCGCCTGCTTCATTCATTGCCATAACTCTCTTAAGGAGAACTTCCTGCACATAAGGACCTTTTTTAATACTTCTACTCATGAATAAGTTCCTCCTTTCAGATTACTTGCCGTTACGACGTTTTACGATAAACTTGTCAGTTCTGTTGTGAGCCTTACGTGTCTTGTAACCAAGAGCGGGCTTGCCCCATGGTGTTACAGGTCCGGGACGACCGACAGGTGACTTACCTTCACCACCGCCGTGAGGGTGGTCGCACGGGTTCATTACAGAACCTCTTACAGTAGGTCTCCAGCCCATGTTTCTCACACGTCCTGCTTTACCATAATTTACATTCTCGTGGTCGATATTTGAAACCTGACCGATAGCAGCCTTACAGCCTACCGGAACTTTTCTCATTTCGCCCGAAGGAAGTCTTATAAGAGCATATGCACCCTCCTTGCCCATAAGCTGTGCCTGATTTCCTGCACTTCTTACAAGCTGTGCACCCTTGCCGGGATAAAGCTCAATAGCGTGTATGAACGTACCAACGGGGATATCTTCGAGTCTGAGAGCATTTCCGGGCTTGATGTCAGCTTCCGGACCTGATTCAACCTTGTCGCCTACCTTGAGACCGTTAGGAGCAAGAATATATCTCTTCTCGCCGTCCTCGTACTGAACGAGTGCGATAAATGCACTTCTGTTGGGGTCGTATTCAAGTGTAAGAACTGTAGCAACCATATTATCCTTATCACGCTTGAAGTCGATAATACGGTATTTTCTTCTGTTTCCGCCGCCTCTGTGACGAACTGTAATTCTGCCGTAACTGTTTCTTCCCGACTTCTTCTTCATCGGTTCGAGAAGACTCTTTTCCGGCTCTACCTTTGACAATACCGAGTAATCAGTTACAGTCATCTGACGTCTCGACGGTGTCGTAGGCTTATAGCTTTTTATAGCCATTTATTTCACTCCTTAAAATGCGTTTTTTGCGGGAGCATTACTCCCATACGAAAAGGCTTTTAATTAAACCATACCCTCGAAGAACTCAATAGCCTTTGAATCTTCCGTAAGAGTAACGATAGCCTTTTTCCAGTCAGCAGTCTTGCCTGTATATCTGCCTACTCTCTTCATCTTGCCGTTGCAGTTGAGAGTGTTTACCTTGGCAACTTTTACACTGAAAAGCTTTTCAACGGCTTTTTTTATTTCAGACTTGTTAGCGTCTTTAGCAACCTTAAAGGTGTACTTGCCTTCCTGAAGATTGTCCATGCTTCTTTCAGTGATAACAGGCTTTAAAATAATATCCTGCGGTGCTTTCATTATGCGTACACCTCCTCAATCTTTCCTACAGCATTCTTTACAACAATAAACTTGTCATAATTGAGAATGTCATATACATTAAGAGTGTTTACAGAAGCCGTCTTAACGCCGGGGATATTTGAAGCACTCTTGATAACCTTTGAATCTGCCTCGGCAGTAACGATAAGAGCCTTGCCCTCAACGCCGAGTGCCTTGAGCATTTCAACAACAGTCTTTGTCTTGTAGCTGTCAAGTGTAAGCGAATCGAGAACGATAAGATTATTGTCGATAACCTTTGTTGAAAGTGCGGACTTCATAGCGAGACGTCTTACTTTCTTGTTGAGTGAGTAGCTGTAGTCTCTGGGCTTCGGTCCGAGAGCAACACCACCGTGTGTCCACTGCGGAGCTCTTGTTGAACCCTGTCTTGCATGACCTGTACCCTTCTGTCTCCATGGCTTTCTTCCGCCACCGCTTACTTCTGTTCTTGTAAGTGTAGACTGTGTACCCTGTCTCTGATTAGCGAGATAGTTGACAACCATAGCGTGCATAACAGCCTCGTTTGGAGTAATTCCGAAAACTGCGTCTGAAAGCTCTGTTTCGGAAACCTGCTTGCCTGCCATATCAAATACTGAAATTGTTGACATATCTGTTTCCTCCTTCCTTAAGCCTTAACGCTGTCTACGATATAAACGATACCGCCCTTTGCACCGGGAACTGCACCCTTTATAGCGATAAGATTATTTTCTGCGTCTATTTTAACTATTTCGAGATTCTGAACAGTAACCTGCTCTGCACCCATATGACCTGCCATGCCCTTGCCCTTATAAATTCTTGACGGGGACGAGCAAGCACCCATAGAACCTGCCTGTCTGTGAACAGGACCAGTACCGTGAGTTTCCTTAAGTCTGTGCTGGTTGTGACGCTTGATAGCACCTGCAAAGCCCTTACCTTTGCTTGTACCAACTACATCTACAGCGTCGCCTATTGCGAATGTATCAGCCTTTACAATGTCGCCGACATTGAGAACATCACAATCATCAAATCTGAACTCCTTGAGAGTCTTTTTGCAAGCAACGTCAGCCTTGTCGAAATGTCCTTTCATAGGCTTGTTTACTCGCTGTACCTTTACATCGCCGTAGCCGAGCTGGAGTGCATTGTAGCCGTCATTCTCGACTGTTTTCTTCTGAACGACAACACACGGACCTGCTTCAATTACTGTTACAGGAACAACTTTTCCTGCTTCGTCGAAAATCTGTGTCATGCCGATTTTCTTTCCGATAATGCCTTTCTGCATTTTCATTTCCTCCTGAATGGTTATTGGTTGATAGAATCAACTTGACCGGCGGATTACCGCCATTCCGTTTTTCAAACGGCAAATTACAAGCGTGTTTTTACGGATTACTTGACTTCCATAACAACGTCTACGCCTGCGGGGATTTCGAGCTTTTCAAGAGCAACAGTTGTTTTTTCTGTGGGACGGAGAACATCTATAAGTCTCTTGTGAGTTCTCATCTCAAACTGCTCACGGCTGTCCTTGTACTTGTGTACAGCACGGAGGATAGTAACAACTTCCTTATCTGTAGGGAGCGGAATAGGACCTGAAACTCTTGCTCCGCTTCTCTTGGCTGCTTCTACGATTTTAGCTGCTGCGATATCAACAGTAGCATGGTCGTAACCCTTAATCTTGAATCTGATTTTCTCGTTGACTGCCATTTATTTCGCCTCCTTAAATTTATTATAATTGCGGGGGGCGGAGAAAATATCTCTCCAAAGGACTTCACACGTGTCCGTGTGTTTCACGTATCATCTGACAAAAAAACCGAAAAACACAGATATTGTTTCTCGGCAATCAGGAACGCTTATACACAAAAATAGCATAGCAAGGTACATACGCAAGATGTACGCATAAAAAGCACAGACTGTGTTTAATATCCCAATTGTCCGTCAATGCGGACACACTCCACGGAAATTACCCGACAGACCGCCGGCAACCTTCCGCTTCCTCGCATCTCGTTGCAGTCAGTGTACATTCAGTACACTCAACGTAAAGTATTATATCACATCTTTCCGCAAAATGCAAGAGTTTACAGAAAAATATAAGTAAATTTTCTGTGAACTGGATAATATTTTTATAAAAAATAAAGGGCATATCTTCATTATATGTGTGTCTTTTTATCACAGGACTTTTATAAAAAATGTCTGTTATCATGAAGATACGCCCTGAACCCCTTTCTATATAACATAACGTTTCAGGAGGGGGGTTTTTCTCACTTTTCTGCATAATTCTTCAAAAAAACGTGATTATGCACAAATCGGCGTACTTATATTTGTGCATAGTAGCAATAAACTGCCTTATATATTGACACGGACGTATATTCATGGTAAAATTTTATATATAACTTAAAAAGGAGAGTCCGATATGTCAGAGGAAAAAATTCCATACAAAATATATCTCGAAGAAAGCGAAATGCCGAAACAGTGGTACAACGTCCGTGCGGATATGAAGAAAAAACCCGCACCGCTGATTAATCCGGCAACGCTGAAACCCATGACTGCCGAAGAACTCGGTGCGGTTTTCTGTGAGGAGCTTGTAAAACAGGAGCTTAACGAGACAGACCGCTTTATAGATATTCCGCAGGAGATTCAGGATTTCTATAAAATGTACCGTCCTTCTCCGCTCGTGCGTGCGTACTGTCTCGAAAAGAAACTTGGCACGCCAGCCAAAATCTATTACAAATTCGAGGGAAATAACACAAGCGGAAGTCACAAACTCAACTCGGCAATTGCACAGGCTTATTATGCGAAAAAACAAGGTCTCAGGGGCGTAACCACAGAAACAGGTGCAGGTCAGTGGGGCACGGCACTTTCAATGGCTTGCTCTTATCTGGGTCTTGACTGTCAGGTATATATGGTTAAATGTTCTTACGAGCAAAAGCCTTTCCGCCGTGAAGTCATGAGAACTTACGGGGCAAACGTAACTCCCTCGCCGTCCGCTACCACAGAAGTCGGAAGAAAAATTCTTGCCGAATTTCCCGATACAAATGGAAGTCTCGGCTGTGCTATATCGGAAGCTGTCGAAAAGGCAACCACACAGGACGGCTACCGCTATGTTCTCGGCAGTGTTCTTTCGCAGGTGCTTCTGCATCAGTCCGTAATCGGCATTGAGTCAAAAACCGCTATGGACAAATACGGCATAAAGCCCGATATTATTATAGGCTGTGCCGGTGGCGGTTCTAACCTCGGTGGTCTTATATCGCCGTTTATGGGCGAAATGCTGAGGGGCGAAAACAATTACAGATTTATCGCTGTAGAGCCTGCTTCCTGTCCGAGCCTTACAAGAGGCGTTTACGCTTATGATTTCTGCGATACAGGAAAAGTTTGTCCGTTGCAGAAGATGTACACCCTCGGAAGCGGTTTCATGCCGTCCGCAAACCACGCAGGCGGTCTGAGATATCACGGTATGAGTGCGATACTCTCCGAACTTTACGACCAGGGACTTATGGAGGCAGTTTCTGTTGAACAGACGGAAGTATTCAAAGCCGCCGAGCAGTTCGCAAGGGTTGAGGGCATACTTCCTGCCCCCGAAAGCAGTCACGCCATAAAAGTTGCTATCGACGAGGCTTTGAAGTGCAAGGAAACAGGCGAGGAAAAAACTATTTTCTTCGGTCTGACAGGCACGGGCTATTTCGATATGTACGCTTACGGTGCTTACAATGACGGCAAAATGTCCGACTACATTCCTACAGACGAAGAACTTCAGAAGTCGTTCAATACTCTTCCCGAAGTTAAATGAAAAATCCAAAGGGGCATCACGAGATGTCCCTTTTTTCAGTATTTTTCACGCACTCTTGCGATTTTTTCCTCGCTCTGCTTTATAAGGTTGAGAAGTGATGTTGAATACTGTACATAGTCTTTCTGCAATGTCGCCGTCGTAATATAAAGCGTATCGAAATTATTTACACAGTCGTTTCCGTCAAGGGAAATACCGCTTGACGCTGCTTTTATATTTGCTTCACTCATTGCCACAATTGCGTTAGCACTGTCGTTTGCGATTACTTTATGAATGCGGAAAAGTTTCTGGTCGTTCTTGGGATTTGCGTTGTAGACGATGCGGAAGAGCTTATAAACTGTAAGCATAAGATAAGTAGATACCTCTTTGACAAGGGTTATACTATTGGCTTTCTGTGCAAGGCTGAAAAGCATACTGATGGAGTTGTTTATAATTCTCCTGTTGAAGTTTATTATCTCAGGCGAAGGCATTTTCATTTTGTTGTTGCCGTCGTCATCGGGAATATCTTCAATTGTTATGTTCTTTCCGCCGGGTTCGGGTGTACGTCCGAGAAGATAGTCACACGATACGTTATAGTAGTCGGCTATCTTTACGAGAAAATTAAGACCGCATTCACGGATTCCTTTTTCATAATGCGACAGCAAAGCCTGAGAGATTCCAAGGTCGTTCGCCGCCTGTTTCTGACTGATATGCCTTTCCTTTCTCTGTAGGGTGATTATTCTTGCAAAATCTGAGTTCATTTTTTTAATCCTCCTGTATAGTAAACTAAACTATACTATTATTATAATACATTTTGTATAATAAGTAAATATGGCGA
>CAMWQJ010000076.1 GCA_947176415.1 uncultured Ruminococcus sp. | reverse complement strand
TTGATTCATTTTCAATCATTTTCCGTCTGTTTTCAAGATAAATTTTCTTTTTCTCCTCATCTGAAATCATCTGTCCGTCCGCAACGACAGGCTCTATTTTGAGTGCTGAAATATCAATGCGGTTCTGCCGTTTTGCCTCTGCCCTGTAGACAGCACCGAATGCACCCGAACCGATTTTTTCCTTTATGTACCAGTTTTCCCACAATGGTTGTTTTATCTGTTGTAGAATTATACTTATTAAAGAATCATTCATATTTATACCCCGTTCTGATATATTTCAATTATATCATATCGCAAAAGACAATGCAATCAGATTTATTTACAGCAAATCTGTAAAACGTTTATTTTCTTTGTCATGATATACTAAAAATGGACTCTGCTGTAAACAGAGTCCATTTTTTTATTTTAATTATTTCTCATCTTCTTCATTGACTGCACCTGAATTTTTTATAATGCAGAAACCAAGTACGATAAGAATCATTGCACTTATGTCAGATAAAAGACTTGTCATTGAATTGTTTCCTGTCTGCGGAAGTCCTGTTGTTGACGATATTGGCTCGGTCTTGGAAGTTGTTGTTAAATATACGCTTTCAGTAGTAGCAGAAGTTGTAGTAGTTGTTGTTGTTGTGGTTGTCGTTGTAGTTGTTGTAGTAGTGATAGTTGTTGTAGTGGTAGTTGTAGATTCTGTTGTGGTTATAGTTGTTGCTGTGGTAGTTGTTGTTGTGGTTGATTCTGTCTTTGCTGATGTTGCAGTAGTAGTTGTTGTCTGTTCAGTTACAACAGAATCATCTGTTGTTGTCGTCTCTGCGTCGTCAGAAACAGTTGTAGTAGTTGTCGGCACAGGTGTTATCTGTTCAGCAGTAGTTGTTGTTGCGATGGTTGTTGTCGTTGCCGTTTCAACTTCAAATGCACTGTCAGACAATGTATTCTGATAAACGTACTTCAACGAATTTTCCACAACATCAATCTTTACATCAACTGCGTTTCCTTCGCTGTCCTTTGCGGACACTGTTCCGATGTCTATCATCTCAGAACCGTTAAAAATCGGTTCTGAATCAGCCATATAGATATTCAGATAATCCGTATCCGAATGAAAACGGTACTCCGTAATTTCAATGTTGTTTTCGGGATTAAATTCAAAAGAAATCTCAGCATCTGTATCAGCTTCAACTTTCAGGCTTAACTGACAAGCGGTAACTTCGTCCTTTTCAGCCTCATCGGACATTAAAATCACATTTCCCGATTCGTTGATTTTAATATTGTTGCCTGCTTCTGTTGTCATCGTATTGAATGACATCAGAACACCAAACGTCAAAGCAGTAAATGCACATCTCATAAATCGCTTTATCATAATCTTACTCCTTTACGCTGTATTGTTACTTTTCAAAAGTTATGCTTGGGAGTGAGGACGGTACTTCTTCAAAAAGTGAATCGCTTACTAAACGCTGACCCTCATTTGTAAGAGCGTTGTTTACTCTGTAAAGCTCGACACGTACAGTCTCAGGAAGATTTATATCTTTCATCTGTTCGGGTTCAATCCAGTAAATCCATGTGCCGTCCGAAACATCTGCGATATTTTCGCCGTCAGGTACGTTTGCAAGAATTATCTGCTGAGCTTTCAGGTTGTTTTCGCTGTCCATGCCTCCTACGATATTGCCCTTGTCGTCGTACAGAATAACCACGTTATAAGCGGGGTTTCCTTTATATGAACCTGTGAATACGACTGAATCCTTAGGAATTACATCACCCGAATTTTCGCCGTATTTATAGTCAGCACCGAGAGTGCCGATAACAGCCGTTGTATCGTCTTCAGCCTTGCGGAAATTAACATTGTCGCCTGTTACTCCGAGTATATCGAGCTCTGCAATCGAAACTGTAGTATCTTTCTGATTGAGAAGAACGAGTTTCACAGCCGATGCGGAATAGGTGCTTATATACTTGTTGTCGTCGTTTGCAAAGTAAACTGTTTCACTGCCCTTGAATGTACCCTCAGCCGTGAGAATCCATTCATCATCGGAAAGTACATAAACTTCATATGCACCCACTGACGAGCCTTCGCCGGCTGTATACTTCATGCCTGTAGTTACAAGTGTGCGGTTAAAGTCAATAATTATTTCTGCATTTTCGCTGTCCACGTGCGGAGCGTAAACGGTATTAAGGTCGTTGTCGACAGCCTGCTCAGCCGGATTATCTACAGTCTGCTCGCAAGGCATTTCATCAGTAGCATCATTTACAACTGATTCAGCTGTGAGACCGTTTGTGCTGATAGTCCAGTTTGTTTTGTCCATACTGCCGTCGTGTTCGATTTTAACCATGTCAGTAGTGAAAACTGCCGAGCGGTTAAGATACCGGTCGATGAGTGTGACTTTATAGAATACAGCACGGTTATTAAGTGTTGTAACTGTATCTGTAAATGAAGAGCCTGTAGCAAAGCCGACGGGCGTTTCTTCGGTTTTTCCGCCTGATATTGTGCAACGTACAACTTCGTATCCGAGTATATCGCTTTCAGGAATATCTGTAGGATTAAACTTAAGTTCAACCTTGTTTGCCGATTTTCCGATATTTACGGAAACATCTTTTATTGCGGAAACTGAGCCTTCGCTGTCCAGAACGCTTCCCTTGCCCTCAAGTGCATAGATACGTGAATCATCGTTTGCATAGAAAATTGCACGTGTTTCTTTTTCAAACTGTTCAGCATATGCGATTGTGTCCTTATCGGGTGTTTTGCCCCAGCGTTCAAAAAATTCAAGAACGTTTCTTTCTGCGGCTGCACACGCAAGACGCATAAGATTCTGGTCTGTATTACTGCCGAGAGTGAGTTTTATTCCGTCTGGTGCAGGTGCTGACTCTGTATTTCTTGAATATGTATCAACTCTTGCGTAGAAAATATTGTCAAGCTGTTCCGTATAGTCAGAATATGTCTTGTAATTCAGACCCTTGTCGTATGCAAGGTGAAGTTGCCAGTACATTCCAAGCTGAGTTGCAACATTTGACGAATTGCCTTTTGTACCTGAAGTAACTTTGCTGTAAATATTTGAATAGTCAAACCTCATGCCCGCATTTTTATCCTGTGCCTGTGCAAGCTGTGAGAAGTAGTTGTTTGTTATTTCTGCAACCGCATACGTTCCCTGATTTATACAATGTCCTATTTCGTGAGCAATTCCCCAGCCGAAATAACTTCCGCTTATATATCTTCCATCCTCATCTGTCTGAACTGACGGACTCTGCATTATAGCAGGAGACGAATCCCATTCAATGCCGATGTGATTTCCAGAAGCGTACATGAAAGCACCTGAGAACATACGCTGATAACGTATATTGAGATGTCCCTTCGGAACTTGATTTAATTCCGTCGGTGCTGTCTCGTTAAGTCCCTTGTGCTGATAGAAAAGATACATCATATCTTCCATAGACTGCATTGAATCAAGAACAGTTTCCGCACGTTCTTCTGCTGTGCCTTTTCCTGCACCTGCGAGAATCTGCTGAGCAGGAAGAGAAATCATCATTGTGTCAAGCAGTATGTCCGAAGCCCCTAAAATACAGTTCTTGCTGTCATAGTCATAGTCTATATTATTGTTTCCTGAACCCTTGTGTGTCTGATTGTGGAGTGCCTCAATGTTTGGAACGTATTCATCAAGTTCATTGATATATTCAACAGTTCTTTCCTTGCGTTCTTCTTCGTCTGTCACGTTGTAAAGGTCGAGTACAGGAACTTCTGAACCGCCTGTCACACGCACCGAGTATCTCTCATTTGCATTGCTTGCACCCTGATATTGAATATACAAAGCACCGCCCGATTCAGCACCTGCTATTGAACCCTTGGACAGTCTGAATGTATTTGCTCCAACTTTGAGATTAGCTCCGTCCAAAGTTACACCGCCAGCCTCGGAATGATACTGTGTGACAATAAGACGTAAGTCTGTGCTGTCGCCTGTTTTCTTCTTGTCGCTTCCGACATAAATAGTAACCTCTTCGCCTGTGCCGATAGAAACGCCGAGCGGTTGCCATGCGTTGAGACCTGAAAATCCACGTCCCGTATCTTTTGTAGTTATGCCCTTGTGTATTTCAACAGGACTGCTTATTGATTTCGCATTGAGAATCTTTTCAGCCGTTTCAAGTTCACGCATTAAAGCGTCTGTGTTCGGATTTGCTTCGCCGAACTCGTCGGGAGTGTTTACTTTTTCACGGAGAGTGTCAATAGTTTCCTGTGTAACGTCTTCCCTCAGAACCGTATGCAAATCATCTTCGTACAGTGCCATGACTTCGTCCATGAGTTCGTCATAGTAATAGAAGTAAGTTTCTGAAATATTAATCGGAGACGCAAGATAACGTGCAAGACCAATCTGGATTTTGCTTGCCGTTATCGGACTTGAGAACTTGAGAACATAATAATATCTGCCCTCCGAGTCGGTCTTTCTTGATGAGATGTTAGCATAAGCATCATTGATAATGCCAACCTGATTTCCGTCTGAATCCCACCATATCAAATTTGTGTAGTCAATGCTTGTTGTTGTGAGTATACAGATAGTGTCCATTGTATACTCCTTGTCAAAGGTATATATAAGACCGTTACCGCCGAGATTGTTGAATCCGCCGTCGTCCCATGTATCTTTTTTGTAATATGAAGCTGCGTTGCCGTCAACTGCTCCCCATGCGGTATTTGTCGAATCCTTGTCAAGTTCGCTGTCTACCATTTCACCGCCGTTCCTTGTAACCGAAACAATATGCGTACTTCCAGGGTTGCCGTCTTCGTCACGGTTGATGAGATTGTACTTCGGCATTTCAGCAGGGTTAAGGTCGGTTGTCTTTGCAAAAGTGTGGATAGATGCAGGACTTTCGCCAAGCTCGTTTACGCCTATAACGTATACTTCATATTCCGAAAGCGTTTCCAACTCGCTTATAGTGTACTTGTTGGTTGTTATGCCTGAAATTTCCGTATATTCGTCATCACTGTCCCTTAATTTGTAGAAGAGATTATAAGACTGTGTGTCGTCCATATTCTGCCATGAAACATTTATTCCCTTGTAAATTCCGGAAGCCTTTACGCCGTCTGGCTTGTCGGGACGTTTATTCGGTTTCGGCGTTACCTCCACAGAATCGCAGTAACCGCTCTTCCACGTTCCATTTACCGACTGCACACTTACTTTATAAGTCGTGTAATTCTTGATGTCATTTTCATTGAATGACGTAGCGGTAAATGCATTTGATACTGACATATACGTTACAGTTTTTCCGCCCTGCTCAATTTTTATCTCATAGCCTGTCACGTTCATGCAAGGCTCCCAGCTGAGACGGAATTTCTCGCTCTCTGCGGTTGCGGTGAGATTCATGGGCATATCCATCTGAGGCTCAGGAATACGGCTCTCCATTCCGTTTACAAATTCAACCTTGCTTATCTCGGCAAGATTATTATTATTCTGCATTCCTGTTATGGTAAATGTAACTTTCTTTACTGCAACACTGCTTCCGAGGTGAACATTGATATTTCCGTTTTCGTCAAGTGTTGCATATACTTTGTCTTCCTTAAGAAGAAAATCAACACCTGATTTTACGGGTACGGTTATTGTATATTCAACACCGTCCTCAATATATGCAACGTCAATAAATGCCTCAGAAACGGGATTTTCACTGCCTGTTTCAAAAGTAATGCCGTCGACAACTGTGGCATTGCCGTCGCTCATAAGGTCGAATCCCATAGACACGGGATTTTCTTTGGAAATTTCGTCTCCGCCCGAAGGTGTGAGAGTTACTGTTTCCTCGCCGTTAAGCATTTTTTCAACGTCTCCGCTTACCTCTGTATCTTCGGAAACGGACGGAACGATAACAGCAGGGGAAATAAATTCCTCGATTTTAGCCATTATGTCCCTGTCCTCATGATAGCTTATTGAAAACAGCGATAAATCAACCAAATCCGTTGTACCGTCATGATTCAGGTCTGTTTCATAATCTTTAGATGTATTTGTGCCGTCAATTGTATCTACAATAATATTCTTGTCATCATCATCAACATCACCGTCACTGTCAGCGTCACCAATCATTATAACACCGGGGTGAAGTCCGTCCTTGTCGTAAGTATACCCCTCACAGAAACCAGCCGTAAGATTTAAAGAATACATTTTCTTTTCTACGGTTATGTTCTGACTGTAGACTGCAAATCCCATTGCATCAACCGTAAGGGTATATTCGCCGTCCTCAAGATTATCAAAACTTACTTTACTTTCGTCGGATTTTTCAAGACTGACAATTTCACTATGACTATAACCGCTGTCGCTTGTCAATGTCACTGTAAAATCTATGCTGTTATTCAGATTCAGAGCAGAGCCGAGCGAAACATGGATTCTTCCTGCGTTTTCAGTTTCCGTAACATCTGCCGAATCTTCTGATATTACGCCCTGATTATCGCTTTCAGTATCTTTTTCGGTCGCATCACTTTCAGCAATTCCGGTATTTTCCTTTACTGTATCAACAGCAGAATCGGTATTTAATTTAATTATATTGCTGTAGGAAAAAACATCTTCATTGTCTGCCAGCGATGTATTTACATCATTTGAAAGAACAGCTGTGGCACTGAATGTCTGCGGTACACTGCACACCGTCAGTGCCATTAAAAGAGCAGTTGTTTTTTTAAGAATGTGTTTTCTCATAATAACGTTCCTTTCTGATAATTTTACCATTAATTCTTATAAAGTATATGCGATTTTTATAGCCGTTGTATTATAAATATATTTTTTTGAAAGTCAATCTAAATTTCCGTTTCCAACCGTTTTATGTAGTTATTCTTTTTAATGGTTTTTATCGTGTATATGACATAATCCTTCCATACTGTGCCGAGCTTGGCACAAAGATGAGGACTTCCTGTTCTGACGGCACTTGTGTGCATACATAAGCAGGCTAACCCCGTGTGTCAACGGTTTTTTTCTGAGTTGTCTGCCGACTGCTAATCCGTTCTCCTTTCATAATCTCCATGCCATTTTTCGCTCCATATGGCATGGGCAAACCATTATACAGCGATTCCGCTGTACTTATATAACAATATTATTATAGCATATTTTTTCTTATTTGTCAAGGTTTTTTTGGGTACAGCTCATTAATTATATTACTTATAATCCTTATTGACGAAATGCCAAAAAAATAGTATAATAAAATTATAATAAATTTAATATACCATGCAAAAGGCGGTAATGTTATTATGAAATTCAAAGGAAAAAAACTCGCTTTTCTGTTTGTAGCGGTTTCAATGTTTGCGGTTTCGGTTTCGTGCAGTGATAAAACTGAAAAAACAACCGAAAACACAGAAATCTCAGAAACAGAAAACATAACGGAAAATGAATCCGAAATCGAAGCAGAACCCGTTATTATGGAAGCAAAAAAGGGCGATTTTGGAAAAACTCCCCCCCGTGAGAT
>CAMWQJ010000075.1 GCA_947176415.1 uncultured Ruminococcus sp. | reverse complement strand
TAATTATATACAGTGCGGAGTGTTTAAATACAGTTGTTAAAAAAATAACAATCTTCCGTATCTGAATTTAAATGTACTGGAGGAATAGTATGACAAAAACAAACTATGAAATTGTTGACAGCGTGGAAAAGCTCGAAAACGCTATTGACCGTGTGAGGAAAGCACAGAAGATTTTTGCGTCCTACACGCAGGAACAGGTTGACAGGATTTTTCTTGCATCTGCCTCCGCTGTCAATAAGGCAAGGATAAGCCTTGCAAAACTCGCCGTTGAGGAAACAGGAATGGGAATAGTTGAGGACAAAGTGATAAAGAATCATTACGCCTCCGAGTACATCTATAACAAGTATAGGAACACCAGAACCTGTGGCGTTATTTCGGAGGACAAGGCTTACGGCACGAGGACTGTTGCCGAGCCTGTGGGCGTTATTGCAGGAATAATTCCAACCACTAATCCTACTTCAACGGCTATTTTCAAGACACTTCTTGCACTCAAGACACGCAACGGAATTATAATCAGTCCGCACCCACGTGCAAAAAAAGCCACCATAGAGGCTTCAAAAATCGTGCTTGAGTCGGCTGTAAAGGCAGGAGCTCCGGAGGGAATAATTGCATGGATAGACGTTCCGAGCCTTGAAATGACAAATCTTGTAATGCGTGAGGCGGATATAATCCTTGCAACAGGCGGTCCGGGAATGGTTAAGTCTGCGTATTCAAGCGGAAAGCCCGCACTTGGAGTCGGAGCAGGAAACACACCGGCGGTTATTGACGAGTCGGCGGATATAGTTCTTGCGGTAAATTCAATAATACATTCAAAGACTTTTGATAACGGCATGATATGTGCGTCGGAGCAGTCTGTAATTGTATCGGAAAAAATCTATGATGACGTAAAAGCCGAATTTTCGGAAAGAGGCTGTTATTTCCTGAAAGACGACGAGACGGAAAAAGTCAGAAAGACAATTATAATAAACGGTTCTTTGAATGCGAAGATAGTCGGACAGTCTGCACACAGGATAGCGGAGCTGGCAGGAGTTGAAGTTCCTGAGAATACTAAAATCCTGATAGGCGAAGTGGAGAGTACTGATATATCCGAGGAGTTCGCACACGAAAAATTATCACCCGTGCTTGCAATGTACAGGGCGAGCGATATTCAGGACGCTTTTTCAAAGGCTGAAAAACTCATCGAGGACGGCGGATACGGACATACATCTTCAATTTATCTTGACATTAACAGCCGTAGGGAAGTTCTTGACGAATTTCAGTGCAGAATGAAAACGGGACGTATTCTTGTAAACACTCCGTCCTCACAAGGCGGAATCGGTGATATATATAACTTTAATGTTACTCCGTCCCTCACGCTCGGCTGTGGCTCGTGGGGAGGAAACTCCATAAGCGAGAATGTAGGGGTAAAACATCTTCTTAATATAAAGACCGTTGCGGAGAGGAGAGAAAATATGCTGTGGTTCAGAGTGCCTGAAAAGATTTATATGAAACGTGGTTGTCTGCCTGTTGCACTTGACGAACTGAAAAGCGTTATGGACAAGAAACGTGCTTTTATCGTGACGGACAATTTTCTTTATGAAAACGGCTATACAAGGCCCGTGACGGACAAACTCGACGAAATGGGCATACAGCACGCCGTATTTTCCGACGTTTCGCCCGACCCGACACTTGAATGTGCAAAGAAGGGTGCGGAGCAGATGACGTCATTTAAACCTGATGTTATAATAGCTGTCGGCGGTGGCTCGGCAATGGACGCAGGCAAAATAATGTGGGTGCTTTATGAACACCCTGAGGCAGATTTTGCGGACATGGCAATGCGGTTTATGGATATAAGAAAAAGGATTTATAATTTTTCAAAAATGGGCGGAAAGGCTTATTTTGTGGCAATTCCGACATCAGCGGGTACAGGCTCGGAGGTAACGCCCTTTGCGGTAATAACGGACGAAAAAACGGGCGTGAAATATCCGCTTGCCGACTATGAGTTAATGCCTGATATGGCGATAATAGACACGGACTTCCACATGACTGCACCAAAGGGACTTACTTCGGCTTCGGGTATAGATGCGGTAACTCATGCCCTCGAGGCGTATGCTTCAATGATGGCTACTGACTATACCGACGGTCTCGCACTTCAGGCACTGAAAATAATTTTCAAATATCTTCCCATAGCCTATGAGGAGGGCGAAAATAATCCTGTTGCGAGGGAAAAAATGGCTGACGGTGCAACAATGGCTGGCATGGCTTTTGCAAACGCTTTTCTGGGAGTTTGTCACTCAATGGCTCACAAGCTCGGGGCGTTCCACCACCTGCCACACGGCATAGCAAACGCACTTATGATAGAAGAAGTAATCCGATTCAATTCCTCGGCAACTCCTGTTAAAATGGGTACTTTTTCGCAGTACGCCCACCCGCATACGCTTGAAAGATATGCGGAGATTGCGGATTATCTCAGTTTAGGCGGAAACACTGACGGGGAAAAACTTGAAAATCTCATTTCTGCAATAAGGGAACTCCGCCGAAAAATCGGCATAAAAGATACCATAGCAGATTACGGCGTGGAGGAAAAATATTTCCTTGATACCCTTGACGAGATGACGGAACAGGCTTTTGATGACCAGTGTACAGGAGCAAACCCACGCTATCCGCTTATGTCTGAAATAAAGCAGATGTATCTTAACGCTTATTACGGGAGGTCTGAAAAATGAAAACGGATAATATAATTGCCGAAAGGATAAATAAAAAGATTTATCGGGACGGAGACAGGGTTATAAAGCTGTTCAGTGAGGACTATTCACGCTCGGACGTTCTCAACGAGGCACTCAATCACGCACGTGCAAGCGAAACGGGGCTTGATATTCCTGAACTCTATGAAGTTACGACTATAGACGGAAAATGGGCTATTGTCATGGAATATATAGAGGGAGAGAGTCTCGCCGACCTTATCGCAAAAAATCCCTCGAAGTATGACGAATATATGTCACTTTTCGTGGATATACAGCTTGATATACACAGCAGGAGGTCGCCGTTGATGAGTCAGCTGAGGGACAAGATGAACAGGAAAATAGGTCTGACGGAGCTTGACGACACGACAAAGTATGAACTATACACGAGGCTTGAAAGTATGCCTGAACACAGAAAATTATGCCACGGAGACTATACTCCCTCAAACGTCATAATCAGACCCGACGGCACGCCGTATATTCTTGACTGGTCGCACGCAACACAGGGAAATGCTTCTGCCGACTGTGCAAGAACTTATCTGAAATTCTGTCTTGACGGAAATATTGACGGTGCGGAAAAATATCTTGAACTCTTCTGCAACAAAAGCAATACAGCAAAAAAATATGTTCAGTCATGGTTGCCGATTGTTTCGGCATCGCAGTCTGTCAAGAAAAACCGCAAGGAAAGGGAAATACTTCTTTCGTGGGTAAATGTTGTTGACTACAGCTGATTTTTAAACAGGGACGGGGAAACCCGTCCTTTTCTGATGAAAAAAAATATAATTTTGAATTTTCTATTGAAATCGGTGGAAATAAGTGTTATAATATAGACTGACATAAAAAATTACGGTCAGGAGGACTATATGAAAAGAAAAGTTGTTTTATCATTGATTCTGTCAGCTGTGGTTACGCTTTCGGCGTGCGGAAACGACAGTACATCTACAGGGTCTCTTGTAATAGACGAAAGTCAGGCAGAAGAAACGTCGGAATATGTGGAAAGTACAACAGAGGATTTACAGGAAGAAACAGAAATACCCTCTGAAACTGCCACACAAGGTCCACCATCGGCAACGGCAACACTTCCGCCCGACGCTCCCACGCCTGATGACTATAAATACGGCGCACCGCCTGTTGTTTATGATATTGAGGGAATTACGTATATTGACGGTGTACTGATTGCCAATAAATCCTACAGTCTGCCGTCTGACTTCAACCCCGATTTAGACCAAACCTGTCTTAATCAGTTTTACAAGCTACAGAATGACGCTTCAATGGAGGGACTTAATATCTATCTGTCGTCGGGTTTCCGTTCATACGATACGCAGGATTATATCTACAACGACTATGTGGCAAGGGACGGACAGGAAAAAGCGGATACTTATTCCGCACGCCCTGGGTATTCGGAACATCAGTCGGGACTTGCGATTGACGTTAATCAGATTGATGATACTTTTATAGGCACTCCCGAGGCTGTATGGCTTGAGGAACATTGCTGGGAATACGGCTTTATTCTCCGTTATCCTCAGTCAAAACAGCATATAACGGGTTATAAATATGAGTCGTGGCATATACGATACGTCGGCACGGATATGTCTTATAAGATTCACAGCAAGGCTATGGAAATGGGCGACCCTTATCTTACTCTTGAGGAGTATTTCGGGATTGATTCCTACTATCACTGAAATTAACGGCAATCCCGATATTTTTCGGGGTTGCTTTTGATATGTCAATTTATTATTTTCAAGGAGGAGTTTTTTTATGGTTAAAACAGGTTTTGACAATGAAAAATATCTGAAAATGCAGTCTGAGCATATCAGACAGCGTATTTCACAGTTCGGGGACAAGTTGTATCTTGAATTTGGCGGTAAACTTTTTGATGACTACCATGCATCAAGAGTTCTGCCTGGATTCAAGCCCGACAGCAAGTTGCAGATGTTGTTACAGCTGAAAGACGAGGCAGAAATTGTTATAGTAATAAATGCGGGCGATATTGAGAAAAACAAGGTCAGAGGCGACCTCGGCATAACGTATGACGTTGACGTTATAAGACTGTTTAATGTATTTACAAAAATAGGACTCTATGTCAGCAGTGTAGTTCTCACCCAGTACGAAAATCAGCCGTCTGTAAATGCCTTTCAGAACAGACTTGAATCGCTGGGAATAAAAGTCTACCACCATTATTATATAAAAGGCTATCCGTCAAATATCAAGCGTATAATAAGCGAAGAGGGCTATGGCAGAAACGACTATATCGAAACATCAAGACGGCTTGTTGTTGTAACCGCCCCCGGACCTGGAAGCGGAAAAATGGCGACGTGCCTGTCTCAGATTTACCACGAACACAAGAGGGGAATAGATGCGGGATATGCAAAATTCGAGACTTTCCCGATATGGAATATACCACTCCGCCACCCTGTCAATATCGCATACGAGAGTGCAACGGCAGACCTCAACGACGTGAATATGATAGACCCTTTTCATATGGAGGCTTACGGAAAAACTACCGTGAATTATAACCGTGATGTAGAGATTTTCCCTGTGCTGAATGCAATGCTTGAAGAAATCCTCGGGGAATCACCGTATAAGTCTCCGACCGATATGGGCGTAAATATGGCTGGAAACTGCATTGTAGACGACGATGCGGTATGCAAGGCTTCAAAGGACGAAATTATCAGGCGTTACTATACGGCACTTTGCGACTACAGAAAAGGTCTTGTTACGGAAGATGTTGTATATAAGACGGAACTTTTAATGAAACAGGTGAATGTCACGGCGGACGAAAGAAAAGTTGTTTCCGCCTCGCTCGCAAGGGAACAGGAAACAAATGCACCTGCAACCGCCATGGAACTTCCTGACGGCACTATCCTAACGGGACGCACTTCCGATATGCTCGGAGCTTCTTCCGCCCTTCTTCTGAATGCCCTTAAATATTTCGGCGGTATTTCGGACGATGTTATACTTATGTCTCCGCACGTTATAGAACCTATCCAGAATCTGAAAGTCCACCACCTCGGCAACAACAATCCGAGAATCCACACGGACGAAACACTTATAGCACTCTCAATCTGTGCGACAACGGACGAAAATGCTAAAAAGGCAATGGAGCAGATTTCAAAACTCCGTGGCTGTGAAGTACATTCAACTGTTATTCTCTCGGCTGTCGACGAAAGGATTTTCAAACGTCTTGGAATAAATCTCACGTGCGAGCCTAAATATCAGTAATATAAAAAAGCAAATATGTAAAAGCGATACCCATATAGAAGTAATGCCCGAAAGTAGTTTTTCAACTGCTTTCGGGCTAATTTTGTTTGTTCGCATAAATCAGAATTTTATGTTAATATTGCAATTACATTATAAATACCATGTGCCGTCATACACGCCCAAACGCTATTTGTCTTTCTATACATCATTCCAAGAATTATACCGATTACAAAAGTAACTATCAACTGTGTCCAACTATAGCTGATTCCGCTGTATCCAAACTGAAATGATATATGTCCTGCCGAAAAGAACAATGCTGAAATAATGACAGCAATATCGATTTTAAGTTTATGGGAAATTTTAATTTCAATATCTCCGCATAGCCAAAACATTGTTACAAGAGGTAATGACCTATAACATATTTCTTCTCCCAAGCCTGAGAAAAATAATTGAAATATCAGTGAATCAATACTAAATATCTCTGCACTGCCGCCATATAGAATTGTCAGAACAACAGCAACAGCAATTTCAAATATCACACCTATCAGGAACCATTTTATGCCTTTTTTCCATTCTTTTATATGATACCCGAAATCGACTGAAGTATATTTATTAATAAGAATCGTAGGAATGAACAACAATAAAAACTGAAATATATGATGTATCATTAAATAGCAGTTGTTTGAAAGTTCGGGAATTAATTTAGCTACAAACTGAATAAAAACTAAAGTCAATTGATAGTAAAGAATCTGAAAACAGAGGATAGCTATTGATATTATAATAAGATATATCCTCTTTTTTTCTTTCTTTATGGGTGTGCTTTTTGTTATATCAGAGCAGGTCTGCAATTTCATAAATAAGCCTTTCGGACTTTTCCCAGCCCAGACATGGGTCTGTAATGGACTTTCCATATATATTCTCGCCGATTTTCTGACAGCCGTCTTCAATATAGCTTTCAATCATCAGACCTTTCACAAGCCTGCGGATTTCGTCGCTGTGTCGCATACTGTGGAGTATTTCCTTTGAAATTCTTATCTGTTCGTTATACTGCTTGCCTGAGTTGGAGTGGTTCGTATCAACGATAAGTGCAGGATTTTTAAGATTTTTCTGTGCGTATACGTCGGAAAGGCGGATTAAATCTTCATAGTGATAGTTAGGGAAAGAATTTCCCCTTTCGTCAACATAGCCACGCAGAATAGCGTGTGCATAGGGATTTCCGTCACTTCTCGCCTCGCAACCCCTGTAAATAAATGCGTGCGAATGCTGTCCTGCCGTTATGGCGTTCATCATTACGGAAATATCGCCAGATGTGGGATTTTTCATGCCGACAGGTATCGTAACACCGCTTGACACAAGTCTGTGCTGTTGATTTTCAACCGACCTCGCACCTATGGCGATATATGAAAGCAAGTCGTCAAGATAGCTGTAATTCTCGGGATAAAGCATTTCATCAGCACTTGAAAAACCTGTTTCGGAAAGTGCCTTCATGTGAAGATGTCTGACCGCAATAATACCGCTTTTTAAATCAGGCATTTCGGTCGGATTAGGCTGGTGGAGCATTCCTTTATAACCATCGCCCGTTGTGCGTGGCTTTCCCGTGTAGATTCTCGGAATGATAAAAATTTTGTCCTTTACTTTTTCCTGCACCTCTCGGAGACGTGTTATAT
>CAMWQJ010000074.1 GCA_947176415.1 uncultured Ruminococcus sp. | reverse complement strand
TCGCAAGTCCTGCCATACCGCCCTCAAGAGCCGTAATTCTCTTCTCGAAAACATCGGAAGTAGGATTCATCAGACGTGTATAAATGTTGCCACTTTCGGTAAGTCCGAAACGTTCCGAAGCCTGTGCAGAGTCCTTGAAAACATAGGAGGTTGTGGCATAAATAGGCACTGCCCTTGCATCTGTTGCGGGGTCGGGTGATTCCTGTCCGACGTGGAGCTGTAAAGTCTCAAATTTATAATTTCTGCTCATAATAATTACCTCTTTTAATTTTAATTCTGCCTGATTAATAGGCTATGTTTGTATTATATCACACTTTTCCTATATTGTCAATAGGTTTTGCGGATTTTTTTGAATTTTGATATTTATATCACCTCAAACCAATGAATGAGCCAACGCCACGAGTTTCACGCTGATTTATACAATATGTATTATCTATGATAAACGAAAAAACGGGCAGGCGTATTGCCTACCCGACTTTCAGATATTCTTTCAGTTTTTTTATATATACTTTTCCGACTTCACTTAAAAGTGCGTTTTTCCTTGTAATATAGCCGATTTCCATAATACTATCGTCATCAATCGGCACGGCGGTATAGTCGTCACCGTTAAGACTTCCGCAGATAATTCCCGAGCAGAACGTATAGCCGTTAAGTCCTTTCATAAGGTTAAGCATAGTGGAACGGTCTGACGCTTTTATCACACGTGCATAATCTGATGTGCTGTAAATCTCCTCCGCAAAGTAAAACGAACTTTTATCACCCTGTTCAAAGGTAAGACAAGGATAGCTTTCAAGCTCTTCAAAAGTTATTTTCTCACTGCTTGCAAGAGGGTGTTCTTTCCAGATGTAAACGTATATTCCGCAGTCAATGAGGTGATGAAATTCAAGTTGGTTTGCTTGCAGAATTTTAGTTATCACCTGTCTGTTCAGGTCACTGAGATACAGCAGACCGATTTCGCTTTTCATGGAAGCTACATCATTTATAACTTCAGGCGTTTTCGTTTCACGAACTGCAAACTCATATTCAAAGGTATCAAATTCCCTGACGGTGTTCACAAATGCCTTGACCGCAAATGAATAGTGCTGTGCGGAAACACCGAATTTTTTCTTTACTTTTCCGCCTAAATATTTCTCCTGCAAAGTTTCATACTGCTGATAAATCTGTCTTGCATAAGTCAGAAACTCCGCACCGTCAGCTGTCAAAGATACACCCTTTCCACTGCGGTAAAAAATTTTAATTCCAATTTCCTTTTCAATCTCATGCACGGCACTGGTAAGCGACGGTTGTGTGATAAAAAGCTGTTCCGAAGCCTTATTCATAGACCCTGTATCAGAAATTGTAATAATATAATTTAATTGCTGTAAAGTCATAATATTATCCTTATTCGGTATATCACGCCTGCAAATTTATACTTTGTGTATATAACTGCTTATGTCAGTTATTGCTGAAAAGCGGTGTAGACAAATATCTATCTCCTGAATCGGGAAGAAGTACAACAATAGTCTTTCCTGCATTTTCGGGGCGATTTGCAACAATAGTCGCTGCCTTGAGTACCGCACCCGACGAGATACCCACAAGGATTCCCTCGCTCTGTGCAAAACGTCTGCCCTCTTCAAAAGCGTCTTCATTTTCGATTGCGATAACCTCGTCATAAACCGCAGTATTCAGTGTCTCAGGCACAAAACCTGCTCCGATTCCCTGAATCTTGTGCGGACCTGCCTTACCCTCCGAGAGAACGGGACTTCCCGACGGCTCAACCGCAATAACTTTTATATCTGGATTCTGTTCTTTCAGATACTCCCCTACTCCTGTAATCGTACCGCCTGTGCCGATACCTGCAATGAAAATATCAACCTTGCCGTCAGTCTGCTCCCATATTTCAGGACCTGTTGTTTTCTTGTGGATTGCAGGGTTAGCGGGATTGACAAACTGTCCGAGAATCAAAGACCCCTCTATCTGCTGATTGAGTTCCTCGGCTTTTGCAATAGCCCCTTTCATTCCCTTTGCTCCCTCGGTAAGCACAAGTTCCGCACCGTATGCCCTGAGAAGATTTCTTCTTTCAACACTCATGGTGTCGGGAAGCGTGAGAATCGCCTTGTATCCCTTTGCAACCGCCACGGACGCAAGCCCGATACCCGTGTTTCCGGAAGTCGGCTCAATAATTGTTGCACCTTTCTTTAAAATTCCCTTTTCTTCGGCATCTTCAATCATCGCCAGTGCGATTCTGTCCTTAACCGAGCCAGCCGGATTGAGATACTCCAGTTTTGCGAGAATATCGACATTTTTTACATCTGCCTTTGCAGAATAATTATTAAGCCTGAGAATAGGCGTATTGCCAATAAGCTCCAATGCACTTTCTTTAATATTGCCCATTATAATTACCTCCGTAAAATGATTTTTTTCAGTTATCCTATTTTCTTTATAGGTTTTATCAGGTATGCACTTAGTATACACTATAATTTTCATTTTGTCAAGAGGTTTTGAAAAATTTCGTCATATACAAAATATATTGACAAAAAAAGAGCCGTACAATCAAGTACGACCCGAATAGATTTTATCTTTAATCAAATCATATATTCAATATGTTCCTCATGTTTCATGTTGAACAGCTCGAAAACTTTATCACGAACCTGCAAAAAATCGCTTGCGGTGCGTTCTCGGTGACTTTTCAGCGGAACAGTCAGAACACTTTTGATTTTTCCGGGATTTGCCGTCATGATAACTATTCTGTCCGCAAGAAAAACCGCCTCTTCTATGTCATGAGTAACAAGAATAATGGTTTTCTTTTCCCGTCGGGAAATAGACAAAATATCGTCCTGCAATTTCATGCGTGTGATAGCGTCCAATGCTCCGAAAGGCTCGTCCATGAAAATTATGTCAGGACTTACCGCCAACGCCCTTGCAATTGAAACCCTTTGTTGCATTCCGCCCGAAAGCTGTCGGGGGTGGGATTTTTTAAAATCAGACAGTCCGACCATTTCTATATATTTGTCGGAAATTTTTCTGCGTTCTTCTTTCGGGACTTTCTGTGATTCAAGTCCAAGTTCGACATTTTTCTGAACCGTCCGCCATGGCAGTAAGCCGTAATTCTGAAAAATCGTCACATTTTTTATAGACGGCTCTTTTACTTCTTTTCCCTCAATCTTCACACTTCCCGACGTAACGGGAGAAAATCCCGCAATCGCATTCAGCAGTGTACTTTTTCCGCACCCCGAAGGTCCGAGCAGACAGATAAACTCGCCTTTTTCAATGGACAGCGAAACGTCTGTAAATGCAGTAAATTCCCTGCCGTTCTGTAAAAAAGTCTTTCTGGCATTTTCTATTTCAATGTACATCAGTCCGCACCTCCCCATGCTTTCAAAATCTGTTTTTCGGCGGTTTTCAGTAGACTGTCAAGAATAAGCCCGATAAGTCCGATTACGATAATATCGGCAAAAAGTATATCCGCACGGAGATTATTTCTTGCATCAATAACAAGGTAGCCGAGTCCCGACTGTGTACCCGTCATTTCTCCAGCCACAAGAAAAACCCACGCAGTGCCGAGTGCTAAATGTATGCTGTTTGCTATCTGCGGAAAAACCGCAGGAAAAATAACTTTCCACATTATCTGAGGCTGTTTTATTCCGAAATTTTTTGAAACTTTCATGTATATCGGGTCAATGCCGTTAACCGCCGAAACGGTCGACAACAGAACGGGAAAAAATGCAGAAATGAAAATTATTATAATTGCAGGAATATCGCCGATTCCGAACCACAGCACGATAAACGGCATCCACGCCATTGGCGAAATCGGTCGCAATAACTGCACGGCAGGATTGATATACTGAAAGACTTTCGGCAATCTGCCGAGAAAAAGTCCGAGCAGAACGGCGATAATTACAGAACTTACATAACCGACTGCGAATCTATACATACTTGCACCGATATGCGTTAAAAGTATGCCGTTTGAAATCATTTCAGCCATTGCATTAAACGCCTGCAACGGCGACGGAAAAAGTGCCGAGCTGAAATCAGTCAAAACATATATCAACTGCCATACGCCAAGCAACAGCAAAAGCGAAATAATTATATTTTTTATGGAAAGTATTTTCTTCACTTTCTATCAACTCTCTCTATCAGAAATCATTTTTTACAAAATCAGCGTACAACGGCGGATTTTCGGACAAGCCATATGCCTTTACTTTTTCAGCCAGAATATTATAACTCTCCTCTGTTATGTCAAGATTATCATATGAAATCCATTGTAATGATAATTCTAAAACTTCTTTTTCCTGACTGAGATATTTTTCAGCCGTTTCCAAGGCTTTTTCTTTAGTCAGATTCTGCCCTGCCTGCTTATAATTTTCAACAAAAGTCTTTGCGTTGTCAGGATTTTTTTCAATAAACCTGTCAGTAAGCACAAGTCCGCAACATAATGAATCCTCCCATAATTCCGCAGACTCAAACATAACTTTTCCTGCGTTAAGCGAAATCGCCTTTGCACCAAACGGCTCGGCAACGCAATAGCCGTCAATCTGTCCGCCTGCGAGTGCCGAGGGCATTTCCGTCGGGGCAAGTTCGGTAATATTTATGTCGTCGGTTGTCAGACCTGCCGTTGCGAGAGCGTCATTTAAAAGAATATTATGCGACGACTGCCTGTGCGGAATGGCTATGGTTTTTCCCCTGAGGTCTTCGGCTGAATCAATGTCATCTGACGTGACAATAACATTTCCGTCCCTGTGACCGAGTGCAACCGCTTTTAAGCCTATTCCCTGCTCCTTTGACTTCATAGCAAGCTCTATCAGAACCGAAGCACCGTCAACACGTCCCGAATTTAAAGCGTCCATAAGTTCATTCCACGAGCCATATTTTACAAGTTCAACCTGCAAACCTGTCTTTTCTGCGAGTTCGTCCGCCGTTTCAAGTACGGCAAGAGAATGCGTAATCGGCAGATAAGCGATTTTTATTGTATTGGAATCAGATTTTTTACCGCAGGCTGTCAGCGAAAATGCAAGTACGCCTGCCGTAAGACCTGAAATTATTTTTTTCATATGTATCAACTCTCTTTTTCATATAGAAATCAGTCCCAGCCAAGAGCCTTTCTTTTGGCTTTCATATCCTCAACTATTTTATTGCCAAGCGATACGGGGTCGGTATCGACGTGCATTACAGAGCCAAGTAACTCCTTTGTGCCGTATTTCAGAAACTCGATTACATTCTTTGAACCGTAAATTTGTGCCTCAACGCAGTGATAGGAATTAATTCCCATTAAACGAAATCCCAGTGATGCGTCTATACCCTTTTCATTTCCCCATTCGGGAGAGGCAAAAGCAAACGGCATTTCATAGAGATTTTTTCCCAGACAATTCGCTATACCTGCGAATATTCCCGAAGAACGTGTATTATCAATACATTCTCCGACGTGCCAGACAGGCGGTAAATCGGGCGTTAAAAATTCCCTGAGACTTTCGCCCGTCTTATCCAGTGCGGAAATATTACAGTACCCGAGTTTCATAAGCGGAAACGATGCACAGCCGTTTGACAGAATAAGAACGTTATTTTTTAACAGCACGTCCGCAACATCAACAATAGCTTTTTCGTACAGCACTTTTGGATTGTTACAGCCTACCATGTTCACAATACCGAGTATTTTTCCCGATTTCAGAGCGTCGCCAAGCGGTTTCATGCTTCCGAATCTTTTATGTACATACTCAACGGAAAATCCTACTTCTGCCTCAACCTCATACGGCGGAATATATACAGGGATTCCCTTACGCTGTTCAAAACTTTCAATGGCACGTGTTACAATTTTTTCGGCAAGTGCTTTTGTTTCGCCGATATTTGAATGATGGTGGTCGTATTCGTAACGCTCCGCCCCCGGAAGTCTTGCGGAATCGCTTGTTGTGACAACGGTCGTTTTAAAGCACCTTGCAACCTCCATTATAGACGGAAAAACGTCCTGAACGTCCGCAACCCATAAATCCAATGCACCTGTACCGAGAACCAGTTCCGCAGAAACGGCATTTGACAGCGGAATAACTCCGCCATAACGGTACATAGCCGTAAGCCCTGAACAGCATATGCCATAAAACTGTATACCCTTTGCCCCCTTGGATTTTGCAAGCTCTATAAATTTTTCTTCCTGTCCTGTCTTAACAATTTGACTGACAAGTGTGGGCAGATGTCCGTGAACCGCAATATTTACATAGCCTTTTTTTAAAGCACCGATGTTGACTTTTGACGTTACACGGTCGCCGACTCCAAATAAACTGTCCGTTGCGATATTTGCACCTACAACGCCAGAAAACGTGAAAGCAAGTCCGCATCTCAAAAGCTGTTGCATAATGCTTTTCCAGTCGCCGTCAATCGCACAGCCTGTCTTGTGATACGCTTCAAATACTTCATGATATGCACTTATCGGCAGAATATCAAGTTTTTTCCATGTTTCCTGACGTTCCTGAGGTGCACAGGCTTTTATGGTTTTATATTCGGCGGATTCAGTGCGTGACATATCCGCAAGAAGTGCGTCAGCCAAATCAATGGCAATTTTCTTTGTTGTACGGTGCTTTGTCGGAATGCCGAAACTTTCAGCAGTTGCACGAATTTTTTGTTCTCCCATAATCGGAATGTCAAGTTTGCCTTCCGCAGCCCATTTCAGAGAGAGAATTATTTCCCTTGCGTGCATACCGTGCTGTGCCACACCCGATGCCACCGCTCTGAGAAGATTTCTTGCTACAACCAAGTCAGCGTCCACACCGCATACGCCACGGGGTGATTTTGCAGTTATTTTACAAGGTCCCATGTTGCAGATTTTACAGCAGACTCCCGCAAGCCCGAAACTACACTGCGGTTTCTGCTTGTCGAAACGGTCAAAAGCAGTATCAATTCCAAGCTGTTCAGCACGCAAAAGCATTTCCCTGACGGCAGGGTCGGGGGTCTGGTCGATAACGTCCTGTTTTGACGGAAAAGTCTTTTTATACTCCGCAACGGCGTTCATATAGTCACGTATAAAAGCATTCGGGTCGCTGTCAAGTTCTTCCTGATGGTCGGCTTTTGCAACGACTGTCGGAATGCCGTGCTTGTCAAATCCTATTAACGCACGGTGAGAGTGGATATGCGGTTTTTCATCGCTGTGTGAATGTCCGTGGTTATGATTATGTGTGTGTTCACTCATGGTTTGTACTCCTTTTAAATATGTGTTTCGGGTCGGTGACAAGTAACTTTGCTGTCCATGCCACAAGTCCGAGAGCGACGGCGGAAATTCCTAAAAACGTATCATTAATAATGTCATTAAACGATGGTGTGAAAAATTTCGCACCCGTTTCAGAATATTGATAAAACGCATCTGTCAGCCACATTAAAGACGCTCCCCAGTATATAAAGCACAGGTCTGAAATTTTCATGACATCATGCGGTGCTTTTCTGTACCATATAACCGTACAGATTACCGCCGAAACAACTGTTATTAATAATGTCATATTATTTTACCTCGCCTGTTTTTTTCTGTTGTTTTTCGGCTATATCTGAAATAATCAGCATACCAATCCATGCGGTTGTAACTGTCAGTGCCATTCCGAGACCGACGGTTGACACCTCATTCAGCATAGCAGTGAATGATTCCGGACTTTCTGCCGCTGTCAGAAACGGGAAAAACGGTTTTATTTCACCATGCCATATGTGTTCAAACACAAGCAGGAACGAACCGCCCCACAACAGCTTTGAAAGCCATTTCAGTTTCCTTGAAAAGCGTACATTATCCGACGTGGTTTTTTCGGATTTATTTTCCTTTGATTCTAAAATATGTGTTGCAACAGAAGTTACAATTGCTTCTGCTACTGGTACAACAAAACAAGCCATATTTCATCTCTCCTAATCTTACTAAATCACTTATATTTATATTACAT
>CAMWQJ010000073.1 GCA_947176415.1 uncultured Ruminococcus sp. | reverse complement strand
TATAATAATTATGTTGTATTTATTTGCAGAATATTACTTCAGGCAGTATTTGCAAACTTTGTTTTAAGCATTACGGACAGCTTGTCCCGAAAGACAGATAAAAAGGGGATTTTCAAGCCTCCGTAAAATTTAACGTGCGGTTATTTTTTTTCGCACTTGATAATATATTTTTACATAATGAATAAAATAAACGTGGCATTTACTGCCTTTAAGTAGTAATCAGATTTTGATACAAGCTAAACTATTAAAGGAGGTAATGCACTGTATGAACTTGACACTTTCTATTGTCCTGATTATTGTTGCCATGGTTGTGGGAGCGGTTGTGGCATGGTTTGTCGCCTATAACAAGGCTTATCAGAAGGGCATTGATGCAGGTATCGAACAGCGTAGACAGCAAGCCGAAAACGTTATGGGTTCGGCAGAACAACAGGCAGAACGCATAATAGAGGACGCAAAAAAAGATGCTGATAACAGAAAAAAAAGTGCTATGGTTGAGGCTAAGGACGAAATCCACAAGCTACGCACCGAAGCAGAAAAGGAAATCAAGGAACGCCGGAACGAGCTTTCACGGCAGGAAAGACGTGTACAGCAGAAAGAAGAGAATCTTGACCGCAAGACCGACAATCTCGAAAAAAAGGAAGATATGCTTTCTTCAAAAATCAAATCCGCTGACGAAAAACTGAAAGAAGCCGAAGAAATCAAGCAAAGTCAGATTGATGTGCTTGAAAGGATTTCGGAATTTACGCAGGAACAGGCTAAAGAATACATAATTTCTAAGCTGGAGGGAGATTTGGTTCACGAAAAAGCCGTTAAAGTCGCACTCTATGAACAGCAGATAAAAGACGAATGTCAGGAAAAGGCAAGAAGCTATATTTCTCTCGCTATTGCAAAAGTCGCTTCAGACCAGGTTTCAGAATCCGCCGTTTCCGTTGTGCCGTTGCCTAACGACGAAATGAAAGGACGCATTATAGGACGTGAGGGAAGAAATATCCGCACCCTCGAGACTCTCACGGGCGTGGACCTTATTATTGATGATACCCCAGAGGCTATAACCCTTTCATGTTTCGACCAGGTACGCCGTGAAGTCGCAAGAATCGCACTCGAAAAACTTATTGCCGACGGACGTATACATCCCGCACGCATTGAAGAAATGGTTGACAAGGCAAGGCGTGAAGTTGAATACCGCATAAAGCAGGAGGGCGAGCGTGCTGTAATCGAAACAAACGTACACGGCATAAATCACGAACTTATAAAGCTAATCGGTCGTCTTAAATTCCGTACAAGTTACAGGCAGAATGTTCTTGACCACTCTATCGAGGTAGCCAAATTATGCGGAGTCCTTGCTTCTGAGCTGGGTGTTGATGCAAATATGGCAAGGCGTGCCGGACTTCTCCACGACATAGGAAAAGCACTCACTTCTGAAATAGAGGGTTCACACGTACAGATAGGTGTAGACGTTTGTAAAAAATACAACGAAAATCCTGTGGTTATTCATGCAGTTGAGGCACACCACAATGATGTAGAGCCGAAAACAGTCATAGCCTGTATCGTTCAGGCTGCCGACGCAATATCCGCAGCAAGACCCGCCGCAAGAAGCGAAAATTATGAAAGCTATATCAAGCGTCTACAGAAACTTGAAGAAATATGCACGTCTTACAACGGCGTTGAAAAGTGCTTTGCCGTACAGGCAGGACGTGAAGTGAGGATTATGGTTGTCCCCGAAATAATAAATGACGAAAAAATGGTACTTGTTGCAAGACAGATTGCACAGCAGATAGAGTCCGAAATGGATTATCCCGGTCAGATTAAAGTAAATCTTATCCGTGAAAGCCGTGTTACTGATTACGCAAAATAAGCAACATAATGCGGACGGAAAAAACTGTCCGCATTTTCCTTAATTCCATAAACAAAAGGAGATGTTAACATGAAAAAGAAGAATCTGATAAAAAAGCTGTTTGCCGTTGCCTCCGTGGTGGCTGTCTCTGCCTGTAGCATGGCTGTGCCTGTTTCTGCCGGCTGGGAGCCTATAGGGTATATGGGCGACCTCAACAACGACAACGAGGTAAATATTGCCGATATGCTTGCACTCTCAAAATATATCCTCAACAAGATGTCTCTTGAAAGCGAAAGCAGGTCTCACATAGGCAATAAATTTTATTCCATAGATAACGGCGAAGTCAGAAACGGAATAGAATATCTACAAAAATCTGACCTCAATCAAGACGGAAGTACAGATATATTCGACCTTGTATTAATGCGTAAGTACGTCATCAACAACAAGAAAGAACTTATCTCGCTCTGGAATGATTCCGATGACGACGAAGAAACAACCGCAAAAACCGAAACCACAGCCACTTCATCTTTACTGTCGGAAACTACTTCTACAACGACTTCTTCCGAAACCGAAATACCAACAAGCTCGGAAACTTCTGCAACACCCGTACTTCCTGAATTTATTGAAGCACCTGTAAAGGACTTATACGGCTCTCTTCCGTCTCAGGGAGAAGCGGAGGTGGCTGTTTTTTATGTTGACTTCCCCGACTGCCGTTATACATATTCACCGACAGACGCAGAAATAGAAACTATGGCTTTCGGCGGTGAAAACGCAGAGGATAAGAATTATCCCTTTGAAAGTATGTCAGCATTCTACAGGCGTTCTTCAAAGGGCAATATAAATCTCAGCGGAAAAGTTTTCCGCTATACCGCAAAGGAAAACAAATCTGCATATGAAGGCGACATCTATCATGTAAAGCTTGTCAATGAAATTTACAAGGCTTTTGAAGAAAGTGTTGACTTTACGCAGTTTGACGCCAACGGCGACAAGATAATTGATGCAACGCTTATATCCGTACCGTCATCGGCAGGCGACGCAAACTGGTGGCCTACTGCCGGACAGTATGGCGGTGATATGGCTTTCAGCGTTGACGGAATGAATCTCGGTCACATCATAGTCGGAAATGCACAGATAGAAAGTGTAACCGATTACAAGAACTTCAACAGCAGTTATCTTCACGAACTCGGACACTGCATGGGTCTTCCCGATTACTACCGCTATACTTCCGAAAAGGATTTCGAGGGACTGCACGGCTCGGCAGGCTATGAACTTATGGACGATACGGGGGCTGATATGTCCTGTGCCTCAAAATTAATGCTCGGCTGGTTCAGACGCAATCAGATTCAGGTATACGACACCTCCGCAGGCGGTACACAGACTTTCACCCTCACAAATGCACAGACCGAAAACGGAAATTGCCTTATAATTCCCAACGGCAATCAGGATAATTATTTTTCTGAATTTTTCATCGTTGAGTACACAACCCTTGACGTAAATAACAGTTCAATCAAAAAGGACTTCTGGTGGAAGCCTACAGGCACGGGAATACGTGTTCTCCATGTCAACGGCGAACTTACGGACAGTTACGGCTGGAAATACTGGAAGTACGCAAGCGGTGAGAATGTCGCAACCAAAAATGACAGCGGAAAGCGTTTTATAAGGGTTATCGATGACATAGAAAAAGACAATCTTTACAACACAGGTGCGGTTATAGATAATGCTATACAGGGATTTAACTGGTATGACGAGGACGGTAATCAGACTATCGACCCGAAGTTAAATATAACGGTCGGCGAGCTTGTCGGCGATAATTACACCGTTACCGTCTCCGAAAAGTAAAACATAAAAGAAAGGCGACGAAATGTCAAAACAGTTATTCAATTCAACTGAAAAATCAAACTTCATACTTAACATGACGGAAGAAAAATTTTCAGAAATCGCAGGCTGGGGTCTTTCCTCAGTCTGCTTTACAACGGCGGTATTCGCACTCCTTCCCGAAATTTCCGAAAGTGTGTCATATGCCATAGTTTCGGGCGGACTTGCGGTCTCAGGCGTTATATGCCTTATACTTGCTCTGATTGCGGTCATGAAGAAATATATAAACCGCAAACAGCTTTTCCCCGTGTGTGCCTTTGCGGTTATGTTTGTATGGGGAATGATTTCCCTTGCGGACTCGTATTCTTTAAATATCGGATTCTACGGATTTACAGGACGTGGCGAGGGTATGCTTGCGATTCTTTTTTACTTCGGATTCTTTGTAACCGCAGTGTCTGTAAAACGTGAAAAAGCCGTAAAATCACTAATAAACGCTGTTATAGCGTCGGGTGTCATACACTCTTTATTTTCACTCGTACAGATTTTTACAGGCGATTTCAGTCAGTACAAGCACATATCAATCAGCGAGCAGATAAACGCTTCAAGCGGACTGGCACAGTCGCCTGTATTTCTTGCAATGTTTTTAAGCCTTACACTTATTGCCTCGCTTATAAGAACAGTTCTGGCGAAAAATCATAAACAGCTTATTATATATATATCATGCTCGTGCCTGTTTGCCTTTGTCATGATGTTCACATACTCAGTTGTCGGAATAGCGGGAATAATTTTAGCCGTGCTTTCGGCACTCCTGTCATGGTTTGTTTTTATCAGGGAATTTCCGAAAAAAAATTTAATATCTCTACCCGTGGTTATTATGTCTGCGGTTTCCGCCGTTATCATTATAAACTGTGGCTTGATTGAAAATATTCCCGACTATAAACTGCACGATTCACAGATTACTTTATGGGCGGACGGATATATGCGACTTTCCGCAAACGGAGACAAATACCCCGAAAAATTCGATATTTCGGACAATGCGGACACAAGGTCTTACATATACAGAGAAACAATTAAAATTATAAAAAAATTTCCGCTTACGGGGACGGGTGCTGAACAGCTTGTTTATCCTCAGCTGTACACATATGACGGTCTGGACAAATCGGTTGAATTTACGGAAATAATTCCACGCAACAAAGGGACTTTCGATAAAATATACAATGAATATCTTTATGTTACCGCAACACGTGGCATTCCCTCACTCATCGCACTCCTCGCCGTTATAGTTTCTGTTATAGTTATCGGACTTAAAAAAATTTCAAAAAAACCCTCTGCCACGGAGCTTTGTAATTTTCTGATGTTTTTATGCGGTGTGATTATATTCTTCATAAGTTGCGGAAATATAACATTCTCCCCTGTTTTCTGGTCTCTGTGCGGTTTTGTGATATGCAGAACGGAAAAATCAGAATAAATTTTATAAGCACGGTCTAACAAAAAATACTTGATTTTTTTACAGATATATGCTATAATGTATACATTAAATAACGGAGGTGCTTTTTTATGGCATATATTATCAATGATGATTGCATCAGCTGTGGTGCTTGCGAGGCTGAATGTCCTACAAGTGCTATCACAGAAGGAGACGGCAAGTACGTTATCGATGCTGACGCTTGCGTTGAATGCGGTGCTTGTGCAGGTGTTTGTCCTGTTTCTGCTCCTAACGCTGAATAATTAAAGTCTTACGCAAATAAAACAGTTCCCTCAAGGAACTGTTTATTTTTTCTTGACAATATACCGTCCGCCGTGTTATACTATTATGGCGAATGAAAATAATCTGTAAAAAAGAATTTTTCAGATACGGAGGATAATACAATGAAAAAATTACAGCTTACCGCACTTCTTATGGCATTATCGCTTTTTTCCGTTCCGTTTTTCTCGTGTTCGGACGACTCAACAACGCCGTCGATTTCGCTTACAAAACCCTCGGACGATACGCCGACGGAAAGCACAGCAGATGACGACAATACAGAAGATTCCGCAAAAAAACATTCTTCAGGCTCGCATAAAAATGACTCTTCATTCGGTCAGGAAGCAGAAGTAAATAATACAGCCTTTACACTTGACTCTGTTATCAGAGTTCAAAACGAAGACAATGACTATATATACATCGGCGTGACGATAAAAAACGATACTGATACGGAATATCAGATAAGTTCGCTAAATAACTTCTTCCTCGATATTGGCAACGGCGAGGAACTTTCCCCCGATATACGTGCAAAACAATCCGCACTGAGTGTTTTTCCGAAGTGCGTGAACGACCCTGTTACCGTTCCTGCAAACGGCGAGTTCAGCGGTTATCTCGCAGGCGGTTTTTTAGTTCCGTCGGGTACTGAAAATATATCCGTGGGATTTTTCCCGACCCTCGACAACAGCACCGACAAGTCCGAATTTATCAGCATAGCAGTAAATCCCGAAGATATAAGCGACGATGTATCTGCTCTTCAATAATTTAAAATTTTCCCTCTGCCTTACGGGTGGAGGGTTTTGTTGTACAAAAGTTTTTTTCCGTGTTTTGAAACAAGTCCGCAAACCGCAAGTACAGCTATGTAAACCGCTCCGCCCGTTGCAACGGATACCGCCAGAATGCCGAAATTCCCGAAACCAGCACGGCGGGTTATTCCCGAGGCGAGATATGCCGACCCCGCACACATCATACCAGCATAGAGAATGCCGATGAAAGAGCCTATTTTCAGGGTTATTCCCGAATATTTTATATAGAGATTCAGCGATACAGCAAGTATAACCGCATAGCAAACGGAAGTTGAAATTGACGCACCGTCCACGCTCATAAACGGTATAAGCACAATATTTCCGACAAGTTTAACAGCCGTTCCCAACAGCATTATTTTCATGGGAAGTGTGGCTTTTCCTATAGCCTGTAGCATACTGAAAAGCGGAAATGATACACACAGGCAGACCATTCCGGGCATGAGAAGTCTTAACGAATTAAGACAAACTTCTATTTCGTCGGTCTGTTTCGGAAAAAGAAAATACAATATTTCAGGAGCGAGAACGGCTATTCCAAATGCCGACGGAACAGCTATAACCGCCGATGTTACAAGTGCCTGCATTGTGTTTTCAGTCAGGGACTTTCGGTCGTTGTTTGCCCACGCCTCCGTAATGCACGGCAAAACCCCTTTGCCGAGCATATTTGTAACCGACGGCACGAGGTTGAAGACAGTTAGGGCTATTCCTGCAAACGAGCCGTAAATAAAGTCAGGCACTTCGTCCTGCGGTATGCCGTGCGGTACTGCAATTCTGCTTCCGAAATGCGATATACAGCCGATAACCGTCCACATATCTATCAGTGCGGTAAGATTTGTAACAACCGCACTTATACCCGTCGGCACGGCGTTTAATGCGAGTTCTCGGCATATTTCACGCCTTTTCATTACGGTTTTTTCTTCTCCCTCGGGAACTTTTTTTCCGAAAATCCGCATAAATGCAAAAAACATACACGCACCGGCAGACGAGAGCGTAACTCCGAGTATGCCGGCAGAGGCTGAAATTGCACGTGGGTCTGTTATTTCGGGAAAATACACCATTATTTCCATGCTGTGCCGTGTTGCATAGTCGCAGAGAACAAGTCCGACGGCGACCTTTACAACACCCTCGATTGCCTGTGAAAAAGCTGTAGGGTACATATTACTCATGCCCTCGTAATACCCACGTTCAACCGCCGTTATACAGCCAAAAAACACTGACGGCGAAATCATGGCAACTGCAAGTGAAGCCTGTGGGTTTCCTGCCGTGTGGGTGCTGAAAGATTCCGAGAGTAAAAAAGTAACCGCACTGCCGACAAGTCCGACGGCAGAAAAAATCAAAAGTGCCGTGTTTCTGACTTTCCGTGCGTTTCGGTACATTCCGAGAGCAACGCTCTGTGCGGTCATACGTGCCACGGCGGACGAAAGTCCCGTTACGGTAAGGGCGTAAATCGGCATGAAAAGACTGTAAGCACAGCTAAAATAACTCATGCCGACTCCGCCGAGAATATTTGTAAGCGGTATTTTAAACAACGCTCCGAGTGCCTTTGCAATCATGACTGACAGCATGAGTATAAGCGAGCCTTTTAAAAAATTCTGCTTTTTCAAGAAATCACCCCTTTATAATTACAGTCTCCGTGAAAATTTATCATTTTATTTTCTTGTTTTCACAAAAATATATGTTGCAGAATTTAAAAATATGTGGTATAA
>CAMWQJ010000072.1 GCA_947176415.1 uncultured Ruminococcus sp. | reverse complement strand
AAACAGTCGCACCCATAACCACTGCCCCCGTACTTCCAGCCGAAACAAAAGCCTCGCCCTCGCCGTTGGCAAGAAGTTTAAGTCCCAGTCCCATTGACGTATTTTTTCCCGATTTTATTATTTCTTTCGGCTCTTCGTGAATGTCAAAAACTTCAGCCGTGTGACGTATTTCCATGCCGTCAAGACTTATTTCGTGCTTTGTGGCACATTTTTTAATTTTTTTCTCGTTTCCTGTTAAAATAATTTCAACGTCAAGCTCTTTAACAGCACGCTCGCACCCTTTCAGAACCTCAAGCGGTGCGTGGTCTCCTCCGAATGCGTCAACAATAATTTTCATAGCCAATCCTTTCAAGCTCCCGTGCCAGCGATTCAACCGCACGTTTCGCATAAACTCCGTATTTTTCTTTTTTGTCTCTTATTCTCTGCGGTATATCGGGAAGAATGCCCATATTAGCTCCCATGGGCTGAAATTTTCCGTCATTATATGGATCGCTGATATAAGCCGACAACGCCCCCGTCATCGTATCCGTCGGAAGTCTGAGAGGCTCAAGCCCCCTGATTTTTCTTGCGAGGGAAATTCCTGCAACAAGTCCGCTCGAAGCCGACTCCATATAGCCCTCAACGCCTGTCATCTGCCCCGCAAAGTAAATATCTGGGTTGGATTTCAGCGAAAAATCTGCATTTAACAGCATGGGACTATTTATAAAAGTGTTTCTGTGCATAACACCGTAACGCATAAACTCGGCATTTTCAAGCCCCGTTATCATTGAAAAAACCCTTTTTTGCTCGCCGAATTTAAGATTTGTCTGAAAACCGACAAGATTAAAAAGCGTACCCTCACGGTTTTCCCTCCTCAGCTGAACGACCGCATATGGACGTTTTCCCGATTTATCGGTAATTCCGACAGGTTTAAGACAGCCGAAACGCATTGTATCCACGCCACGTGAGGCGAGTACCTCAATCGGCATACAGCCCTCGTAAACGCTGAAAGGGTGTGTCTCAAAATCTTTCAGCTTAACCCGTTCCGCACCGACAAGTGCCTCATAAAAGGCTATATATTGGGACTTATCCATAGGACAGTTTATATAGTCAGCGTCGCCACGGTCGTAGCGTGAAGCAAAAAAAATCTTTTCCATATCGAGACTTTCCGCCGTCACGACAGGTGCTACAGCGTCGTAAAAACTCAGTCCGTCACCGCACAGTTTCTTTATATTTTCCGCCATTTTTCCTGAAGTCAACGGACCAGTCGCAATAATCACCATTCCGTCGGGAATCTCGGTAACTTCCTCTTCCACAACCTCAATAAGAGGGTGATTTTTTATTTTCGCCGTCACGCAGTCCGAAAATTTCTCCCTGTCAACAGCCAATGCACCGCCTGCACCAACTGAATTTTCCTTTGCGGACGGCACGGTCAGCGAGCCGAGCATTTCCATTTCATGCTTTAAAAGTCCGCCAGCCGATTCAATCCGTGAGGCTTTCAGCGAATTTGAACATACGAGTTCTGCAAATCCCTTGTATTTGTGGGCAGGCGAAAACTTCTGCGGTTTCATTTCAAATAATTTAACTTTTATGCCGTTGCGTGAGAGAATCCATGCCGACTCGCATCCTGCCAGTCCTGCTCCTATAACTTTAACTTCCGTCATTTTTTCAGCTCTCTTTCATACGTGCAACCCTCGTTTTCACAGACGAGTTTTCCCGATTTACCGCCCTTTATGAATAAAGTCTTTCCGCATTCGGGGCATATCTCCTTTGAAGGAACGCTCCACGTCATAAAGTTGCAGTCGGGATATTTTTCACAGCCGTAAAAACTTCTGCCTTTCTTGGACTTCTTGAGGAGCATTTTTCCGCCACATCTCGGACAGTTTCCGTCCGCCTCGGTTACAATCTGCCGTGTGTTCTTACAGTCAGGAAATCCCGGACACGCAAGAAATTTTCCGTAACGGCTGAATTTGATAACCATATTCCGTCCGCAGAGTTCGCAGACAATATCCGTCTCCTCGTCGGGAACTTTAACCCTTTTTCCCTCCATAGCCTTTTCGGCTTTTTTGAGAGTTTCCGAAAAACCGCCGTAAAATTCGTCCAGAGTGGAAACCCAGTCTTTTTTGCCCTGCTCTATCTCGTCAAGGTCGGACTCCATTTCGGCAGTGAATTTTGAATCGACAATCGCCTTGAAATGCTCTTTCATGAGTTCTGTTATAACCTCTCCGAGACTTGTCGGTTTAAGAGATTTACCCTCCCTCTCGACATACTGGCGTGCCGTTATCGTGGAGATAATCGGGGCGTAAGTACTCGGTCTGCCGATTCCGTTTTCCTCAAGAGCCTTGATAAGTGAAGCCTCCGTGTAACGTGGCGGTGGCTGGGTGAAATGCTGACTTCCGTCAATTGATTTCAGTTTCAGAATATCCCCCTCATTTATTGGCGGAAGTTCCTTTTTACCGCCCTCGTCCGAATCCGACTCGACATAGAGAACCATAAAGCCGTCAAACCGCACCGAATAGCCCGAAGCCCTGAAAATACAGCCGTTTGCACCAATTTCAACAGAAGTCGTGTCGAGCTGTGCCGACGCCATCTGACTCGCAATAAAGCGTTCCCATATGAGTTTATAGAGTCTGTACTGGTCGCTTGTAAGACTGTTTTTAACTCTGTCGGGCGTGAGTTCGGGAGTTGACGGTCGGATTGCCTCGTGTGCGTCCTGTGCATTTTTTCCCGACTTGTATTCCCTCGGAGTCGGCGGAAGATAATTTTTCCCGTACACATTTTCAATATACTGCTGTGCGGAGAGTTTCGCCTCGGCGGAGATTCTGAGGCTGTCCGTTCTCATGTAGGTTATCAGACCAACCGCACCGATTCCCTCGATGTCCACGCCCTCGTAAAGTTCCTGTGCAACTTTCATAGTCCGCTTTGAATTGAAATTCAGCTTGCGTGAGGCTTCCTGTTGCATTGTGGACGTTATAAAAGGCGGTGAGGGCTGTTTTTTTGTAACACGCTTTTTTACCGAATTAACTTTATATTCGGCGTTTTCAAGCCTTTTCAGGATAGCGTCTGCCTCTGCCTTTGAAGAAATTTCAATCTTTTTGCTGTCGGTTTTTCCCGACTGGTCGGGTATGCTTAATTTTTTTCCGTCAACCGATACAAGCGAGGCTTCAAAGACCTTTTTTGAGGACGGAGCGGTAAATTTTGCATCTATAGACCAGTATTCTTTCGGAACGAACTTTCTTACAGCGTTTTCCCTGTCAACAATTATACTAACTGCAACAGTCTGCACACGTCCTGCTGAAAGCCCTTTTTTGACTTTTTTCCAAAGAAACGGACTCAGTTCATAGCCGACGAGACGGTCTAAAATTCTCCTCGCCTGCTGTGCGTTCACAAGATTCGTATTGATTTTGTGCGGATTACTCATGCCGTTCTTAACGCCTGTTTTTGTTATTTCATTAAATTCAACCCTGTTGTCGTCATTCAGGTCGAGTTTCAGCATCTGTGCGATGTGCCAGGAAATAGCCTCGCCCTCTCTGTCGGGGTCGGTTGCGAGATAAATTTTGTCACACTTTTTCGCACGCTTTTTGAGGTCTTTTATAACCTCCTCCTTGCCTTTCATGTCAACATACTGCGGTGTAAAGCCGTTTTCCTTGTCAACGCCCATTTTCGATTTCGGGAGGTCTCTTATATGACCCATTGAGGCTATCACCTCATAACCCGAGCCGAGATATTTCTGTATTGTTTTCGCCTTTGCCGGCGACTCCACTATTACCAAATCTGCCATTCTGTTATCCCCCTCTGCTTTTCTTACCTTCGTTCAAACAAATTCCCCGGAAGTGACTTCACATATCCCCTTATCTCAAGTTCTATCAGGTCAAGGGCGATTTCATTTATATCTGCATTTGTCATTTTTATAATAACATCTTTATGCAACATATTGGTCTTCAGGACTTCCATAATCTTCTTTTGGCTTTCACTCATGACAAAACCGCCGTCCCCTGTTGCTGTCTCCTCTTCCGGTTCAATATCTTTAACGTCCTTGTCAAAATTTTCAATAAATTTTCTGCTTGCGGAAATCTTCCTTTCTTTCTCTGCCTTCCTTGCCGGAAACATTTCAGCATTAATATCAGTCTGCCGTCTTTCATTTGGGCTTGCGGGTCTGTAGCTGTCGAAAAAGTCGGTTATATCGTTGACATCATAAACAGGCACGGCACAGTCTTTTAAAAGATTTATATTTCCCCTGTAACGCTTGTCAAAAATATCTGACGGCGGAGCGACAAAAAGCATTTTCCCCTGTTCCACGGCAATATTCGCCGTTATAATCGAACCGCTTCTTTCAGACGCTTCAAAGACTACAACGGCTTTTGAGAGTGCCGAAAGAATCCTGTTCCGCCTGTGAAAATTCTGCGGATATGGCTTCACCCACGGTTCAAACTCCGAAATAAAAACTCCGCCTGATTCAAGGATTTTTTCCTTGTAAACGGCATTTTCGGCAGGATAGCTGACATTTATTCCGCAACCGAGAACGCAAGCAGTCGGACGACCGATATTTACGGCTGAAAGATGACAGGTTATATCCGTTCCGACAGCAAATCCGCTTACGATTATATAGCCTTTTTCCGCAAGACTACGGCATATTTCTCCCGCCACCGAAACAGTGTAACCGCTTGGATTTCTCGTGCCTACGCATGAAATTACGTTCTTTTTTTCAACGCACGAAATATTGCCCTTGTAATAAAGTATAGTCGGAGGCGAAAAAAGATATTTAAGCGATTTCGGATAATCTGGCTGGTCGGTAGCCGTCACTGATATTCCTGCCTCACGGTATCTTGCTATTTTTTCTTCAATAAGACTGATGGGATTCTTTTTTATAGCCCTTTGCTGAAGATTTGTAAGCCTTATGCTGACCGAACCGAAAGTTATATCATGATAAGCTCCCTCAGCCGTCGGAAAAATTTCAAGCACATTTTTTATTACTTTCGTGTCATGTCCGAAAACCTCGTTCAGCCAGAACATATATTTAACGTCTTCCATTCAGAATTCCCCCTGATTTTTTTTAAGTTCCCACATGATAATACCCGATGCCATGCCTGCGTTCAGAGAGTTTACAGTACCATTCATGGGAATAGTTATTTTCCGTCTGCATTTCGCCGAAATCTCAGACGGCAGACCATTTCCCTCGTTGCCGATAAAAACAGCGTGCTTTCCCCTGAAACTGCATTCCGTTATTTTCTGTACGTCCCTGTCGATAACCGAGGCGGACGTGAAAACCCCGTTGCTTCCGAGCATTTCAAAAAGCCTTTCCGAATTGTTTTCGATATGTATGTCCGTCCTGAAAACAGACCCCATAGTAGAGCGTATGACTTTCGGACTGTAGATATCACAGCTCCCCGAAAGGATAACGCCGTCTATTCCGAGTGCGTCGGCTGTGCGGATAATCATTCCGACATTCCCAGGGTCTTGCAGACCGAAAAGCACGATATATTTCCCGTTTTCCGCAAAAGTCATATCATGCTCCACAGGTATGTGACATACCGCAAAAACCCCCTGCGTTGTTTCCGTTGATGCTATTCTGTTTCCAAGTTCATTTGAAATAACAATCGTCCTTGTATTCCTCAAATCAGCCTGAAACAGCACCTCGCCGTATTTTTTCACCGCACTTTCCGTCATTATTATCTGCTGTAAAAAAGCGTTTTCGCTTAATGCGTCCTGTACTATTCTCAGCCCCTCCAGCACGAATAAGCCGTATTTGAGTCTTTCTTTTTTTGAATCCGAAAGTCTCTGATACAGCCTGATTACAGGATTATCCTTTGATGTGATTATGTTTTCCAATGGTAAGATTTCCTCCGATACTGATAATATTCAAAAACACGCCCTTAATTTAATTAAAGGGCGTGTCTCGGACGTGATTAAAGAGAAGCCTTTGCCTTTTCGGCAATAGCCTTGAATCCTGCCTCATCATTTATGGCAATCTCTGAAAGCATCTTTCTGTTGAGTGTGATACCTGCCTTCTTACAGCCGTTCATGAATGTTGAATAGTTCATTCCGTTCATCTTTGCAGCGGCGGAAATTCTTGTAATCCAAAGCTGTCTGAACTGTCTCTTCTTCTGCTTTCTGCCGATATAGGCATAATTGCCTGACTTCATAACAGCCTGTTTAGCCATCTTGAAATGCTTGCTCTTTGCACCGAAATAACCCTTTGCGAGTTTCAGGGTCTTGTTTCTTCTCTTACGGGTCATCATTGCACCTTTGACACGTGCCATATTATTATACCTCCGATTTTAAAATTACTAAAAAACATTTACATTCCATTAAAGATAAGGAACGAGCTTTTTGATTGCAGGAGCGTTCGTGCAGTCTGCAACGCCTGCATTGCGAGCGATTCTCTTACGCTTTGTATCCTTCTGTGTAAGTCTGTGTCTCTTGTTTGTGTGCTGATATTTCACCTTGCCGTTTCCTGTAATCTTAAAACGCTTCTTTGCACCCGAATGAGTTTTTACTTTAACCTTAGCCATTTTATAATCCTCCTTAATTCAGAACAGGTTAGTTCTTACTTTGATGCTTTCGGGGAAACAAACATGACTATGCTTCTTCCCTCCATTTTAGCCGGTTTATCGACTGTGCCGACCGCAGAAACTGCCTCCCTGAAACGCTCCAGAAGTTCTTCGCCGAGTTGTGGGTGAGCAATGGCTCTTTTGCGGAATCTTACGGAAACTTTCAGCTTGTCTCCGCCCTGAAGAAACTTCACAGCCTGATTCACCTTTGTTTCAAAGTCGTGCGTGTCTATAGTGGAAAACATTCTTATTTCCTTTATTGAAACAACCTTCTGATTTTTTCTGGCTTCCTTTTCACGCTTCGTCTGTTCAAAGCAATATTTCCCGTAATCCATAATTCTGCATACGGGCGGTGTTGCCTGCGGAGCGATTTTAACAAGGTCGAGTTCCTGTTCAAAAGCAATGTTCATAGCTTCCTTTGCTGACATTACGCCTAATTTCGTTCCGTCAGCACCTATCACAAGGACTTCCCTGTCTCTGATTTCTTCATTGATTTGCAGTTCCTGTTTGCTGATAAGTCAAGCACCTCCAACTAAAAATGTGTATATAACAAAAAATGAGTACAGAAACAATCAGCACCCACCACAATAAGCCCGAATAATCGGGAAAAAATATTGACCGTTTTGGTTAATCCGTGCGGTGAGAACGTGGAAAGTCCTGCTTTGTTGTTTACCATAATATTATAATATATCTCTTTATTTTTGTCAATAGCAAAATAAAATTTCAGCATTTCCAACAAATATCTATCCGAAAATACTCTTTAATTTGTCCCATACAGCAAAACGCACCTTGTATTTCTGCGGATTATTGATTATATCATTTTCCTTTTCGCTGAAAAAAACCTCCTCGACCGCCTCGTCGTCATCAACCCCGACCGCACACGGCACACACAATGGCGGATACATCACGCACCACCAGTTATGCCCCTCTGCACTGCCGATTTTCACACGCAACGCAGTATAATCTCCCGCCGGCATCGTAATATCGCCGTAGACCTTCTCATCAAAATACATTTCAGTTATTTCTGCCGAAACATCGGCATTACAGCCGTTTTCCCTCAAAGTTTTTTCCGCTGTTCTTTCTATTTCGTCAAGCTTTTTAACTGCCATTTTTTCAGCACTTTCAAGCGAATCCGCACCGTTCAAGATACCGCTTTCAAGAAGTGCGTCACGGACTTTCAGTTTTAAATTCTGGTCTCTCTCGCTGTCCGAATCCGCAAGGATATGCAGTCTTAAAACGCCGTTCCGCAAGCCGTCAAGAGCCTGACCGTCACGGACAAATCCGCCGATATTTGAGAGAAAAACCGCCGTAAGCAGTCCGCCGATAAGTACAAAATTTTTATTCATTTTTATCACCTCGCTGTATATTTTCGGAAAAAATTTCACATTTATTCAGCGTAAAAATTTTTTCA
>CAMWQJ010000071.1 GCA_947176415.1 uncultured Ruminococcus sp. | reverse complement strand
GCAAAAACCGCTGTATTTTCCATACTCTCTGGAAACGCCGTGAACCGACTCAGGCGGATATGCAGGTACAAGGGTACAGTTTCGGGCAGATTATGCAACTCGCAAAGGCTGTCAGACTTCCAGCAGGAAAGAGTTACGAGACAGTCTATAACCTCTGCGACGAACTCGGCGGAAAAATTATGCGTGTAACTGTCGGTCATCGTGAGTATAACGGCAAAATATATGAAGAAGTCCAGTATATGAAAGAATCAAATTTCCCCGAATGTAAGCATATTTTCAAGACTGCTGTCACGGCGGAGACTTTCGCAAACAGTGGGACGTCTTACGGCGGTATTGACGACTATGAAGAGATTCTCAGCGACGGCGACTTGCCTTTTTGAATTTTATGTAAATTTTATGTAAATTTTTTATGAATATTCAACAGTATTCAGTTGAAAGGAGGCGTATTTCTGCCCTCTTATATAAGATATACAGGAGGTAAAATTTATGTATGAATTAATTCCGGACGAACTGAAAAAATGTCCGCAGTGGGTGTGCTGGCAGTCTGAATCCGACCCGAAAAGCCATAGCGGAATCAGGAAAATCCCCGTCAATCCATGGACGGGCGGACAGGCTATGTCTAACAATCCGCAGACATGGAGCGACTTTCAGACCGCTGTCAGAGCCTCGAAAAGTTATTCGGGTATTGGCTTTATGTTTTCGGGAAGTGGTTATTTCGGGGTGGATTTGGACGACTGTCTTCCCGAAATAAAGGGCTTTTTAAAGGGCGAGAAAAACTTTGTCTCGGACTTTGTTGACGGTCTTAAAAGCTATACGGAGCTGTCGCAGTCGTGTCATGGACTGCACATAATCTGTCGGGGAAGTCTGCCTGAAGGTGCAAGGCGTAAAGGAAAATTCGAGATGTACGACAAGGGGCGATATTTTATCATGACTGGAAATCCCCTCGACCCTGACAACGTTCTTTCAGTTGCGGACTGTACCGAAAGTATAAAACCGCTCCATAAAAAATATATCTCTCCCGACAAGCCGAAAAAATCCGCTCCGCCTCTGTTTTTTCCTGAAAGTCCGGCAGATATGGCAGTTTCAGAGATTCTTGAAAGGGCGTTTATGTCGAAGTCGGGGGAGAAGTTCAGACGGCTGTATAACGGCGATTTTTCGGACTATCAGTCGCAGTCTGAGGCGGATTTTGCATTCTGTAATATGCTGGCGTTCTGGTGCGGACGTGATACTGAAAAAATGGACGATATATTCAGAAATTCGGGGCTTATGCGTGACAAGTGGGACAGGAAGCAGTCGGACAGTACATATGGAAAACTCATGCTTAAAAAAGCCGTTGAAAACTGCACGGAGGTCTATAATCCGCAGAAAAAGGACGATTATTATATTTCTGTCGGAGGTACTCCGACGAAGATGCACACCCTTGACGATACAGGCAACGCACAACGAATGTACGACCTCTGCGGTGACGTCATGCGGTACTGCTATACCGACAGGCGTTGGCTCTGCTATCGGAACGGAAAATGGCATTACGACGCAAAGGGCGGTATTTTTGTATGGGCGGACAGAGTGCTTGAAAGTATGAAGTCCGAGCTAAAATTATGGGCGGAGTATCAGGGTGGCGAAATGTTGCCTGACTATCAGAAACATATGAAAAAAACACGTTCCAACAACTCAAAAAAGGCTATGGTAAAGGAATTAGAGCATCTTGTTGCAGTAAGTCCGACCGAACTTGATTCGGATAAATTTCTTGTCAATTCTCGTAATGGTGTACTTAATCTGAATGACTTTTCTGTAAACTCTCATAAGCCTGACTTCCTGATGACCCGAATGCTTGGCACTTTAATGCCCGAAAATCCGAAAAAACCGCATAAATGGCTTGATTTTCTGAATCAGATATTTAATGGCGACTTGGAATTAATCCGCTATATCCAAAAGGCACTCGGCTATTCGCTGTCGGGTGATACTTCGGAACAGTGTGCGTTTTTTCTCTATGGTACGGGAAGAAACGGCAAATCGACGTTTCTTGAGGTCGTGCGGAAAATCATGGGCGATTATGCGACGAATATCCAGCCTGAAAGCATTATGGTTAAATCAAATACCAATTCTGCAAATTCTGATATTGCCCGTCTGAAAGGTGCGAGGCTTGTAACGTCCGTCGAACCAAACGAGGGCATGAGGCTTAACGAGGGATTGTTAAAGCAACTGACAGGCGACGATATGATAACTGCACGCAAACTTTACGGTGATGAGTTTGAATTTCGTCCTGAGTTCAAGCTGTGGATGGCAACCAATCACAAGCCCACTATCCGTGGCACAGACCTCGGAATTTGGCGCAGAATCCATATAATTCCGTTCAGCGTTACTATTCCTGAGTCGGCAGTTGATAAAAAATTATCGCATAAACTTGAAGAAGAGTTACCGGATATTTTGGCATGGGCTGTTGAGGGCTATAAACTTTGGAAAATGGAGGGTCTCCGTAAGCCGAAAGTCATTGAAGAGGCTGTAGAGGAGTACCGCAACGAAATGGACGTTATTTCGGCGTTTCTTGCCTCGGACTATGTTGTGCAGGGCGGTGAAGTCAAGGCTCAGGCACTCTATGCGGTCTATTGTCAGTGGGCGGAAGAATGCAACGAGTATAAAATGCCGTCTCGTAAATTCGGACTGGAAATGTCAAAACGTTACAATAAAGTTCGTAAAAAAACAGGTTGGCATTACAATGGTATCTCACTTGACAGCATTTCAATCGGATAAAAGGTGAACTATAAAAATTTATCGTTCACCCATAATTTATGGCTATATATCTTAAAAAATTCACTTTATTCAAAAATAAGGGTGAACGATAATCAGCTATTATAAATTCCTTACGTGTAGAAAAAAGAAAGTTATAAGGGTTTATGAAAATAGTTCATATGGTTCACCCATAAAAAATAAAAATCACGGTTTTTTTCTATATTTAGGGTGAAATCAACGATGAACTATAAAAATTTATCGTTCACCCGAAAGGAGCGATATTTTGAAAAACAAATTTGACTTCAATAATCCGGAAGACTTCCGCTGTGCTGAACGCCTTACATATGACGGCACACTTGACGTTTCAGACTTTCCGTCGCCTGAGTACAGATATTTCGCAGAACTCAGAAAAATATATCATGCTTTTAAGTTCGAGGAACTTACGAAAGCCAATGCAGAAAAGCGGAAATCCATACTGCTCCGCCGTTACCGTGAGGATTCAGAGGAACACAGATACAGGCTTGAAGTCTGCCGTCAGTATCAGGACAATATCAGGACTGCCGGAATGTTGATGACTGATATTCAGAAATCGCACGATATTCGGGAAATCGCTGAAACGGCTGTCCGTGCCATCGGTCTGATGACGGGCGACGAGACTTTTATAAAAACCAATCTCGCAAAGCTGGAGGCACTCAGATGACACAGGAAGAAATAAAAGTCAAAAACTGGCTTAACCGTGCTTTTTATGCTGAAAAGAAAGTAAAGGCACTTGATATACTCCTGAGAACGTCCAAAATGCACGCTGAGGGGCTTGACGGGGTTAAGCAGTATAACTATACTGGCAAATCAGACGTGCGATTAAACGGCACGGAAAACGCTTTTTTGAAGCTTGCCGATATAGAACGGAAATATAGTGAGCAGAAAAAGGAACTTGAAAATATATTTGCGGAAATTGCGGAGACTATTGCAGAGCTTCACGACGACGATTTGGAAACGGTTCTCATACACAGATACCTGATGTTTCACACTATCGAGCAGACGGCGGAATTAATGCATTACAGTTCGGAGACTGTCCGCAGAAAGACTAACAAGGCAATAAAAAAGTTGTGTGAAAAGTTGCTTGAATGTGGTAGTCTCGATGTGATAGAATAGTATCATAAGAAATCAGGCAACAACAAACTGACTTATCCAAATTATTAACTCCTTGCGGAACGCTGTCCCTTGTCGGACGGCGTTTTGTCATATCAACAACATATGAAAAAATCATGCAAATATTGTGGCGGTGTTCATGACAGAAATTATATCTGCGACGAAAAGCCGAAAATCGCCTATAAACAGCAGAGAAATTCGAGGGAAGACAAGTTCCGCAGTTCTTATGACTGGCAACAGAAACGAAAGTATATTCTGAAACGTGATTATTATCTGTGCAGAGTCTGCCTTTCTGAAAATCTTCTGACATCTGACGGGCTTTCGGTACATCACATCATTCCGTTAAAAGATAATTTTAATCTCAGGCTTGACGAAGACAACCTCATCACACTATGCACAGTACATCATGAACTGGCGGAAAAGTCGGAAATTCCAGCCGATACGCTGAAAAAACTAATCCCCCCTACCTCTGCGGACTGAAAAAAATTTTTCACAATACACCTAACTTCCCCCATGTCTGAGCGAAATATTCCCTAAATGAAAGTTTTAACCGAAAGGAGCGAGAAAATGGCACGTCCGGCAATGTCCGCAAATGTCACCTCAAAACATTTAACCAATAATGAAAAAAATATCCGTCTTGAAACTGAAAACAAGTTAAAAGGCAGTTCGGACAGGCTGAAACCGTCCGGACATCTGACTGCTCCGCAGAGAAAAATTTTTAAATTTATTGTCTCAAATCTCGAATCAAGCGGAATCCTCGGCAATCTTGACAATTTTGTCCTTGACGAATGCAGTATCTGCATTGACCGTATGCAGACGATTGAAAAGCAGGTCAATGACAATCCCGAACTTCTGGCGGATTCCTCGCTCATGGCTACCAAAGACCGCTATACAAAGGCTTTTTTCCGCTACTGCAATGAATTATGTCTTTCCCCTCAGGCACGTGCGAAAATTGCTAACATCAATCTACAGGGGAAAGACGAAAATCCACTTATGGAGCTGTTAAATGACTGAAAAAATTATAGAAATTCGTACAATGATAACTGATAATGTCAGATATTTGGACTATTCCGACTATGAAAGAAGACTGCAATATATAGAACTTCGGGGACGTCTGCTTGAACTCCGCTACAACCACAATCACGACGACAGGGGGCGTTTCTGTTCGGGCGGAGGCGGAGGAAGAATGTCATCAGCATCATCTTCTGAAAATTCAGAAAAAGACCTTGACAAATCTGAAAAATCTGTTGATAATTCAAATGACGGTACAGAAAAATCATCTATAAGCACAAATGAATCTGAAAAATCAATTGATAATTCAAAAAAAGGTGTGGAAAAATCTGTTGACAAATCAGAAAAAAGTGATACAATAGAAGAAACACCAGAACAAAAGCAATTAAGACAGATGGAAAAAAACGGTGAAGTGTCTTTGCAAATAAATTCCAATATTCAAAACCGTCATTATAAAGGAACAAGCGAATATAAAACTTTTTCAGCAGATGGAATAGAAAAAAGTTATTTTAATGTTCCGCAATCCGAACTCCAACAGCTTTTGAATGAAAAATTTGCAACAGGTAGCGTGCGTATAGATAAAGCAGGAGTAGCAAGGGAAATAATAGATTTTGGAAAAAACGTAGGTTATGACACTAAAACAAAGCAGGAAACATCATTTGTTAAAGTTCATTATTCAAAAAGAAAAACCCATATGTCGCCATATACACCCAACTCGAATGAATAAAGGAGGATATTATTTTGGATTTGGAATCATATGTAGGAAAAAAAGTAAATATTGTTTGCTGTGATGGTGACACTTACAATAATTACTATGTTGATTGTTTTACAGACGCTTATGATAATTATGAACCATATGAAGATAGCATTGATATACTTAAATGCAAAGGGGCAATGGGTGGACGTATTCTTTACAGGTCAGAAATTAAAAGCATTGAAATTATCTAAATAACAATTAACCGCTTGAATAATTCAGGCGGTTTTTTCATGTCCGAAAACAGAAAGGAGCGAAATTTTCAGATGTGACAAACACTCTGATACAAGACAGCAGGGCATATAAATATGCGTCATGGTGTGCAAGGGACGATAACAAATTTGTCGGGATATACGTTAAAAAACAGGCGAAAATCTGGCTTGACACCGCCGACGGCAAAGACCTTGAAATATACATCAATGAAAACCGCTGGAAAAAGATAACCAAACTCCTGAAACTCATGGTACACCCCGATTTGCACGTTACAATGCTTGACGGGCTGGAAGATTACGCACTTTTCTTTATCTATGCGATATTCTGCACCGTAAGACGTTCCGACGGTCTCCGCCACTATCAGACCGCACTTCTTGAAATCGCCCGAAAGAACTTCAAAACGTTCACTTCGGCGGTTATTTTTATTATCGGACTGCTGACTGAACCGAAATTCAGCCGATTTTTCAGCGTTGCACCCGATTTGAAGCTGTCGTCTGAATTACAGCTTGCAATAAAGAAAATCATTAAATCAAGTCCGTATCTTGCCGATGAGAAGATTTTCAAGACCCTGCGGAAAGAAATCCGCTGTAAACTCACGGAAAGCGAATACACGCCACTTGCCTATTCTCAGGACAAAATGGACGGTAAACTTGCGAATATGTTTCTTGCGGACGAGTGCGGAGCTATGGACAACTATCCAATTGAGGCTATGCGGAGTTCGCAGATTACACTTCACGAAAAACTCGGAATTATCATTTCGACCCAGTACCCGAATGACAGCAATGCCATGCTTGAGGAAATAGACGTTGCTAAAAAATCGCTGGACAATCTGCTTGAGAATCAGCGGATTTTTGCACTTCTTTATGAACCCGATGACAAGTACAGGGCAGGCGACGCATGGAAAACGGAAGATTTGGCGATATATCAGGCAAATCCCGTCGCATATGCTCACGGATATATCTTTGATGAACTCTGTCACCAAAGACAAATGGCAGTTTTATACGAAAACAAACGGCAGAATTTTCTGTGCAAGCACCTGAATATCCAGTACAAAGGACTGGGGACGGAGGGATATATTGATATTACGAAACTCAAGCAGTGTAAAGTGCCTGAAAACCTCGATTTCTGGCATGGTCGTGACGTTTATTTAGGACTCGACCTGTCGCAGACGACTGACAATACCGCCGTTGCTATGGTGACATATGCAGACGGCTTTATTTATGCGAAAGTATGGGGATTTATCCCGAAAGACCGCAGAAAAGAGAAGTCCGAGACCGAAAGGGTCGACTATCGGAAACTTATTGATGACGGTTGTTGTTTCGAGTGCGGGGACGAGGTTATAGACTATCTTTTCGTTGAAAATTTTATCATGAGTCTGTCGGAAAAATACGGCGTGAACATTGTTCAGCTCGGATTTGACCGTTGCAACGCCATTTCTACCGTCCAGAAGCTCGAAAACGCCGAAAATCCGATAGAATGCGTTGAAATAAAACAACATTCAAGTGTCCTGCACCGTCCGACAAAACTTCTGAAAGAACGTATTTTAAGCCGAAAGTTTGTATATTCAGAAAATAAGATGCTTGAAATCAACTTCCAGAATGCACGTTGCACTTATGATACAAATCTGAATCAGTACGTCAACAAAAAGCGGTCTGCCAGTAAGGTTGATATGGTAGTCGCACTCATCAATGCCGTTTTTCTGCTACAGGTCAACGAACTTGACAATATGACTGAAGATTTCGGCTGTATTCTGATATAAAAAAATCCCCGCTGAAAAGCGGAGATATGATTAAGTCCATGAAATGTCTATTTTTCGGTTTTGGTTCATGCAGTCGGAAAGATAGAGATTGATAAGAGTCTGATAAGGGATTCCGCAGTTTGCGGACATCTGCTTGAAAAAGTCAACTACATTGCAGTCTATATTGATAGTAATCTGCTGTCTGAGTTTTTTTGCATACGGATTTTTTCGGGGATTCAGTTCTTCAATATTATATTCTTCTCTCATAGAATCACCAGCCTTTCAGATAGGTTCTTTTCTCGTTTTTGGTTGCTTTTCTTGCGGAAATAATGCGGATGACATTGTCATTATCCCTGTAACAGTGGCTTACCAGACATATATTTTGTGACAGAGTCATTCCGATAATCAGGAATCTTTCCTCGCCTATGGAATGGTCAGGGTCATCAAAAAGAACAGCGTTATCGTCGCTGAAAACCTCCTTTGCCTCCTCGAATGACAAGCCGTGTTTCTGTTTGTTGATTTTATTTTTGTTTTCGTCCCATTCAAATATAAGTTGTTCCATAATTATATTATAATTAAAAAATAA
>CAMWQJ010000070.1 GCA_947176415.1 uncultured Ruminococcus sp. | reverse complement strand
CCCACGAGACCGGCGAAAATTACCGAAATATCGACGTTTGCGGAGTTCAGAGCATTTACAAGCGTGCCGATTGCCCCTGCGATTCCCGCCGAAAAATCCGCCTTTGCGTCAATCGTCAGATTTCCGACCGTCCGCCTCAGCCCCTCAAGAGCATTGCCGATATCGTCGTATTTTACCGATTTTATGGCATTCATGGCGTTTTCTGCATCGTAAGCACCGCCCTCGATTCTGCCGAGAGAAGCCACCGCCTCAACGCCCAAATCCTCCCACATCGTGCCGAAAAGTGCCACGCCGGCGGCGTCACGAGCCACGGGGTCTTCCATTGAAACGATTGCCGAGACGGTTTCCTGAAACGCCGTTTTTGCCGATTCACCGCCGTTTGCAAACTTCAAAGCCATTTCGTCGGCGTCCATTCCGAGTGCCGAAAATCCTTCCGCCGTCGTCGTCGAACCGTCGATAGCACGGATTGAAAATTCTTTCACAGCGTCGCCGATTTTGTCGAGATTCCATGCACCGTTTTCCGCTCCGCTGTTAAAAATTTTAAACATATCGTCCGCACCGAGACCAAGTTTCGCAAACTGAACCGAATATTCCGAAATGCTGTCGAGCAGTTCGCCCGAGTAGTCAAGACCGTTCTGCGACCCCGCAGCGATGAGCGACATGGCGTTTTCCCCCGATATACCGAAGTTTTCGACCATCGCTTTCACAGCACGGGTGCTTTCGCCGATGTCGTATTCAAACACGTCACGCAGTGCAAAAGCCGACTCAGTGACGGTTTTCAGCTCCTCGTCCGAGACCTCGCCAAGATTTTTCCGCACGTCCGCAACGGCGTTGGCGACGTCCTCGTAACTTTCGCCGTATTTATTCGCAAAAACGCCCTTTGCGATGTCCTTCAGGCTCTCGAGTTCCTCTCCGGTCGCACCCGTGGAGGCGGACAGCTGATTCATAGCCTGATTGTATTCGTCACCTGCTGTCAACATATTTACAAAAATATCCTTGGACTTGTCGGCGAGTCCCTGAAGAGCCTGCCCCGCAAGGTCAACGGCGTTCCTGAAAATTGCCGAAAATTCGCCCGATTTCTGCTCTGCCGTCTTGTTAGCTTTTTCCATTCCGTCGCCGACTCCCTCTTCGAGTGCGTCCATTCCGTCGACAATCCCCTGCTGGTCGATTTTAGTAAATATTTCTAACTTGTCGTCTGCCACTGCCACACCCCCTTAAAGTGCGAAAATTTCCCCTGTTTTCTGGGCAGAAACCGGCTTGTGCGGAAAAGCCACCGCCCTTTTTATTCGGATAATTTCACGTTTTTTGTTTTTATCTTTAACGTCATTTATTTTAACCTGTCTGTACGCAATCCTCTTTTTCAGCGGAACATCTTCGGGCAGAGCCTCAAAAAGTGCCGAAAACTCCCACCAATGTAAATATTTTTCACGGATTAAGTCAATATTGTAAACCTGTCTGAACGCACCGAGTATATAAACCGAGTCGTAAAGCCATGAAAAAGTCGGGGTTTTTTCCGATTTTTCGGCACTTTCTCCGCCCATGGCGTAATGTATTCCGTCGCACGAAGCAAATCGGAGCAGTGCCTCAAAAGCTCCCGTAAGATTTTCGGGAATTTCTTCCGCAAACCATTGCAGAGCCGTCAAAATCCGCTGTTTTTCGGGGATTTTCTCATCTGACATCATGTCATAAAAGGCTATCCAGTCACGGAAATCCGTGACAATTTTATAGAATTTCCCCGACACTTCTACAGCATCGGGGAAGTCCTCAAACAAAAGATTTAACATTTTTTGCCCTTTTCGGAGTATATCTTTTCGTGAGATTTTCCATGCGGAGAGTTGCGGAGTTTCGCTGACCTGCGATAAAATCAAGTAGCGAAGTAAATATTTCGTCGTATTTTCGGGCATTTTCGCCGATTCCTGCAAAGATTTTTTCAGAAGCCCCCTCGCCCAGAAGAGCATCATAAAATTCTCGGCACGTCTTGCAGTAAAAGCGGATTTTTGACGATATATCGCTGAAATTCGCACTTTCCGCCCTTTCGAGAACCCCGAGAGCCGAAACATAACGCTCGGCGGTGTCTGCGTCCTCCATATCAAGCTCGAACTCACAGCCGTTTATTGCCCAAATATAGCCATTTTCCACGCTTTCACCCCCTTAATCGACAGCCGTCAGGTCGATTGTATAGTAGGTGGATTTTCCGCCAGCCTCAACCGCCACCGAGTACGTCACATCACTGCTAACCGTGTTTCCTTCGCTCGTTAGCACGCCCTTACCGCTTGCGATTTTTATGGGGAATCCGTTGGTTATGCGGTGCATGGTTATACTCGCACCGACAAAACTACTAATAATTTCAATTGCTACACTTGTATTTTTGGTAATATCGCCCTGAATATGCGTACCGCCTGAAGAATTTGAAATCGTCCCACGAACACCATCTCCCGTGACAAAAATATTGGCACTCGTCGACTCGCTCACGTGCGGAGTCACCGAAATCGTCTGCCAGTCATCGTCGGAGGTCGCCACGCAGTCGCACAGTCCGCCCCTCGCCTTGAAAGTGCCCGAATAGGTGAGACAATCGGTCGAATCGCCCGAAGAATCGGGGATTACGGCGTAGTCACGCATTTTTGCGTTACCATAGCCGTCCGTCACCTCGTCCGTGATGTCGACGGTCACAATCGTGCGTTTCATGAGGTCGCCGACGAACTCGTTTTCCGTGATTTTCACGATGTCCGACAGCACACGATTGCCTGTATATCGGTCAAAACTGTACGAAATAGACGGAGCGTAGCCGACGATGTCGGTACGCTCGAAGTCCTCATCAACGTACTGACGGCTGTATTCTTTAGGATTTTGTGAATAACTTAAATCAGTAAACCCCTCCATTCTCTGATAAGCACCCGTCGGGAGCTTGTAAAAAGCGAGTTTCTGGGGACGTGTAACAAGATTTCCATTGTTTAAATTTTTACCCATTTGTGTACCTCCTGTCCTGATAATAGACAAATTTCAATTGAATCTGGTAGCGTGCGGTGCTGTCGTCGGTGTCAAATACGTATCCGCCCGACTGCACTTCGATGTATTGTGGTATGCGAAAACGGCTTAATTTCGGCAAATTTCCGCTCTCGGACTGTGCTTCAATCCAGTCTGCGAAGTCCTCGTAAAATCCCGAATTTGCGATATTCTGGAGCGTGTCCGCACCGTATTTTTCACGGCTCGCAAAAACAAAATTGAACTGCCGAAGCGTAGAACCGTCGGTATATCGGCGTAAAATCGGCTCGGTGATTTCGCCGTCAACCGTGTATTCAATGTCACTTCCGAGACGGTCGACGTTAAGAAGTCTATTGTCCGCCAAAAGAGGACATTTTGAAATAAAATCACGCACACTTTCTATGATTTTCACAAAAAAATCACTCTCCATTCAGTATTTCCTGTGCATGACGGAGAATATCTTTTCCCTCGGCTGTCCACATTCTCCGCATCCACAGACGCCCTCTCTGATTGCTCGATTTTCCCCGAAAATACTGCATTTTCGCATACGGAGTGCTGTACCTTATAACCCCTGACCCTGCACTTGTGCCGTTGATTCCCGACTTTTTAAGCATACCTGTTTTCATTGGCACAAGCGGGTCGGAACGCCTCAAAACCTCGTTGTCAATATAAATCTGTACAGAGCGGATTTTCTGCGGATTTACGCCTTTTAAGTCAAGTTTAAAATTGAATTTCACTTTGCTTTCACCTCAATATGACGGACTTTTTCTGAGCCATAGCAGAACTCTTTAACAGACATTACGGTAAAAGTTTTATCCTGATTTTCAGCGTCTCCGAGAGCGATTAAATCGTCCGCCACTGGCATACAAGTTAAATGTTTTTCAGGGATTATACAGAGAATTTCACAGCTCTCCGCCATGCCCTTTTTCTGCTCCGACTGCCCCGAGCAGTTTTCCCAATAAACCCCGAAAAACAGGTGTTTTTCCCACTTCGGAATACGGTTTATATTGTCAATTGTTTTATGGAATAACGTTATAACTTTTGCGTTGGTGAACATCATTCCACTCCCCTGAAAAGCAGTCCGGTGTTGCCGAGGTAGAGAAAAGCCGTGGCTTTCAGGGATTTCAGAAATTCCGCATCGGACATCGAAACTTCACGCACGTAGTCAAAAGGATTCGCACGGCTGACCGAGTAAGCCCCGATACTCTCCGAAATTTCGGGCATTTTTGCCACATCGGGAAGTCCGTCCGAAAAAATCATGCTCCGACAGAAAAATTTCTCCGCCAAAGCACATACACATTTTTTAACTTTTTCTTCATGAAGTTTTAACTTTTCCGAATCGGCGAGCCGATTAAAAGTAATTGTGTTAATAAATTCCGTTGCACGCTCCGAAAAAGTGCGGAAAACCTCTTCCGACTGAATCAGCGAACCGTGAAAAAAACCCTGATAATAGGGGAAATCGACGTAAATCATGTTGTTGTATGGGAGCAGTAAATGCCGGAAACTTTGTTCGCATAGACCGCTGTCAGACCGTAAACACGATAGAAAAATTTCCACGCATCAGCCGTCTGATTGGCTTCGGGCGTGATGATTTTGTTGACGGCGTGCTTGGTGAACTGAATAACGGCGGACTTTTCGATAATCATAAAGTTAATCTTTTTGCCCGTCGCCGACTTGCGATAACCGCCCTTTTCCTCGCCCTCGGACTTGCCGTCCAGCAGGTCAATCGCCGTGTAAAAACGATTCTGAGGCACTCTGATGACCCTTGCGAACCCCTCGAGCATCGCCTTGGACTTGTAGGTGTCGAGCGAAATAACCGCATTGTAGAGCGACGGCGTTATAAAAAGATAGCGGTTTTCGGTGTTCACTTCGGCTTCGTCAAAAGCATTGTTGGCGGTCGTTATCGCCGAGCATACCTTGTCGCCGTCCGTCAGATTCTCCGATTTTAAGCCGATTCCCGTCGCAGAAGCGTACTTTGCAAAACGGTAAGCGTCCATCTCAGGAACGACCTGAGTCCTGATAAACTCAGCTGAAAGCATTCCGAAAGATACGCCGATTGTCTCGTCGTCGTCCATCGCATCAACCGAAAACGCACGCCCACGGTCATAATCAAAAGTCACCGTCTGCCAGTTCAGCTTGTCCGTGCCGTCGACGTAACCGCTGTCACGGTCGTAAGGGGCGAGCCCGTCGGTCTCGATTTTCGGAATCAGAATCTCCCCCGCATTGTTTCCGCTCTGAATCACCGCCGGACTGCTTTCAAGGTCGTTCGTCAGGCTTGCTTGCCTGTAAACCTCGTCGAGATGATTAATATATTTTTTTACACGTGTAATAGTATTTGACATAAATCCCCCTTACTTAATTCCCATTACATTTTTTACAAATTCGCTGTCCTCACCCCTCAGAGAATCGCCCGTCATGCTTACCGAAAACTCCGGAAGCTCTTCATCTGACCTGAAAGCCTCTGGATATTTTTCCCTGAACTCCTTGACAAGACCGTCCACCCCGATGAGCGTGTCGCCGTCGAATTTCAGCCCCACTTCAGTTATCAAGTCAGTAAAATATTTTTCGTAAATGTCATTTTTAAACGCCAATTGTTTTACGTAACTGCCGACTTTCGTTTGGTATTCAAAGTCTTTCAGTGCCTGTTCCGACGCCTCCCACTTCTGCTTGTAGTCCTCGCAGGATTTTTTCAGCTCTTCCAGCTGGTTTTCCAGTGCTTTATACTCACTTTCCGAATAAGTTCTCTCTTCCATTTTTTATCTCCTTTAGTGACATCCCCCACTTTCGCTCACTTCGTTCGCTTAGAAGTGGGGGATTTCTTGCTGATATTGGTTAAAAAATTACATAAAAATAAGACCCCTTAGGGTCTAATCAACTCTCCGTCCATGCGGAGAAAAATTTCAAAATCCTTTTTAATTTTTTGCGACTCACGCACACTATACCAAAAAAGCCAATACTTGTCAATAGATTTTCGACATTTTTCTTGCAGAAATACTAAACTTTGTCCGTTTGCGACAAATAGTGACTTGAACTCCCCCTTAAAGTTTAGTGGTTTGTGTGGCTTGACTTTTTCTCCGAGCGGAGTTATACTAGACACATAGTCAAGGCGAAACAACATAACAGCACAGATTACAAAACAACCTCTGCCGTTACGGACTCGCCGAGACAAAAATATTTTTTATAAGGAGGAATTGTCATGATGACAATTAAGAAGAAAATCATAATCGAAACCAAGGAGGGCAACAACGCAGGTTTGAAGATTGCGAACGCTCTCACGGAGGCTGGCATTTATGCCGTAACACGCAAGGACTTTACCCCTGAGATATTCGACGAGGTAAAGAGAGACCGTGTAAACGCTGTCCTTATAGACACGAGCCACGAAGAAATGACGGAAGAGTTTGAGGAAATGCTCATCTCACGCCGTACAAACTTTAGAGTTTTCGTACTTGTACCCGAAACAAATCCTCTCATCGTTGAAAACAACGGCATACTCTTTATCTCGGCTTCTATCGGAATAAATCCGATAACAGACTTAATCCGCTACTGCCTTACGGCAACAGGACAGCACGTCGAACACGCCATAGGCAGACTGCTGTTATCTATCGGCATTCAGCCGAATCTGAAAGGCTATCGCTATCTGACGGTGGCGATACAAAAAGTTTTTTACAACCCTGATTTAATCGAGAATGTAAATTACGAACTCTATTATATTCTTGGCGACATTTTCAACGCAAAGCCACTCAGTATCGAGCGTTCTATCAGAAACGCCATAGAGCTTGCTTTTCAGCATAACACGCCAAAAGCCTTCAATGAGTTCTTCGGCTACCCCGTCGGCAAACCCGGCAACACGGAGTTTATAGCCACCGTAGCCGAACGAATCAGGCTGGAAATAACCTGAACGATAAATCCGACGACATAGACATTATAGCATATCTTTTTGGATTTGTCAAGGGGTTTTAAAAAAAAATTTTTGCAAAGTCTGAACAGTCCTCCGCCTGAAAAGCGGGGGGCTTTTTTTGCCGTGTGCGTCCGCATCGAACCGCCTTAATCCCGTCTGACTACCGCCCGAACCCTAAAAAAACCGCTTTTTCCCGTGTTTTCCCGTATCACATTCCTGATAAGTCGACAGCGGTCTGAAAACACCGTAAAAACACCATTGTGACATACTGCTACTGCTACTCAAAATATGGACAGATATACCCATATTGAGAAAATTCCTGTTTCAACCTGTATGCTTTTGATAATGACAAGTCAGAATCTACTCACAAGTTCATGTACAGTCCACAGGCGTAAATTCCCGTATAAAGTGTATGTTATAAATTATATTTATAAATCGTATTTACAAGAGATAAAAATTCTTCACTTTCCATATCTAACTTCATGAGATTAATTCTACTATCTACCCATTGCAAATTAGATAATTCGTTTAATAATTCAGGGTATTTTGATAATGGCTTTATGTGGTCGATAGAGGCATTAACGCCAAGTTTTATTGTCAGTCCTGAAATTGCACACATACCATTCTGCGTATCAAACAATTCTTCCAACTTATGCCAATATTTTGTGCTTCCTAAATGTGAACTTGCTAAATCAGCTAAAAAGTGTTTTTTGCAAGTTTTTGCATTTGGTAAATGTGGTTCTTTACAAACTTTGCAAAGACCTTTTTGAAATTGTTGTTTTCTCCAATTGTTTCGGTATTCATTATATTCTTTCTTTTCTTGCTCATTTTTCTTTGTTGGCTTATACTGAGATAATCTGAATTTTGAACAAGATTTACAACACAATTCATAGCCTTTATCTTTTGTTTTGTTTTTGTAGAAGTTATTACTATTTAATTCCAATTCATTTCTACATACATAGCATATTCTGAAAATTTTATTATCTCTTTCTATATCTTTCATAACAACACCTCATATAGCCTATGGTACATACTTATCGTTGCTTTTTTATGCAATCTGATAAGTCAGACAATCTCTTAGGTTCAGGCTTGCATTGAAGTCTCTGTCTGCTGTATATCCACATTCAGAACAAGTATAGATTCTGTCTGATAACTTCAAATCAGATTTGATACAGCCACAGTTATGGCAAGTTTTGCTTGATGGATAGAATCTGTCAACAAATCTTAATTCAATGCCATATTCCCTGCATTTTGCAGTTATCTTCGTTCTGAACTCAAAGAATTTCTGCTGTGCAATCGCCTTTGAAAGATGTCTGTTCTTCATCATTCCGCTGATATTCAGATTTTCAAGTGTTA